>NZ_JBVVQS010000098.1:225981-413553 GCF_055811575.1 Mesorhizobium sp. WSM4815 | reverse complement strand
TGCCCTACTGCCCTATTCCCCTACTGCCCTACTGCCCTACTGCCCTATTCCCCTATTCCCCTACTCCCCTACTCCCCTAACTCCTGCCCCGCCATTCGCTCCAGCGCCTTGACCAGCGCCGAATGATCCTCCTTGGCGCCGCCATTGGCCGCGCAGGAGTTGAACAATTGTTGCGTCGTCGAGGTGTTGGGTAGTGCCACGCCGAGCGCTTTCGCCCCTTCCAGCGCGAGATTAAGATCCTTCTGGTGCAGTTCGATGCGAAAGCCCGGCGCGAAGCTGCGCTTGATCATGCGCTCGCCATGCACTTCGAGGATGCGCGAGGCGGCCAGCCCGCCCATCAGCGCCTGCCGCACCTTGGCCGGGTCGGCGCCGGCTTTCGATGCAAAAACAAGCGCTTCGGCGACTGCTTCAATGGTCAGCGCGACGACGATCTGGTTGGCGACCTTGGTGGTCTGGCCGACGCCGTTGGGGCCGACCAGCGTGATGTTCTTGCCCATTTTTTCGAACACCGGCCTGGCGCGCTCGAAGGCCTTTTCCTCGCCGCCGACCATGATGGTCAGCGACGCAGCCCTGGCGCCGACCTCGCCGCCCGACACCGGCGCATCGAGATAGTCGCAGCCGAGATCGTCGATCTTCCTGGCAAAAACCTTGGTCTCGATCGGCGAGATCGAACTCATGTCGATGACCAGCTTGCCCGCGGTCAAACCCGAGGCTACGCCGTTGTCGCCGAACAGCACGTCGGCCACCTCAGGCGTGTCGGGAACCATGGTGATGATGATGTCGGCGGCACGTGCCACGGCGTGATGGCCGGAGACGGTTTTTAGACCCTCGGCGACGAGATCGGCCGGCGGTTTCGAGCGATGGTCGCTGGCGACGACGGTGTAGCCGGCGTCGAGCAGATGCCCCGCCATTGGCGCGCCCATGATGCCGAGGCCGATGAAGCCGATGGTTTCCATTGATGTTTCTCCCTGGTATTTTCCTTGTTAAGGCCGCGTTCCGTCGCCCCCCCTCTGGCCTGCCGGCCATCTCCCCCACAGGTGGGGAGATCGGCAGTTCCGGCGCCGGCTTCTACTTTTCCAACCTCGAAAATTGGCGAAGGCGGCGGTGACATCCAATCTCCCCACCCGTGGGGGAGATGGCCGGCAGGCCAGAGGGGGGCGCGAAGGAACTCGACGTCAATTGTAAACGTCCCCTACGCCGCCGCCTGCCCGGCAAACTCCCGGAACCAGCCCAGCCCGGCTTCCGTCGAAACCTTCGGCTTGTACTCCGCCCCGACCCAGCCGGTATAGCCGATGCGGTCGATGTGACTGTACAGAAAAGGAAAATTGATCTCGCCCGTCCCCGGCTCGTGACGGCCGGGATTATCCGCCAGTTGGATATGCGCAATGCGGCCGAGGTTTGCCTCGATGGTGCGGGCGAGATCGCCCTCCATGATCTGCATGTGATAGATGTCGTATTGCAGGAACAGGTTTTTTGAGCCGACGCGGTCGATGAGCGCCAGTGCCTGGTCCGAATAGTTGAGGAAAAAGCCCGGAATGTCGCCGGTGTTGATCGGCTCGATCAGCAGCCTCACGCCGGCCTGCTCCAGCTTCTCGGCCGCGAAAGCCAGGTTCTCGGCGAAGACGTCTTCCAGCACCGAACGCTCGATGCCTTGCGGCGCGATGCCGGCGAGGCAGTTGACCTGTTCGCAGCCCAGCGCCTGCGCATAAGTGATCGCCTTGGCGACGCCTTGCCGGAACTCGGGAACACGATCCGGCAACACCGCAATGCCGCGCTCGCCCTTGCCCCAGTCGCCGGCCGGCAGGTTGAACAGCACCTGCGTCAGGCCGTTTTGCTTCAGCCTCGCCGCAATCACCTCCGGCGCATGATCATAGGGGCCGATATATTCGACACCCCCAAAACCGGCGCGGGCGGCGGCTTCGAAGCGGCCGAGGAAATCGTGCTCGCCAAAGAGCATCGAGAGGTTGGCTGAAAACCGTGGCATTCTTTTTCTCCGTTCAGTCCAGCATGACGATCGCCGTCGGCGCGTCTTCGTGATGTTCGGCAAGCTCCTCGAATTCGGTGATCTTGTCGATCTCGGTGCCCATCGAAACATTGGTGACGCGCTCAAGGATGAATTCGAGCACCACCGGAACCTGGTGCTCCTTCATCAGTTGTTGCGCCTGTTTGAAGGCGCCGGCGAATTCCTCCGGCCGGCGCACCCGGACCGCCTTGCAGCCCATGGCCTCGGCGACAGCAACGTGGTCGACGCCATAGCCAGCCTCTGGATCGTCTTTCCGGTTGACGTTCTCGAAAGCGAGGCTGACCTCGAAATCCATCGAAAAGCCGCGCTGCGCCTGGCGGATCAGACCGAGATAAGCATTGTTCACGACGACATGGATATAGGGCAATTTGTGCTGCGCGCCGACCGCCAGTTCCTCGATCATGAACTGGAAATCATAGTCGCCGGACAGCGCCACGATTTTGCGCTGCGGGTCGGCGGCGCGAACCCCAAGTGCGGCCGGCAGCGTCCAGCCGAGCGGGCCGGCCTGGCCGCAATTGATCCAGTTGCGCGGCTTGTAGACATGCAGGAACTGCGCGCCGGCGATCTGCGAAAGCCCGATCGTGGTGACATAGGTGGTGTCGCGGCCGAATGCCTTGTTCATCTCCTCGTAGACGCGCTGCGGTTTTAACGGCACCTGGTCGAAATGCGTCTTGCGCTTCAGCGTCTTCTTGCGGCCCTGGCATTCCCTGGCCCAACCCGACCAGTCGCGCAGTTTTCCAGCCGTTTTCCACTCGGTGGCGACGTCGAGCAGCATTTTGAGCGCCGCACCGGCATCCGAAATGACGCCGAGGTCCGGCGCGAAGACACGGCCAATCTGCGTCGGCTCGATGTCGACATGGATGAATTTCTTGCCCCTCGTGTAGACGTCGACGGAGCCGGTGTGGCGGTTGGCCCAGCGGTTGCCGATGCCAAAGACGAAATCGGCCTCGAGCATCGTCGCGTTGCCGTAGCGATGCGATGTCTGCAGCCCGCACATGCCGGCCATCAGCCGGTGGTCGTCGGGGATCGCGCCCCAGCCCATCAGCGTCGGGATCACCGGTACGCCGGTGACTTCGGCGAACTCGATCAGCAGATCCGAGGCATCGGCGTTGATGATGCCGCCGCCGGCAACGATGATAGGCATTTCGGCCGCGTTGAGCATCGCCAAGGCCTTCTCGGCCTGGCCGCGCGACATTGCCGGCTTGAACGGCACTAGCGGCTCATAGGCATCGATGTCGAACTCGATCTCGGCCAGTTGCACGTCGACCGGCAGATCGATGAGAACCGGCCCCGGCCGCGACGAGCGCATCAGGTGGAACGCCTTCTGCAGCGCCATCGGCACCAGATAGGGTTCCATGACGGTGACCGCCCATTTGGCGACGGGTGCTGCGATGGCTGCGATGTCGACGGCTTGGAAATCCTCCTTGCTGAGACGCGCCCGCGGCGCCTGGCCGGTGATGCAGAGGATCGGGATGGAATCGGCCGCGGCCGAATAGAGGCCGGTGATCATGTCGGTGCCGGCCGGACCGGAAGTGCCGATGCACAGGCCGATATTGCCTGATCTGGCGCGGGTATAACCTTCGGCCATGTGCGAGGCCGCCTCGACATGGCGCGCCAGGATATGGCGGATCGTACCCCTCGCCCTCAGCGCCGAATAGAACGGGTTGATGGCAGCACCCGGCACGCCAAAGGCGCAGGAGGTGCCTTCTTTTTCCAAAACGAGAACCGCTGCGTCGACTGCGCGCATCCTGGCCATGTCAGCCTCCACGGAATTGTTGATGGCCGAGAATGGCAGCGCGCCCGTTATTTTTCAATTTTTTCAGAATATTTTTTCATTTCTAAGAAACGGCTTCTATCGCCTGATTTAATTGAATTTTCTGTTTTCCATGAACTTCGCGAGGCAAATTGGTAAAAAACTTTTTCATTGTGAATTTGGCGAAATCGGCAAGAATGCCACTATGGAAACCGCCGAAAAACGCCAGCGCGGACGGCCGCGCGCCTTCCACGGTCCGGCCGAGGCGGCTTCGGTGCAGTCGCTCGACCGGGCCCTGCGCATCCTGGCCATCGTCGCCGAAGGCAGCGGCCTGTCGCTGAGCGAGATCGCCGCGCAGAGCGGCCTCCCCGCCTCCACCGCCTACCGCATGCTGACGACGCTGGAAAACCACGGCATGGTCGAGTTCGACAGCACCGACCAGCTGTGGTCGATCGGCGTCGAGACCTATCGCATGGGCGCGGCGTTCCTGCGCCGCCGCAAGCTGGTCGACCGCGCCCGCATTGTCATGCAGGAATTGATGGAGAAGACCGGCGAGACCGCCAATCTCGGCGTCGCCGAGGACGATTGCGTCGTCTTCGTCAGCCAGGTCGAGACGCATCAGGCGATCCGCGCCTTCTTCCGGCCGGGCACGCGCAGTTCCTTCCATGCATCGGGCATCGGCAAGGCGGTGCTGGCGCATCTCGAGCCGCAGCGCGTCGGCGCCGTCCTGCGCCGGACCGGGCTGGAGCGCTTCACCGAAAAGACGCTTTCCGACGTCTCGGCGCTGGCCCGTGATCTGGTGACGATCAAGCTGCGCGGCTGGTCGGTCGACGACGAGGAACGGCACCCCGGCATGCGCTGCGTTGCCGCGGCCATCTTCGACGAGTTCGGCGAGCCGATCGGCGGCGTGTCTGTTTCGGGACCGACGGTGCGGGTCACGCCGCAGCGGCTGGCCGAGATCGGCCCGCTGGTGCGCGATGCGGCAGCGGAAATAACCAGGATGATTGGTGGTCTGCCGCCCCCTTCTTCACCAAGCCGCGCCGCCGAACCGGGTTCACTCTTCGAGATTGGCGCTGCGCGCTCACCTTGACAGCCGCCCGGCTACGGCCAAGTTTGCGTCCACCTTCCGCCAGCCGACGCCCGAAAGACGCATGAGCCTCCAATCCGTCAAAGCCTTCTTCGCCGAGTATGCCCGCGACATCGAGGTGATCGAAACGCCGACAAGCTCGGCGACCGTCGCGCTCGCGGCCGAGGCGCACGGCGTCGAGCCGGGGCAGATCGCCAAGACCATCTGCCTGCGCGTCGGTAACCGGGCCATGCTGGTCGTCGCCCGCGGCGACGCGCGCATCGACAATCGCAAATCGCGCGATGCATTCGGCGGCAAGCCGCGCATGCTCGATGCCGAGCAGGTGGCCGAAATCACTGGCCATCCGATTGGCGGCGTCTGCCCCTTCGGCCTCGCCTCGCCGTTGCCGGTCTATTGCGACGTATCGCTGCGCGCCTACGATCAGGTCGTGCCCGCGGCCGGCGCAACCAATGCAGCGGTGAAAATAGGCGTCGAGCGCATGGCAGCGCTGACCGGCGCCGAATGGTGCGACATCTGTCAGGATGAGCTAGGCCCCGGGCACCGCGCTCTTGGTCGATAGGTCGTAGAAATCAAGCAGCATCGCCAGCCCAACTCCGCAGGCGGTGAAGATCAGGCCGGCGATGAAGATGCGGGTGGCACGTTCATGGACGCGTCGCTGTAGAGACGTTGTGTCGAGCAGCAACCGCAGCGCTCGTATCTGCAAGGCAATGCCTATCAAAATCGGCACGACGGCTGCCAGGTGATAGATTTCCCAAGGGAGCGGGTTGGCGGCCCAATGCGTGATGAAGCCCAGCGAGAAAGCCAGTAGAATGCCGACGGTGGTGATCGTGCCGTTGCGGAAATCCGTCTCAATCTGCTCTTCCTTGGGTTCGTGCTCGTCCAAGCGTCCCTCTCCCTCTGGTGCCTTCACCGCCAGACTAAGCTGTCGAAAAATCCCTGTACATCCCTCGCTGGAACCGGTCGCGGTGCCGGGTTCAATTTTGCCACCCAGACAGCTGAAAAAGGGCGGTGGGTGCCCCTTTTTCCCTTGCCTGAAACGGTTCACCTCCCCTCAAAGCCGGCAGCGGTGACGGTAGCCGTCGTAGCCGACATAGGTGTCGGAGTACGGATCGTAACTCTGATAGCGGTTGAGGCAGCGCCGGACGTGCCATGAGCCGCCATTTTCCTCGATGTAAACGGTGCGCGGCTGGGCGAGCGCGCTGCCGAGCAGGAAGCCGCCGACGCCGGCGGCGATGCCGATGCCAAGGTGCTTGTTGTGATGGTGCTTGTGATGGGCGGCCGAAGGCTGAACGGTGCCGGCCAGCATGGCGGCGGCGACAGTGGTGGCGATGAGGCCGGAAACAATGGTGCGCTTGAACATGACGATCTCCTTGCTGCGTTGTCTGAGAGGCGATCCATCCCGCCTCTTGACCATCAGTCGTTGCAGCAAGGAAAAAGGTTCGACGGTTTTTTTGGATTTTTTCAAAAGCGCAAAAGCGGCCGAACTGAACAGGTTTGCAGGCAGGCGCGCAAATTACGACCGGCGAGAGCGCCGATCGACAGTCCGGCGGCGGGAGGCCTCAGCCCATGCCGGTGATGTGGCGCAGCCAGAAGGCAAGCGCGATGAAGCCGATGATGGTGGTGACGCCGGTCCAGTCGACATTGGCGCTCTTCAAAATCTTGATGAGCTTCACCAGGAGGAACCAGGTCACGACGACGATCAGGGCAATGACGACAAGTCTGATCATGCGACACCCTCGCCCATGCGATTGCACCTTAGAACAATATAGGAAGCCAATTGGCCGTTTTCAGGACGCCCGCGCCGGCTGCCCCAGCGCACTCAAAACGGAGTTTTGTCTTTACTGGCGCACCAAATATGCTAACCGGAGCGCCGTGCCCTTGTAGCTCAGCTGGTAGAGCAGCGGTTTTGTAAACCGAAGGTCGGCGGTTCGATTCCGTCCGGGGGCACCAAAGCCTGTCGTCTTGAATGAGGCCGGCCCTTCGGATTTTGCCGCGCTGCGCAAGGGGGGCGAGGGCTAATCGGGACCTCTAGATCCCATACATCAGGGCAATGAAGAATACCGGTGCAAAGATCAGGAAGATCGCCATTACTATAATCACGGCGAGGGCCAGGCGCTCTGTTCGCCTGACGATTGCAACGATGTCATCGTCGCTCGACGAAACAAGATCAACCACCGAGAAATCTGTTGGGTCAGGAGTTTGATTGTCATTGGCGGGTCGGCTTGCGACCGCATCGACATTCTGTTTGCTCTGGATAAGGGTCACAGTTCTTTCCGCCGTTAGGGTGCCACATCGGGTGCCCGCGGATGCGTATACAGCGGGGCACCCGGAACCACCGATGAAGGGACTTTGCTCGGCGGCCAAATACCAATCGTTTGCCAAGATCTTGGTTGCCAGCCTCAGCCCTTTGTCTTTAACGCACAGACTTCAGTCTTACTGCGTCATGGACCATAGCCCGGCGCCGGAACTAAGCGCCCGCCGCTCCCGTTGCCGACCAGTGGTAATTGAGAATAGGAGATAGTCATGGCTGACGGTCCCACCGTTGTTAACTCAGGCGGAAATGGCGCCGGCACCGCTGTCGCCGTCGTTCTCGCTATTATCGCAATCGTGATCCTGCTGTTGTTCACCGGCGTTATCAACATCAACGGCGGGGGCACCGGAAAGGACGTCGACGTAAAGGTTGAAGCGCCTACGGTCGAAGCGCCCAACGTCGAAGCGCCAGCCGCGTCCGCTCCGGCAGAGCCGAGCGCACCTGCCCCAGCCGCGCCCGCTCCGGCAGAGCCGGCCGCACCTGCTCCGGCAGCACCCGCTCCGGCAGCACCTGCTCCGGCAGCACCTGCTAACGGCGGTTGATTGTGACATCGAATATCGGGCCCGGCGGGATGCGCTTCCGGGCTTGATGAAAACGTTGACGGCCGTCCACATTCTGCAAAGCGGCCCACGGGGATCAGCAAAGGAGGATCGCTTATGAAGATGCTCGTTACCCTCCTGGCCGGCATTGCAATGACCGGATGCGTCAGCGTGGCCGCTGCCGATCCGTGGAAGGACGAGAGCGGTCATGGCAAATGGCTGGGCCGCTATCAAGACGAAGGTGATTATGAGCGGAAGCGCGAACGCTACAGCTACAAAAAGGAATTCCGGCGCGGCAATTGCAAGATCGAGCGCAAGTGGGAAGGCGATGAATACAAGGAAGAGGTGAAATGCAAGCGCGGCTTCAGGAGGCCGGCTTACATCTATCGCTATTGAAAACAGACGCCTTCCGGGGACAACCGGCTTTTTGTGATAACCTCCCACGGTTGGTCGAAATCTGCTCATCCCCAATTTCCACAGGCCGGGGCCATAGCCCATCAGCTTCAACGGATGTATCCGCTAGCGGACCACAGGTATTCCGTCGTGGAAACCATAGGAGTCGCCGTTGGAGCAGAAACGCACGATCGCACCGTTTATCGGCGGCATGTATGGTGGTCTTGCTGCCCTCGCGTTGGCGTTCGGTTTCCGCTTCCTGATGATTGCCGATCCCGATCCGACCTCGCAGGCAACGATAGCCTTTTCGGGATTGGCCTTTTCGATCTGTTTCAGCCTGGCCTTCCTTCGCGAGCATCGACGCCAGATCGCTGCCGCCAGAGAATTTCTAAGCCGCCCAAGATCGTATCAGGACTAAACCCCCGCGTTTCGCAAAGCAAAGCGCCATGCCTCCGGTCCGTGGCATCAGAACCAATGGATGCAACAGGGTTGCGGACCGGCCGGCATCTCCCGCTCCCGGCCATTAATGCCATTCGATTAAAATGCCCCTGTGTATATTAGCAGTCGCTCAATTTAGCGCGCCGATAATATCCGGGCGGGTGGGCTGAACAACGGGTGGTGTCATGCGAAGCGACTTCGCTGCAGCGCGCGAGCTCTTGGAGTGCGCCCAAAACCGGCTCTGCGGCATAGACGAAACGAGCCAACGCGTCAGCGAGGCACTGGACTTGCTGATTGAAGAAATAGCCATCGCCGAATTCCGTAAGGCGCCCTTGACCGTCGTGCCGTTTCCACGTGCGCGGCCACCCAGGCATGCTCGGTAGAAAACCGCCGATGTAGTCAACAGCGGAAGTGCTCCACGCGCCACCAGCGGAATTGAACCTGCGCGATTGCGGCTTAGCGACGTCCGGGCCACCAGAAATCCCATCGGGAGCCCTCACGCAGCGATCGCCGCCACCAGAATCCGGATCTGCCTTCGTATCGCGGCGCGCAGTTCGGCAATCCTCGCCCCGTCGCGCTTCACGAATTCTATGAACATCATGTTCATGTTATTGAACACCAGTTCGCCGAGCGCCTGCCCGTCGATATCCCGGCGGACCAGGCCGAGCCCCTGCAGCCGGGCGATCAGCGCGCGGATCTGCTCGGTCAGCGCCCGGTCGAGCGCCGTGTAAGCCTGGCCGAACGGGCTGTCGGGCAGTTGCGTCGAGATCGCCATCGCCTGCCGCCACATCTCCTTGCTGAGATAATGCAGCGAATGCTCGATATAGATGCCGAGCAGCGTGTCGAGCGCATCGCCGACATTGGCCGGCGGATTGGCGACGACGCCCTGCCCGGCATTGAGCACCTCATTGACCTCCATCGAGACGATGGCGCCGAGGATGTCGCCCTTGTTCTGGTAATAGTTATAAATCGTGCCGACCGAGACTTCCGCCTGCGCCGCGATCGTCTCGATCTTGGCGCCTTCATAGCCGGTGTCGCGAAAAAGCGCCGCCGCCGCCTCGATGATGCGGCGATGCCGATCCGCCTTTTGCCTTGCCCGCAATCCGCTCATGCCGGCTATCTGCCATAAAAACAGAATTGACTCAATTTTAGAATTGGTTCAATTTTTTGCCAGAAGCCAGAAAGGCAAGGGAGAACACTCGATGACCATCAATCCAATCACCCCGAATCCAACGACCAGGAAGCCGCTTTCCGTTCTGAAGAGACACCTTCACGCCGCGTGTGCAGCGACAGCGCTGCTGCTGGCGACGGGCAGCCTCGCTCAGGCCGCTGATCTCAACGCCCTGATCTGGTGCGATCACGCCGATCCGGCGCTGCTGCAGCCCTTCGAGGAGGCCAATGGCGTCAAGGTCAATGTCAAGGAGTTCGAGGGCACCGGCGCCGGCATGGCCATTGTCGAGCAGTCGCAGCCCGGAGACTGGGACGTGATGGTGATCGACAGCATCGACATACCGCGCGGCGTCGAAAAGGGCCTGTTCGAACCGCTGCCGGAAGACAAGCTGCCGCTGGCCGACCTCTTTCCCCAGGTGAAAATGGACAGCTCCACCGTGGTCGACGGCAAGCGCTACGGCATCACCGAAAAATTCGGCTACAACACCATCGGCTACAACAAGACCAAGGTCGATCCGGCCGACATGCAGTCGCTGGCCGCGCTGACCGGCGACAAATACGAGGGCAAGATCGCCATCTACGACTATTACCTGCCGGTCATCGGCATGGCGGCGCTGGCGATCGGCAAGAAGACCGCCGAGCTGACTGAAGCCGACCTTCCGGCCATCAAGCAAGAGCTGCTCAGGATGAAGGCCAATGCCAAGCTGGTCGGCGAGGTGACCGCCAGCCAGACCGCGCTGGCGACCGGCGAGGTCGACATTCTGGTCGGCGGCGGCGAATGGGTGACGGCCGGGCTGGCCAAGGAGAACCCTGCCCTCGACTTCTCGATTCCCAGAGAAGGTGCTGTGCTGTGGTCGCAGTCGCTGGCCATGTTCAAGGATTCCAAAAACAAGGACACGGCGCTAAAATTCATCCAGTACATTATGAGCCCTGAAGGCCAGGCGCGGCTTGCCACTTCTGCCTGCTATTGGGGCATGCCGGCGAATACCAAGGCGGCTCTGACCGATGAGCAGAAGAAGATCCTGCGCTTCGACGAGCAGCCGGATTTCCTCGCCCGCGCCCAGCCCTATCCGGCGCCGAACGCCGATCTCGACAAGAAGATGCAGGACGTCTGGACCGAAATGCTGCAGGCGCAGTGACCGGTCGCCGGTCGTGAACTCTGCCACCAACAGCGGGCGTGCCCTGCCCCGGGCGGGCCGTGCCCTGCCCCGGGCGGGCCTGCCCTGGGCGCTGGTCACGCCGGCGCTCGGCTGGACGCTGCTGTTCTTCGTGCTGCCGTTCGTCGCCATGGGGTTTTCCAGCCTGACGGCGCATGACGGCAGGGGCTTTACACTCGCTAATTACAGCCAGTTCTTCACCAACCCGGCCTATTGGCAGGCGATGGTGAATTCGCTGCAGGTTACAGCCATCGTCACCGTGATTTCGGTGCTGCTCGCCTACCCTTTCGCCTGGATCCTGGCCGAACAGGTGCCGGAACGCTGGCAGCGGCTGGCGCTGATGCTGGCGGTGCTGCCGTTCTGGACCTCCTATGTCGTGCGCTCCTACTCCTGGCTGCTGGTGCTGGCGCAGAACGGCGTGATCAACCGCGCGCTGACCGGCTCCGGCCTGTTCAGCGAGCCGCTGCAGCTCGCCAACACGCGGCTGGCCACGGTCATCGGCTTCGTGCATTTCTTCGTCATGCTTTTGACGCTGACGATCTTCGCCAATCTGAAGCAGCTCAGCCCGAGCTACCGCAAGGCAGCCGCCGATCTCGGCGCCGGGCCGGTGCGCACGTTCCTGCATGTCGTCCTGCCGCTGACCTTGCCCGGCATCATGGTCGGCGCCTTCCTCACCTTCGTGCTGTGCATCGGCGACTACATCACGCCGCAGATCCTCGGCGGCAATAACGAGCTTTTGATGCCGCAACTGGTGATGATGCAGATCGGCCGGCGCGGCGATTTTCCGCTCGCCTCGGCGCTGTCGATCATCCTGATGGCGGTCGTCACCATTGGCTATCTCGCCTGCGCCCGCTGGCTCAAGATCGAGCGGGCCTGACTGTGCGCGCCGTTGTCCGCATCGTCTCCTGGTTTTACGCCATCGTCATCTATGGCTTCATCTTCCTGCCGGTGGTCGTGCTAGTGCTGTTTTCGCTGCAGGCGACGTCGTTTCCGATCCCGCCCTTCACCGGCCCGTCGCTGCGCTGGTACGACGCCGTGCTCGCCGACACGCGGCTGACCTCGGCGCTGGTCAATTCGCTTCTAGTCGCGGTCCTCTCCTCGGCTGCTGCCGTCACGCTCGGTTTCCTCTCAGCCTGGGGTTTTGCGCGTTTCGTGCTGCCGGGCTCGGCCCTGCTGCGCGGGCTGATCACGCTGCCGCTGACCGTGAGCTATCTCATCATCGGCATGGGGCTGCTGGTGCTGTTCAACTGGGCCGGCATACCGAAATCGCTGCTTGCTGCCGGCATCGGCCATGTGGTGATCAACCTGCCGCTGTGCTTTGCCATCATCTACAGCCAGATGGGCGACCACCAGATCAACATCGAGCGAGCCGCGCGCGACCTCGGCGCGCCCGAATGGAAGGTGCTGCTGCTGATCACCGTGCCTGTCATGGCGCCGGCGATCTTCGCCGGTTTCTTCCTGTCGATGACCTTCTCCTGGGACGAATTCGTGATCTCGTTCCTGCTGACGCGCTTCGACACGACGCTGCCGGTCGAGATCTGGAACCTCCTGCGCTCGGGCCTCAATCCCAAGACCAACGCCGTCGGCTCGCTGGTCTTCGCCGTCTCCATCGTGCTGATCGTGCTTTTTGAACTGATGCTGTTGCGGAGGAAGCCGGCATGACCGCGCCACTGGTCGATGTCCGCGCTGTCTCGCATCGCTTTGGCCAGAACACCGTGTTGAGGAAAGTGTCGCTGCAAATCGAGCCGGGCAGCTACACCATCCTGCTCGGGCCGTCGGGCTCCGGCAAGACGACGCTTTTGTCCATTCTCGGCGGCTTCGTCACGCCGAGCGAAGGCAAAGTGCTGATCCGCGGCGAGGACTGCACCGCGGTGCCGCCGGCGAAGCGGCCGACGACGACGGTTTTTCAGGACTATGCGCTGTTTCCGCATATGAGCGTCGGCAGCAATGTTGGCTTCGGCCTGCGCATGCAAGGCGTCGATGCCGCGACACGGACCGCGCGGGCGCGGGACGCGCTGGCCCTGGTCGGGCTGGCCACCGCCTTCGACAAGAAGCCGCACCAGCTTTCCGGCGGCCAGCGGCAGCGCGTCGCGCTGGCCCGCGCGCTTGTCGTCGAGCCGGCCGTGCTGCTGCTCGACGAACCGCTCGGCGCGCTCGACCTAAAACTGCGCCGGCAGATGCAGGATGAGTTGAAAGCGATCCAGAAACGCGTCGGCACCGCCTTCATCCATGTCACCCACGACCAGGAAGAGGCGATGGCACTGGCCGACCATTGCGTGGTCATGAATGACGGGCGCATCGAGGACGAAGGCCCGCCCGAGCGCGTCTATGCGCGGCCGGCGACGCGCTTTTCCGCAACCTTCATGGGTGAGAGCACGCTGATATCGGGAACGGTGACGGCGGCGGAGCACGGAACAATCACTGTCGCGACCCAGGTCGGACCGCTTTCCCTGCCCGGCACAGTGCCTGCTGGCGCTTCTGTCGCCCTCGCCGTCCGTCCGGAGCACCTTGTCCTCGGCGCGACAGGCGGCGCGGTAAGGCTCGGCACGGCCAAGGTGAGCGACGTGGTGTTTCAGGGCAGCTTCAAGCGCGTGCTTGCTGTCTCCGAGAAAGACCCGGCGCTGCACTTCATCGCCAGGGTTCCCGCTGCTGCGGTCGTCCAGCCGGGCGACATCTCTGCGGTTTCGTGCGACGCTGGCGATGTCATTCTTCTGGCGGGCTGAGCCATGGGCACGCTTCCGATCATCGACGCACCGAATTGGTATGAAGCCATCCGTATGGGCGATGGCGTGACGCTGATCCATGAGCCGTGGATCAAGCCGTTCTTCCGCTGCAACATCTGGCATGTGCGCGGCCGCGATCGCGATCTTCTGTTCGACACCGGCCTCGGCCATTTCAGCCTGCGGCGCCACGTCCCGCTGGTGACGGAGCGAAAGCTCGTTTGCGTGGCCAGCCACACGCATTTCGACCATATCGGCTGCCATCACGAATTTCCGGACCGTTGCGTGCATGCGGCCGAAGCAGAAATCCTCGCCGACCCGCGCAATGAATGGACGGTCGCCGACCGCTACGCGACCGACGCCATGTTCGACGCAATGCCGCAAGGCTGGGATGCCACGCGCTACCGGATCCAGCCGGCGCCGGCCGATCGTCTGCTTGGAGAAGGCGATTTCGTCGATCTCGGCGACCGTGCCTTCGAAGTGATCCACACGCCGGGCCATTCACCCGGCGGCATCGCGCTCTACGAGAGGAAGACCGGTATCCTGCTTTCCGGCGACATCGTCTATGACGGCCCGCTGATCGACGATGTCTATCATTCCGCTGTCGACGACTATGTCGAGACGCTGCTGCGGATGCGCGGGCTCGATGTTGCGGTCGTGCATGGCGGCCACTTCCCGAGCTTCGGCAAGGTGCGCTACCGCCAGCTTATCGACGAGTATCTCGCACAGAAGCGGCAGGCCGGCTGCCACCTGCTGCAGGCGCGATAAGCACCGGCCTCTCGTATCACGGGAAGTGCCTGGCGAATTCACAACGCCCGTTGCGGGCATGGCGTGCCGGCGGCATCGCCGCAGCGTGAAGCCGTTGGTTGGGGTCGCAAACTCGTCTGTTCCGACTGGCGCACCAGTTGGGCAAAGGCAAGCGCGAAACTTCCCAGCATCAAGACGATGACAATCAGGCGTGTTACCGGCAATAAATCGGTCCGACTAGCTGGCCCCCACGCCGCCCATCCACTGCCGGCTAACATGGTCGATCCGGCTTTACGAGAGTTTAATTCCCGTCTTAACCATCACATTCGCTTGTCACTCGACACGATGCGCGAGCAGCAGGCCGGCGGCTCCTCCCGGCGCTGTTATTAAGCGGCGCCAGATGTCTCGCTTTGCAGATCTGCCCGCCCATGCTAACCCGGCGCTGGCGCGGCCCAAGCAACCGGTCGCCACCAACCGGTCGCCATCAACATCGCCATTGGGGAGCCATGAACAAAGCCGCCAGCCGCTTCGCCTTCGTCTCGTCCGACACCGCCGACGCCAAGGCGGCGCTGGAGAGCCTTTCGGCGCGCTATGGCCAGGCACCCATCGAGGATGCAGAGATCGTCGTGGCGCTGGGCGGCGACGGCTTCCTGTTGCAGACCTTGCGCGACACGATGAGCACGGGAAAAAAGGTCTACGGCATGAACCGTGGCACCATCGGCTTCCTGATGAACGAATACCGCGCCAGCGGTTTGACCGGGCGCATCGCCGCGGCCGTTGCCGAAACGATCCGTCCGCTGGAGATGCAGGCGGTCACCGCTGAGGGCGAAACGATCTCGGCGTTGGCGATCAACGAGGTTGCGCTATGGCGCCAGTCCTATCAGACGGCCAAGATCCGTATCACCGTGGACGGGCAAGTGCGGCTGGAGGAATTGAACTGCGACGGTGTGATGGTCGCGACGCCGGCCGGCTCGACCGCCTACAACCTTTCCGCGCACGGACCGATCCTGCCGCTCGACGCGCCGCTGCTGGCGCTGACCCCGGTCAGTCCGTTCCGCCCGCGCCGCTGGCGCGGCGCGCTGCTCTCCAACAAGTCGACCGTTCGCTTCGATATCCTGGAGGCGGAAAAGCGGCCGGTGAACGCCGCCGCCGACCACACCGAGGTGAAGGCCGTAACCTCGGTTACGGTGCAGGAATCGCCAACGGTAACGGCGACGCTGCTGTTCGATCCGAGCCACTCGTGGAACGAGCGCATTCTCGCCGAACAGTTCCGCTATTGAGCCGGCGCAGCGACAGCAACTCGATTAAGCATCGCGATTAAGGTTACGACTTCACAATCGTGCCGTCCCCCGCCTGTTTGTGTTGACAAATCGTAGGCTTGCGCCTACCTGCAATACCAATCTTGCAGGCGCGCGGCGCTTGCCGCGACCGCTTGCGTTGCGCCCCCGAACCAGCCAAAGACAGCCAAACTTGTCCTCAGACACCCAGATCGCTCAAGACGTGTTGACCTTCGCAGACCTCGGCCTGTCGCCGAAGGTCCTTTCCGCAGTCACCGACGCCGGTTACACCGAACCGACACCGATCCAGGCCGGCGCCATTCCGCACGCCTTGCTCGGCAAGGATATTTTGGGCATCGCCCAGACCGGCACCGGCAAGACGGCCTCGTTCGTGCTGCCGATGCTGACCCGCCTCGAAAAAGGCCGGGCGCGCGCCCGCATGCCACGCACACTGATCCTTGAGCCAACGCGCGAGCTTGCCGCGCAGGTTGAAGAGAACTTCATCAGATACGGCAAGAACCACAAGCTCAACATCGCACTGCTGATCGGCGGCGTGTCCTTCGACGAGCAGGACAAGAAGCTGGAGCGCGGCGCCGACGTGCTGATCGCGACGCCGGGCCGCCTGCTCGATCATCGCGAGCGCGGAAAGCTTCTGCTCAACGGCGTCGAGATCCTGGTCATCGATGAGGCCGACCGCATGCTCGACATGGGCTTCATCCCGGACATCGAACGCATCTGCGAGATGATCCCGTTCACCAGGCAGACGCTGTTCTTCTCGGCGACGATGCCGCCTGAGATCACCAAGCTCACCGAGAAATTCCTGCACGCGCCGGTGCGCGTCGAGGTTTCGAAGGCCGCGTCCGCCGCGACCAACATCATCCAGCGTCTGGTGAAATCCGGCTCGAAACCCTGGGACAAGCGCGAGACGCTGCGCAATCTGATAAAGGCCGAGGATGCGGAGCTGAAGAACGCCATCATCTTCTGCAACCGCAAGATCGAGGTCTCGGAGCTTTTCCGCTCGCTGCTGAAACATGATTTCGACGCCGGCGCGCTGCATGGCGACATGGACCAGCGCGCGCGCATGCAGATGCTGGCCAATTTCCGTGACGGCAAACTGCGCTATCTCGTTGCGTCGGACGTCGCGGCGCGCGGCCTCGACATCCCCGATGTCAGCCACGTCTTCAATTACGACGTGCCGATCCATGCCGAGGACTATGTCCACCGCATCGGCCGCACCGGCCGCGCCGGCCGCTCGGGCAAATCCTTCACCATCGCCACCAAGTCCGACACCAAATACATCGACGCGATCGAACGGCTGATCGGCAACAAGATCGAGTGGCATGACGGCGATCTATCGACGGTCGTCGCCAGCGAGGGCGGAGAGGACGATGCTCCCCGCCGTGGCCGCGGCGCGCCGCGCCGCGCCGGCCGCAAGGACGATGGCAAGGAGAGGGGCGAACGCAGGCCACGCGAACGCCACGCCAAGCAAAGCGAAGCTGCAGCACCGGATTTGGCGCGCGAGGAACAGCCGGTGGCGGCCGAGACGGCGGTCGCCGATGCGGGTGAGCGGCGCGCGCGCAAGGAAGCGATCCGCTCGGAAAACACCGAGCGCCAAGCTTCCCCCGAACGCCAAGCTTCACCCGAACGCCAAGTTTCACCCGATCGCAAGGCTTCGCCCGATCGCCATCGCAACGAACAGCGCGCGCCGGAACGTGGCGACACCAGGCCGCAGCGCGACGGCAATCGCCCGGCCCGCCATCGCCAGGAAGACAACGATGGGACCGTCGGATTCGGTGACGACATGCCCGCGTTCATGCGCATCGTCGCCAAGGGCTGATCACAGCAGAAATTGGGCTGATCACAGCAGAAATTCTCAAAGACCAGCAAAAACGGCCCCTTGCGGGGCCGTTTTCATGTGCAATGCGGTCTTCTTGTTTGTCTTGCTCAGGTGAGCGGTGAGAGCTGGATCTCGACGCGGCGGTTCTGGGCGCGGCCGGCGGCCGACGCGTTGGAGGCGATCGGACGCGTCTTGCCGAAGCCGGTGACGGCGAAGCGGCGGGTATCGACGCCCTGCCCGGACAGATAATTGGCGACCGCCAGCGCGCGGCGCTGCGACAGGTCGAAATTGTGTTCGTCGCCACCGGTCGAGTCGGTGTGGCCGAACACGTCGACGGTGGTCTGGCGGAACTTGTTCAGCACAAGTGCGACCGAATTCAGCACTTGATAGAAGCCGGGCTTCACCGCGTCCTGGTCGACGTTGAAGGTGATGTCGGACGGCATGTTGAGGATGATCTGGTCGCCGCTGCGGGTGACGCTGACGCCGGACCCCTGAAGCTGCCGGCGCAGTTCGGCCTCGTTCTGGTCCATTGTGGCGCCGATGGCGCCGCCAGCGAGCGCGCCGACGCCAGCGCCGATCAGCGCATTGCGGCGATCGTTGCCGCCGGCGAGCAGGCCGAGCCCCGCACCCGCCAGCGCGCCGATGCCGGCGCCGGCTGCAGTGTTGGAAACTTTCTGTTGTCCGGTATACGGATCGGTGGTGGTGCAGGCACTCACGAGCACAGCCGTCGCCACTGCGACGAGCACAGTCTTTTTCATCAGGTAGTCCCTCTCCAGTCCGCGGTCCCACCAGTGGCGCGCCGCATCCCTTGTGCGTCCAAGTGGACGCACGTCGCTCTATGCTTGTAACATGAAATGCGGCGAAAAATGGAAGGGGAAAAGCGGCTGGCCACGGCTTTTCCCGGTCAATTCAACCGCCGCTATTTGCGCAATTCCGATCGGCTGGCAGAGACTGTCGGCTACCAGAGATTCTTGCCGTCGATGACGACGACTTCGACCTGATCGAGGTCGAAATCGTCGAACAGGCGAGAATTCACGCTGATTTTCGGATTGTCGAAATCCGGCTTGCCGGTCGACCAGTCCGGCGTTTCGGTGAAGGTGCCGCAGCCGCAGGTGGCGCAGAAACCATGTTTTACCGTTTTCGAGCCCCATTGATAGAAAGAGACATTCTTGAGCGGGCTGGTGAGCTTGAATTGCGACGGGACGTAATAGGCCCACAACGAGCCGCGTTTCGAGCAGAAGGAGCAGGTGCATTGCGTCACGGTTAGCGGCGCTTCCGAAACCTCGAACGTCGTCGCCCTGCAGTGGCAGCTTGCCTTTATGGTCATGACGCCTCCCTCGCGATTGCTTCGCGCCAGCGCGGTAAGGCAACATAAAGAGGCGCCGTTGACAACCGTCTGTCAGCAGACTCGGCTTACCTGCGTCGGACGCGTGGCGCGCTTCACTCTTTTTGATGCATGTCGTATCCCAAAACCGCTGCGCACCCTCGGGTCAGGCCATGGCCCGCTTGGCGCAAGCTTTTGGGGGCAAGCCTTTGGGCGACATGCATCAAAACGACGACGGTGGCACGAACAGGCAGATGGTCTTTCCGTCATTGGCGCCGGCGACCGAACACCAGTGATATTCGCCGTCGGGCGAATTCTTGATCCGTGCATCGCTGTAGCCCACGACCTCGCCTGTTCCCTTGATGACATAGCCCTCCGGACGCTCGCTGATCGACGTCTGCGACACCGCGCGGCAATCATAGCCGGAACAACAGGAGAATGGGTAACTCCAGCCTTGCGGCTTCGCTGCAGTCGGCGTGGCGTCGTGCGCCAAAGCCGGCGCTGCAAATACAATGGTGGCGGCCGTCAGAACCACCACCGCAATGATCGAATTCAGGAGGCGGCGCGCCGTCTTGACGGCAGAGGCCAGTCGGGTTGTGGAAGCAGGCATGGGCGCAATTCCTATCACCGAGTTATCAAGCGTTTCGCTTGCCCGTTCTTGGAACGTATCTTCCCAGTGGCCGGCTCGTCAGGTCGCAGATACGCCGCGTCCGGCCATAAATGCTTTTTCCCCCAACGTTCGGATGCTGGCCTGATTCCTTTGCTGGCGCAAGAAATTGCTGTGCAATCGAGCGCCGACATCTGCAGCCGGAACCAGCCTGCCGGGGCTGACGAGAGTGACTTCATCAACCCCGGCAGTGGGATCGCGCGGATAACGAGATTGAACTCGCAGTGGTTCCGGGCCAGGCGACGGCAGGCCTGCAACAATGAACCCGGAGGTAGAAGTAATTGTCGAAAATTCGATGAAAAAACAAAGCCATAAAGCACCCGCTCAATTACAGTGAAGAGCCTGTTACTCTAGCGTGATGTTCCTGCTGCTTGGGGCTTAGAAGCTTCAGTCGATATCGGCCACCACTTCGCCGGCGCCGCCCTCGATGCGCTGCGACAGCGAGGCCTCCATGAAATCGTCGAGGTCGCCGTCCAGCACGCTCGACGGGCTTGTGCTCTCGACGCCCGTGCGCAGATCCTTCACCAACTGATAGGGCTGCAGAACGTAGGATCGGATCTGATGGCCCCAGCCGATATCGCTCTTCGACGCTTCGGTGGCGTTGGCCACCGCCTCGCGCTTCTTCAGTTCTTCCTCGTAGAGCCGCGAACGCAGCATCTCCCAGGCCTTCGCCTTGTTCTTGTGCTGGGAGCGCTCAGCCTGGCAGGCGACCGCGATGCCGGTGGCGAGATGGGTGATGCGGACCGCTGAATCGGTCGTGTTGACGTGCTGGCCGCCCGATCCGGACGAACGATAGGTGTCGATGCGGACATCCGATTCGGAAACGTCGATCTCGATCGTATCGTCGATCACGGGATAGACCCAGACGCTGGCGAAGGAGGTGTGACGGCGCGCATTGCTGTCATAGGGCGAAATACGCACCAGACGGTGAACGCCGGATTCCGTCTTCAGCCAACCATAGGCGTTGTGGCCCTTGATCAGCAGCGTGGCGGACTTGATGCCGGCCTCTTCGCCGTCATGCACTTCCAGCACCTCGACCTTGAAGCGGCGCCGCTCGGCCCAACGCGTGTACATGCGCAGGAGCATCGAGGCCCAGTCCTGGCTTTCGGTGCCGCCGGCGCCGGCATGGATTTCGAGATAGCTGTCGTTGGCGTCGGCCTCGCCCGAAAGCAGCGTCTCGATCTGGCGGGCCTTTGCTTCGCCGCGCATCGAGCGGATCGCCGCTTCCGCCTCGGCGACGACACCCTCATCGCCCTCTTCCTCGCCAAGCTCGATCAAGCCGATATTGTCTTCCAGCGCCTGGGTGAGGCCTTTGACTGCGGCGATGCCTTCCTCGAGGCCCTGGCGCTCACGCATCAGCTTCTGCGCCTCCAGCGGTTCGTTCCAGAGGCTCGAATCCTCGGCACGCACATTCAGGTATTCAAGCCGCTTTATGGCTTGATCCCAGTCAAAGATGCCTCCTCAGCAGGGTTATCGCCTGCCTGATTTCGTCGACAATATTCTGCGTTTCCGCGCGCATGGCTGAATGTTCTGTCCTGTGCTGAAATGGTGCCCTGTCGCTTGAGCAGAGCTTGGGTTGGCGCGATACATAGGGACGGCACCGCCGCCTGTAAAGCGAAATGGGCCGGCTCGAAAACCGGCCCAAATACCCTATCCTATGTCAGTAGAGCCCGCCGCCGCCGGACTGGATGGCCTGGTTGGCCTGTGGCGACAGCGCGCCGCCGGAGGCGTTGGAGCCGTCCTCACCCATGCCGATCACCCAATAGCTGTCGGCGGGGCCGGTGCCCGGCTTGAAGGCTTCGATAAAGGCGCCGGCGTCGTCCGGGTTGGCCCGCATGCCGGTTTTGCGATTGATGGCGATCAGTTTCATGCCTTCGGGAACCTGGAAATCGACATTGGGCGTGCCGTCCAGCGCCACGCGCATGAAGTCCTTGAAGATCGGCGCAGCAAGGCCGCCGCCGGTCGCGCCCTTGCCAAGACCTTTGGGCTGATCATAGCCCATATAAAGGCCGACAACGAGGTTGGGCGTATAGCCGATGAACCAGGTATCCTTCTCGTCGTTTGTCGTTCCAGTCTTGCCGGCGATGTGGCGGCCGAGTTCGGCAACGGTAGCGCCGGTACCGCGCTCGACGACGCCCTCCATCATCGAAGTGATCTGATAGGCGGTCATCGGATCGAGCACCTGCTCGGAATTGTCGACCAGTTCCGGCTCAGGCTGGTTCTGCCATTCAGCCGCATTGCAATTTTTGCAGCCGCGTTCGTCCTGCCTGTAGACCGTCTTGCCGTAGCGGTCCTGGATCCGGTCGATCAGCGTCGGCTTGATCGACTTGCCGCCGTTGGCCATGATCGAATAGGCCGATACCATGCGCATCACGGTCGTCTCGCCCGACCCCAGCGCCATCGGCAGATACGGCGCCAGTCGGTCATAGACGCCGAAGCGCTCGGCATATTCGGCGACCAGTTTCATGCCCATGTCGTTGGCCAGGCGCACCGTCATCAGATTGCGCGACCTCTCGATACCGGACCGCAAGGTCGCCGGGCCCGCAGTCCTTCCATCGTAGTTTTTCGGCGTCCAGGTCGTGTTGCCGCTCTTGATGGTGATCGGGCCATCCATGATCACCGAAGCCGGCGTATAGCCATTGTCGAGAGCGGCCGCATAGACGATCGGCTTGAACGACGAACCCGGCTGGCGCATGGCCTGCGTGGTACGGTTGAATTCGGATAGCGAATAGGAGAACCCGCCGACCATGGCCAGAACGCGCCCGGTATGCGGATCCATGGCGATCAGGCCGCCCTCCACTTCGGGGGCCTGGCGCAAGATATAGGCCCCATCCGTGTCTTCTTTCTTCTGCACGAAGATGACGTCGCCAGGCTTCAGCACGTCCGCCGGCGATTTGGCCTTGACGGTCTTGCCGCCGACCACATGACGCATGGCGAAGCTCATATCCTCGCGGCTGACGGTGCCTTCGACGCGATCCTTGACAAGTTCGCCCGAGATCTGCCGGGTCGGCCGAAGGCCGATCGACAGACCGCTCTCCGAGCTGTCGAGCACGACAGCGAGCGACCATTCGGGCACGTCGTCCAGTCCCTTGACTTCGCTCAAAGGCACGCCCCAGTCGCCGGACGGGTCGATGGTCTTCACCGGCCCACGATAGCCGCGCAGCGTATCGAACTTCATCAGGCCGTTCTGCATGGCTTTGCGGGCGATGAGCTGCATCTTGGGATCGAGCGTCGTACGGACGGACAGGCCGCCCTCGTAGAGCGCATTCTCGCCGTAGCGCGCGCTGATCTGGCGACGCACCTCCTCGGTGAAATATTCGCCGGCGAACAGATAGGTGCCGGAGCGGCGTGGCTTGACGCCGAGCGGCTCGGCCTTGGCCTTGGCGCCTTCCTCTTGCGTGACGTAGCCGTTGCCGACCATCTGGTCGATCACCCAGTTGCGGCGCTCGATGGCGCGGTCGGCATATTTGAAGGGGTGATAGTTGGAGGGGCCCTTTGGCAAAGCCGCCAGATAGGCCGTCTCCGCCACGGTGAGTTCATTCACTGCCTTGTCGAAATAGGTGAGCGCTGCGCCGGCGACGCCATAAGCGCCGAGCCCGAAGAAAATCTCGTTAAGGTAGAGCTCGAGGATGCGGTCCTTCGAATAGGCCTGCTCGATGCGGAAGGCGAGGATCATCTCCTTGATCTTGCGCTCGTAGGTCTGGTCCGAGGACAACAGGAAGTTTTTCGCCACCTGCTGGGTGATCGTCGAGGCGCCGACCTGGCGCTTGCCCGAGCCAGCATTCTGCAGATTGACCATGACTGCGCGGCCAAGGCCGGTCATATCGATGCCGGGGTGATTGTAGAAGTTCTTGTCCTCGGCAGACAGGAAGGCCGCCTTGACACGATCCGGCACCGCCTGGATCGGCAAATACAGGCGCCGCTCGCGCGCATATTCGGCCATCAGCGCACCGTCGGACGCATGGATGCGGGTCGTCACCGGCGGTTCATATTTGGCCAGGACCTCGAAATCGGGCAAATCCTTCGACAAATGGCTGATATAGATCGCCACGCCGGCCGCGACCAAAAGGGCCAGCGCGGTGCCGATGCCGAAGAAATAGCCAATAAGACGAATCATGCCCGCTCCAGTCCTTGGTTCGGGAATTGCCTAAACGAAGCCGCCTTTCGCGCAAGCTTTCGAGACGATCCCGACCGGTAATCGAAAATCCATGTCGCCACCATGTGGGCAAAATGCGGCAGCCTGGAATTTCGGCTTCGAATGGCGAAAATATAAGTGCAAAGTGTTGTCGTCGTGCAACGCTGCCTCTGGTTGTGGCGAGGGCTGGCATCTCAGCCTCCGGTTCCGGCTCCGGCCTTGGCTGAAGCGAACAGGGCGATGGCATTGGTTATGCTCTGGGCCGCCTTGCTGCGCCAATCGGCGCTGAGCAGTTGTGCCTCGTCCTTGGCATTCGACAGATAGCCGAGTTCGACCAGCACGGAGGGAACATCCGGCGCCTTCAACACCTTGAAGCTGGCCGAACGCTGCGGATTGTTGATGAGGCCGACACTGGTGGAAAGCTGGCCGACCAGCGTTTGGGCAAAACTCATCGAGAAACTGTGCGTCTCGCGGCGAATCAGGTCGATCAGGATGTCGGTTACTTCCTTGTTGTCGTCCTTGATTTCCATACCGGCGAATTGGTCGGAAAGGTTTTCACGGTCGGCGAGCGCCTGAGCTTCGGGATCGGAAGCCTTGTCGGAGACGGTGTAGACGGTTGCGCCGCGAAGGCCCTTGACCCTGATGGTGTCGGCGTGGATCGAAATGAGCAGATCGGCCTCGTGCTGGCGGGCAATGCGCACGCGGTCGTCCAGCCGCAGGAATTGGTCCGTCTCGCGCGTCATGAACACGTCGTATTTGCCGACTGCGGCGAGTTTGTCCCGCAATTCGGTGGCGAAAGCGAGCGTGACGTTCTTCTCGACGGTGCCGTTCATGCCCTCGGCGCCGCCGTCGATGCCGCCATGGCCTGGATCGATGACGACGGTGAAGCGATGGCCTGGATTGGAGACAGGGCCGGTGCCGACCCTGCCGCCCTTGTCGGAGGAGACCGTCGAGCCGGTGGTCAACGCCTGATTGGCAAGAGCGGCGTCGAACTCCCGCACGGACGCCGCCGACATGTCGATGGCGATGCGGTAGCCGTTGCCGTCATCGTTCTTGAGCACGTCGAACCTGTCGACGGCGAACGGACCCTTGCCGGTGAGAATCAGCCGCGACACTCCCTCGCCGAGATCGCCGTAGCGCACGCTCCTGACCAGGCCGCGCGCCTTCACGTCCTTGGCATTGATGGCGAATCTCGTGCTTGGCAGGTCGACGACCAGACGGTGGGGGCCGCGCAGCAGGAACCATTTGACGTCGGGCTCACGATCGAAATTCATGACGATGCGCATCTTGGTGGCGTCACCGGCCATTTTGTAGCTCGTCACTGCCAGCGGCGCGTCGGCGGCAAAGGAAACTGGCGAAAGAGCCAGGCAAACGACAACCAGCAACAGCAGACAAGCAGCGCGGAAGAAGTGGGCAGCGCGGAAGCGGGCACCTCGCAAGTGGGCAGCGCGGAAGTAGGCGGCGTAGAAAAAAATGCCTCCGGCGCGACCACTCATGTGCGTGAAGACTGCCAGTGCCATCTCTTCCAGTCGCTCCGGTTTGGCGTAGGCGCCCGATCCTGTTGTCGGCCAATCTTGCTTGTCGGAGTGTCGTCGTCTTGTCGAACGCCGGTCAGGCCGCGAACTCGATTAACGGTTGGTAACCAGAGAAGGTTAACCAAGCCTTTTCACGCAACGCTTAAAGCCGTGCTTCCGTTGCGGAACTGCATTTTGCCGGCATCGGAAATCGGGGTTGCCTTCCAACCCGCCAAATCATAAAAGCGATGGTGGATCACTGCAATCCTGGAACCGTCCTTCTCCGCAGCTTCCTGCTACAGGTGAGATGAACGACGGCTCCTTTCGCGTCAGGCGAAAAAGGCAACAGGTGATCGCGACGAATTTCGCAGGTGTAAGCCCGTGGCGGGGGAAGCGCCTGCGTGAGGAAAACGGCCGGGATTGTCCCGCGCCGGCTCTGTACGAGCAAACAAGCTGGTCCGGTTTTCCCGGGCTTTGGTTCAAAAAGGTTCTGCTGGTTACGATGGCTTCAAGCGCAATCATGGAAAGGTCCGCAGCAAACCGCGCCATTATGGCTGCGGGCGGCACCGCCATGGCGCTCAGGCAGCGGCCGGCGGACATTCAATTGCCCGGCACCCATGTTCATCCACATTCACAGCGGCGGGCTTTGCCCCGCAAGCTGCGGCTGACGGCTGCCGGGGGGAAACGAAATAATGCCCAACAAAATGCTGATAGACGCCTCCCACCCGGAGGAAACACGAGTTGTCGTCGTTCGCGGTAACCGTATTGAAGAATTCGACTTTGAATCCCAGGACAAGAAGCAGCTCAAAGGAAATATCTACCTCGCCCGCGTAACCCGCGTCGAACCCTCGCTTCAGGCAGCCTTTGTCGAATATGGCGGCAACCGTCACGGTTTCCTCGCCTTCAGTGAAATTCATCCCGACTACTACCAGATTCCGGTCGCCGACCGTCAGGCGCTGTTGCGCGCGGAAGCGCAGGAGGCTGAAGACGAGGACGATGAGGACGGCGATGGCGACGATCGCCAGAACCGCGATCGCGGCCGGCGCGGACGCCGCCGCGGCGGCAAGAGCCGCGACCGAGGCGAACACAAGCGTGATGCAGGTGCGGCCGATTCGGACGCTTCTGGCGATTCCAATGACAGCGGGTCCAATGACAGCGGGTCCAATGACAGCGGCTCCAATGAGGGCGGCGAACACGGCGAGGATGCGGTCGCGCAGAACGTCGATGCCTCAGAAAAAGTCGACACGCCGTCCACTGCTTCGGAACATGGCGAGGATGTCGCCAGTCATAGCGAGGCAAGTCCTGATGAGACGAGCCGTGACGAGAC
The DNA here is from genome assembly GCF_055811575.1 of Mesorhizobium sp. WSM4815. Classification (NCBI taxonomy): domain Bacteria; kingdom Pseudomonadati; phylum Pseudomonadota; class Alphaproteobacteria; order Hyphomicrobiales; family Phyllobacteriaceae; genus Mesorhizobium; species Mesorhizobium sp. WSM4815. Next base: position 387,134 of record NZ_JBVVQS010000098.1, on the reverse strand, counting down.
TGGCCATGGCCGTGACGAAACTGGCGGTGACGAAACTGGGCCTTCCGAAGGCGGTCCGAACTCCATCGCCGCCAGCATCGAATCGGATGTGATTTCCGAAGCCGTGCCGCAGGCTGATGCGGCCGGCGAAGCCACCTCTACCGACAATGATCGCGGCATGCTGGAAGAGGTGCAGTCATCGCATTCGGATGACCATGAGGTCGAATCGGTCGGCGCCGAGGATGCGCTGGAAGAAGCGCGCAACCGCCGCAAGCCGGTGCGCCGCCAGTACAAGATCCAGGAAGTGATCAAGCGCCGGCAGATCCTCTTGGTGCAGGTCGTCAAGGAAGAGCGCGGCAACAAGGGCGCGGCACTCACCACCTACCTGTCGCTTGCCGGCCGCTATTCGGTGCTGATGCCCAACACGGCGCGCGGCGGCGGCATCTCGCGCAAGATCACCAACGCGCAGGACCGCAAGCGGCTGAAGGAGGTCGTCGCCGATCTCGAAGTGCCGCAGGGCATGGGCGTCATCCTGCGCACGGCCGGCGAAAGCCGCACCAAGGCCGAGATCAAGCGCGACTACGAATATCTGATGCGGCTTTGGGAAAACGTCCGCAACCTGACGCTGCAGTCGACGGCCCCTGCCCTCGTCTACGAGGAAGGCAGCCTGATCAAGCGCTCGGTGCGCGACCTCTACAACAAGGACATCGACGAGATCCTGGTCTCCGGCGAAGAGGGCTATCGCGAGGCCAAGGATTTCATGCGCATGCTGATGCCGAGCCACGCCAAGGTCGTGCAGCCGTTCCGCGACACGACGCCGATCTTCGTGCGCAGCGGCATCGAGGCGCAGCTCGACCGCATGCTGCAGCCGCAGGTGACGCTGAAGAGCGGCGGCTACATCATCATCAACCAGACCGAAGCGCTGGTCGCCATCGACGTCAATTCGGGCCGCTCCACCAAGGAGCACTCGATCGAGGACACAGCGCTTCACACCAATCTGGAAGCGGCCGAGGAGGTCGCACGGCAGCTGAGGCTGCGCGATCTCGCCGGCCTGATCGTCATCGACTTCATCGACATGGAGGAGAACCGCAACAACCGCTCCGTCGAGAAGCGGCTGAAGGATCACCTCAAGAACGATCGCGCCCGCATCCAGGTCGGCCGCATCTCGCATTTCGGCCTGATGGAGATGTCGCGCCAGCGCATCCGTGCCAGCGTGCTGGAATCGACGATGAAGCCTTGCCCGCATTGCGGCGGCACCGGCCATGTGCGGTCCGATTCGTCCGTCGCGCTGATGGTGGTGCGGGCGATCGAGGAATTCCTGCTCAAGGATTCGCGCAGCCACATCACGGTGCGGACGCCGGCGGCGACCGCGCTCTATGTGCTCAACCACAAGCGCGGCACGCTGGTGGAGTTCGAAAACCGCTTCGGCCTGACCATCACCGTCGAGGCCGACGATACGGTCGGCGCCCAGCACTATGCGATCTTCCGCGGCGCGCTGGCCGAAAAGCCTGAAGGCTTCGTCGAGGTGCGGACCTTGCCCGCCTATGTCGAGCCGGAAGAGCCCGCCGACGAAATCGTCATCGAGGAGGAGGAAGACGAGGTCGTTGCACCGGCGGAGCAACCGCGCCAGGCGCAGCAGCCGCAGCAGCCAAGGCCCAGCGAGGATGGCGAAGGCCGCGACCGCAAGCGCCGCAAGCGCCGCAGACGGCGCGGCGGCAAGGATCGCGACCGCGAGCATGGCGCCCCCGTGGAAGGTGCGTCCATCTCGGCCACTGCCGATGGCGTCTCCGAGGCCGCAAGCGATGAAGGCGCCGAAGCAGACCACGAGGACCAGGTCGGCGTCACCGAGGCGGTGGAAGCGTCGGATGACGGGCAAGAGCCTAAAGGTCGGGAGCCTGATGAAGGTCTGGAGCCTGACGAAGGTCTGGGCAAGAAGCGTCGGCGCGGCAAGCGCGGCGGCAAGCGCAATCGCCGTGAAGACGGCGAAGGCGAGGTCGATGCAGGCACTGCCGAGTCGGCTGACCGTCCCGAGGTCTTGGAGGCCGTCTCCGGCGAACCGGCAGCAGCAACGCCGGTGGAAGCCACGCCGGTCGAAGAGCTTGTCGACCTTGCTCCGGCCAATGACGACATGCCAAGCGCCGAAAAGCCGAAGAAGCCGCGCCGCGCTGCCAAGCCGAAGAAGGCCGCGGCGGACGTCGTTGCCGAGACGCCGGTAGCCGAGCCGGAAATTTCTGCCGAGGCTCCCGCAGCTGTTTCAGAGGAAACAGCCGTGGCCGCCGTCGACGAGAAACCGAAGGTCCGCCCATCGCGACGCAAGCCCGTACCGGTCGATGCTCCGGTTGAGCCGATCGTGTCCTCGACTGTTGCCGAAGAGGAAAAGACCGAGGAGAAGCCGAAGCGTGCCGGCTGGTGGCAGCGGAAAGGCTTTTTCTAAGCTTTTCGGTAGGTTATCCTGATCTTTTGAACAAGAAAAATCCCGCGCTGTCCTACCGACAGCGCGGGATTTTTCTTGTCTGAAGCGGGCCAATCTCTATGGCGCCCCCAAATCTCTATGGCGCGAAAACCGACCAGTTCATCATCTTCGCCAGCCTTTCCAGCGCAATCGACCCCAGCCTGGAATTGCCGTTGGCGTTGAGGCCGGGCGACCAGACGGCGAGCGAGGCCACGCCCGGGACGATCGCCAAAATGCCGCCGCCGACGCCGCTCTTGCCGGGGATGCCGACGCGGAAGGCGAAATCGCCGGAGCCGTCATAGTGGCCGCAGGTCAGCATCATCGCGCCGATGCGGCGCGCGCGCTCGGCCGACACCACGGAATAGCCAGTCGCCGGGTTCTTGCCGCCATTGGCGAGGAAGCGGCCGGCCAGAGCCAGTTGCCGGCAGCTCATCGCGATGGCACAATGGTGGAAATAGACGCCCAGTGCCAGATCCGGCGCGTGGTTGAGATTGCCGAAGGATTTCATGTAGTTGGCGAGCGCCAAGTTGCGAAAACCGGTGGCTCGTTCCGAAGCCGCGACCTCGCGGTCGATGATGATGGTCTCGTCGTCGGCCAGGAACTGGATGAAGCGCAGGATCTCGCCGATCGCCTCGCGCGGCTGGTGGCCGGCGAGCAGAATGTCGGAAATGACGATGGCGCCGGCATTGATGAACGGATTGCGCGGAATGCCGTTCTCGTGCTCGAGCTGGACGATCGAGTTGAACGGGTTGCCCGAAGGCTCGCGCCCGACACGCTGCCACAACGCGTCGCCGACATTGCCAAGCGCCAGTGTCAGCGTGAACACCTTCGAAATGCTCTGGATCGAAAACGGCTCATCGGCGTCGCCCGCCATCAGCACGCGACCGTCATTGGTCACCGCGGCAATGCCGAACTTTTTCGGATCGACATTGCCGAGCTGCGGAATGTAGGTCGCGACGTCGCCGCGATCGGTGCGCTCGGCCATTTCGGCGGCAATCTCGGTCAAAGCCTGCTCGAGGTCCGGCATCGCGCTATCTCAGCCAGCGTTCGATGCGCATCATCGCCTCGACCATCTCGTCGTGGCTGCCGGCATAGGAAAAGCGCATGGCTCGATGACCTTGAAGCGGATCGAAGTCGCGACCGGGCGTCGCCGCCACATGCGCCTCGGCCAGCATCTTGCGCGCGAAGGCCATGCTGTCGTTGGTGTGCCTGGTGACATCGCAGAAGGCGTAGAACGCCCCGTCCATCGGTGCCGCCAGGGTAAAGCCGAGTTCCGGCAGGCGTTTCATCAAAAGCTCGCGATTGCCTGCGTAGCGCGCCTTCACCGCCTCCAATTCCGCGGTTGCCTTGAACGCCTCGATCGCGGCGATCTGGGACAGTTCGGGCGGTGAGATGTAGAGACTCTGGGCGATGCGCTCGACCGGCCGCACCAAGGGTTCCGGCAGCACCATCCAGCCGATGCGCCAACCGGTCATGCAGTAGTATTTCGAGAAGGAATTGATCACCGTCACGTCAGGGCCGCAGGCAAGTGCTGTGCTGTCCGGCGCAGCGTAAGCCAGCCGATGGTAGATCTCGTCGGAGATCGCGGCGATGCCGAGCTCTTGTGCCGTCGTCACCAGCGCCGACAGCTCGTCGGCGGGGATAATCGCCCCGGTCGGATTGGCCGGGCTGGCAAACAACACGCCCTTCAGCGTCTTTTCGCGATGCGCAGCCTTCAGATGCTCGGCGTGGAGATAGGCATCACCGTCGAGCTCGATCTCGACGATCTCGATGCCGAGCGCGGCCATGATGTTGCGATAGGCCGGATAACCGGGTGCGGCGATGGCGACACGGTCGCCTGGATCGAACATCGCCAGAAATGCCAGGTTGAAGGCGGCCGACGATCCGGTGGTGACGGCGATCCGGCCGGGTGAAACGGCCAGCCCGTAGTGGTCGGCATAATGCTGCGCGATAGCCTCGCGCAGGCCCGCAAGACCCAATGCGTCGGTGTAGCCGATGCGCCCCATCTTCAATGCGTTCGTCGCCGCTTGCCTGACTCCGGCCGGCGCCGGATCGGACGGCTGGCCAACGGCCATGGAAACGACCGGCACGCCCGTGGCCTTCAGCCGATTCGCTTCCGCCAGAACGTCCATGGCGTGGAACGGCTCGACGTCGCCGCGACGCGAAAGCGATACAACCATTTGACCTCATTTCCTTGTTCGCCCTTGGGTCCGCCCTTTGGGTCAGCCCTTTGAGATCGCCCATGGGCCGGCGCTTGCCGGCTGCCGGCGCCGCGCTTTGGCGTCCCGCGCCGCACAAATGCCCGATTGATGTGAGGTTCACAAGTTCAGTAAAGTTTCAGTGCCGACTTTTCATCCTTCACCCGCTCGTCTACCAGTGGACCTGCCATGTTGAGCCGACCCAAATCGACGATAGCCAGGGCAGCGCGCGCCTTCGCGACGCTTTCGCTTGCCGCGGCGGTCGCTGTGACCGGCACCGTCAGCGCTTTTGCGCAAAACGTGCCGGTGGTGCGCGATGCCGAGATCGAGGCGCTGGTGCGCGCCTATGCGCGGCCGATCTTCAGGGCCGCGGGCCTGCCGGAAGACGGCGTCGACATCGTGCTGGTCAACGACCAGAGTTTCAACGCCTTCGTTGCCGGGTCCCGCCTGTTCATCAACACCGGCGCCCTGATGTCGGCGGAGACGCCCAACGAGATCATTGGCGTCATCGCTCATGAAGCCGGCCACATCGCCGGTGGCCACCAGCAAAAATTGCGCAACCAGCTCGAACGCGCCAAGACGATGGCCATCATCGCGACGCTGCTTGGCGCCGGTGCCATGGTTGCCGGCGCCACCAGCAAAAGCCGGGGCCTGGCCGGCGCCGGCATGGGGGTTGCAGCTGGCGGCGGCGAGATGGCGCAGCGCAGCATCCTCGCTTATCAGCGCACCGAAGAGATGACCGCCGACCGCTCGGCGATAACCTATCTCAATGCCACCGGCCAGTCCGGCCTGGGCATGCTGAAGACCTTCGGCCGCTTTCAGAGCGCACTTTCGCTCTCGGGGGCGCAGGTCGACCCCTACCGGATCAGCCATCCGCTGCCGCGCGAACGCATCGCCAACCTCGAAGTCCTGGTCAAAAAAAGCCCCTACGTCGAAAAGGTCGATCCGCCGGCGCTGCAGCAGCGGCACGACATGATGCGCATCAAGATCGCTGCCTATATGGGCGGTCAGGCCGCCGCATCGCGGCTGATGCGCAAGATGCCGGGCAGCCTCGCCTCGCAATATGGCGACGCGCAGACGAGCTACCTTTTCGGCAATCTGGCCGGGGCGCTCGCCAAGACCAACGCGCTGATCAAGGCACAGCCGAAGAACCCCTATTTCCAGGAATTGCGCGGCGACATCCTGATGAAGGCGAACAAACCGAAGGCTGCCGCGGAAGCCTATGCCAAGGCGGTCAGCCTCGACCCAGCGCGATCCGGGCTGCTGCCGGTTTCCTACGGCCAGGCGCTGATGGCAGTCGGCACGCCCGATTCCCTGGAGAAAGCGGTGGTGCAGATCAACAAGGGTCTCGCGCGCGACCGAGAAAACGCCGTCGGTTACCGCCATCTTGCGCAGGCCTATGGCGAGCTTGGCAACATTCCGGCCGCCGACCTTGCGACCGCCGAAGGCCATTTCTATTCTGGCGCCTACAAGGATGCCAAGATCTTCGCAATGCGCGCGCAGATGAAAATGAAGCGTGGCGAGCCGGGCTGGATCCGCGCGCAGGACATCATAAACTACGCACCATCAGGCAAGAAAAAGTGAACCTTCCGGCCGTGCGCGGCGACAAGTAGTTGGACCAATCGGGTAGTCGAACCAATCGGGTCGGACAACCCGGCCGGAAACCAGGCAAGAGGATCAGGATGATGAAGAAGGCAATTCTGCTGGGCACCACGGGCGTGGCGGTCGCTCTCGCCATGCTGGGTTTCGGGTTCGTGACCGGAAGTCCGCAGACGGCAAAGGCCGATGCCGCGCAGATCGCCCAGGCAGCCTCCGCCGACGCCAAGATCGACCGGGCTGAAGTCGAAGGCATCATCCGCGACTATCTGCTGAAGAACCCGGAAGTGCTGCTGGAAGCTCAGGAGGCGCTCGAGGCCAAGCAGAAGGAGGCGCAGCGCGTCGCCAGTCTCGACGTCATCAAAGATGCCAAGGACCAGATCTTCAACTCGGCCTTCGACGGCGTCGTCGGCAATCCGAACGGCAAGGTCACCATCGTCGAATTCTATGACTACAATTGCGGCTACTGCAAACGCGCCATGGAGGACATGCAGACGCTGACGACAGCCGATCCGGATCTGCGCTTCGTGCTCAAGGAGTTCCCGATCCTCGGCCCGGATTCGCAGAAGGCAAGCGTCGTCTCGATGGCCTTCCACCTGATGATGCCGGAGAAATACGGCGAGTTCCACAACGCGTTGCTCGGCGCCCAGGGACGCGCCACCGAAGCGGCGGCCATCAAGGTAGCGCTTTCGCTCGGCGCCGACGAAGCGACGCTGCGCGAGAAGATGAAGGATCCGTCGATCGCCGAGGCCCTCTCCAAGACTTATGATCTTGCCAACAAGCTGGCCATCACCGGAACGCCCTCCTATGTGGTCGGCAACGAGGTGGTGTTCGGTGCGCTCGGCCAAGGCGTGCTGGCGGAGAAGATCGAAGCGGCCAAGGCCGCACTCTGATCGGCGGCTGGCTTTCGGCGCAGGCCATTTTCCGCCTGTTGTGGACAGCGAAAGAACCCACTTGCGCTCTTTTCGCAGGCGTCTAAGCCCATTATAGAGACCCGGTGCGCCGACTGATGCCGGCGCTGATGTGGTGGATTTGAAGTTCCTGCTGCTTTGGTGGCGTCAGTGTTCAGGAACTTTAAATCCACCACATCAGAAATGTATAAATTGCCAGTGTGGCTTTGAAGCCGAAATTCGTTCAAAGCGCTGCTCCAAGGTATTGCGAATTTCGGATTCGAAACCACACCGGGAAAGGTCGGCATTTTGAAAACGGTTTTCGTCCTTAACGGTCCCAACCTCAACGCGCTCGGCAAGCGCGAGCCGGGCATCTATGGCGGCAAGACGCTGGCCGCGATCGCCGACGATTGCAAGCAGGCAGGTGCGGCACTTGGGCTCGAGATCGATTTCCGTCAGTCGAACCATGAGGGCGACCTCGTCGACTGGATACAGGAAGCCGCCGACAAGGCTGTCGGCATCGTCATCAATCCGGGCGCCTACAGCCACACCTCGATCGCCATTCACGACGCCATCCGCTCCGTCGCGCCATTGCCCGTCGCCGAAGTTCATCTTTCCAACATCCATGCGCGAGAATCATTCCGCCACGTCTCCATGGTCTCGCCAGTCGCCGTCGGCGTGATCTGCGGGTTCGGGCCGCTCGGCTACACACTGGCGCTGCAGGCGCTGGCCGCACGCCTATGACCGGCCAACAAACAGAAGGCTCGAAAATGTCGATAAAAAAGAATGGTGTTGACCAGCAGCTTATCCGCGATCTGGCGGGCATACTGAACGACACCAACCTCACCGAGATCGAGGTCGAGCTGGGCGACTTGAAGGTGCGCGTGTCGCGACAGGCGCCGGCCGTCCATGCGGTCGCCGCAGCGCAGCCCGCCTATGCGCCGCCGGCAGCGCAGCCGGCTGGCGCAGCCGCCCCGGCAGCGGCCGACGTGTCCAAGAACGCAGTGGCCTCGCCGATGGTCGGCACCGCCTACCTGGCGCCATCGCCCGACGCCAAGGCGTTCATCGAGGTCGGCCAACAGGTCAAGGAAGGCCAGACGCTGCTGATCATCGAGGCGATGAAGACGATGAACCAGATCCCCTCGCCGCGTGCCGGAACGGTGACGGCGATCCTGTTCGAGGATGCGCAGCCGGTCGAATACGGCATGCCGCTCGTCGTGATCGAGTAGAGCCGGGAACAGCCGAAAAATGTTCCAGAAAATCCTCATCGCCAATCGCGGCGAAATCGCTCTGAGGGTGCTGCGCGCCTGCAAGGAGCTCGGCATCCAGACGGTGGTGGTGCATTCCACCGCCGACGCCGACGCCATGCATGTGCGTCTCGCCGACGAGAGCGTCTGCATCGGCCCACCGCCGTCGCGCGACAGCTATCTCAACATCCACCAGATCGTTGCGGCGTGCGAGATCACCGGCGCCGACGCGGTTCATCCGGGCTACGGATTCCTGTCGGAGAATGCCAAATTCGCCGATATCCTCGCCGCGCACAACATCACGTTCATCGGCCCGTCCGGCGATCACATCCGCATCATGGGCGACAAGATCGAGGCCAAGCGCACCGCAAAGCGCCTTGGCATTCCGGTGGTGCCCGGCTCCGACGGGGCGGTCACCGAGGAAAAGGAAGCCAGACGCATCGCCGCCGAGATCGGCTACCCCGTGATCATCAAGGCGTCGGCCGGCGGCGGCGGACGCGGCATGAAGGTGGCGCGCAGCGAAGCCGATCTTGTGGTCGCACTGCAGACGGCGCGCTCGGAAGCCGGTGCCGCTTTCGGCGACGACGCCGTCTACATCGAGAAGTATCTCGAAAAGCCGCGCCACATCGAGGTCCAGGTGTTCGGCGACGGTGCCGGCCGCGGCGTGCATTTCGGCGAACGCGACTGTTCGCTGCAGCGCCGCCACCAGAAGGTCTGGGAAGAGGCGCCCTCGCCGGCGCTCAATGCCGAGGAGCGCGCGCATATCGGCGGCGTCTGTGCCAGGGCGATTGCCGATCTCGGCTACTCCGGCGCCGGCACCATCGAATTCCTCTATGAGAACGGCGAGTTCTATTTCATCGAGATGAACACGCGCCTGCAGGTCGAGCATCCGGTGACGGAGGCAATCACCGGCATCGACCTCGTGCATGAGCAGATCCGCGTCGCCTCGGGCGGCGGGCTTTCCATGCGCCAGGAAGAGATCCGCTTTCAGGGCCACGCCATCGAATGCCGCATCAATGCCGAGGATCCGCGCACCTTCACCCCCTCGCCCGGCACGATCACCCACTTCCACACGCCGGGCGGCCTCGGCATCCGTGTCGATTCCGGCGTCTATTCCGGCTACAAGATCCCGCCCTACTACGACAGTTTGATCGGCAAGCTGATCGTGCACGGCCGCAATCGCGTCGAATGCATGATGCGGCTGCGGCGGGCCCTCGACGAATTCGTCGTCGACGGCATCAAGACGACGCTGCCGCTGTTTCGCGATCTCGTCGGCAATGCCGATATCGCCAATGGCGAGTATGACATCCACTGGCTGGAAAAATATCTGGCCGATGAGGATTAGGACGTGAACTTATAGAATATAATGACGCGATGACCCGTCCCTACGCGCCAGGCTATCGCATCCCGACCGACCTGTTGCTCAAGGCCTACGCCTCGGGGGTCTTTCCGATGGCCGAAAGCGCCACCGATCCGGAAGTGTTCTGGGTGCGGCCGGAGACGCGCGGCATCATCCCGCTGGACGGATTTCACACGCCCAAAAGCCTGAGGAAGGCGATCCGGAAAAACCTGTTCGATATCCGTTTCGATTTTGATTTCGAGGCGACCATCGACGGCTGTGCCGAGAGGCGCGAGGAACGCCGGTCGACCTGGATCAATGCGCCGATCCGCGAGGCCTATGTCGAACTGCATCGGATGGGCCATTGCCATTCGGTCGAAGCCTGGCGCGAGGGTCGGCTGGTTGGCGGCCTCTACGGCGTGTCTCTCGGCCGGGTGTTCTTCGGCGAAAGCATGTTCGCCAGGGAAACGGACGCGTCGAAGGTCTGCCTGGTGCACCTGGTCGAACGCCTGAAGGAACGGCGCTTTGCGTTGCTCGACACGCAGTTCACCACCGAGCACCTCAAACGCTTCGGCGCGGTCGACGTGCCAAGGGGCAAGTATGAAAAGATGTTGGCCGACGCGCTGAAGGGCGAGGCGGTGTTTTTCCCATGATCTGCGCCAAAGGTCGGGTTTTTGGTCAGGTTTTTGCGGCAGGCTCAAGAGGCGTCTGCGCGTGGAACATCATCTTCCAGCCATTGACGCGATGGACATAGCCGGTGCTGACCAGCGCCGCATAAGGCTCGCCATTCTCGCGCGTGGCATGGGCCTCATAAGTCAGCATGACAATGTCGCTGCCCGGCTCGATGATGCCCTTGAGGTCGATGTCGAGATCGCGCCAGCGATTTGGGTCCGTCGCGGTTTCGGCCAGATCGGCGTTGCTCATCGTTTGCGCCATCTGTGGGAAAGCCACCAGGCATTTGGTGTCGGCATTGGCTTTGAAATAGGCAGCGTCGCCGGTCCAGAACCCTTTTTCGAGATCGAGGAGTTCGTTCTTGTTGGCCATCATGCGAACATCTCCGTAACGCCAGCCATGACCAACGCACGGAGAATAAGGCGGTTCCGGAAGGCTCAGTAAGTGATTGCGAACGGGCGATCCCGCACGCCAGGCATTATAACTGGTCTGGCTAATTGGTTTTGGCCGCGTCGGGTGCCGGCACCTCCGACTTCTGCTTGCAGCCCTTCAGCCAGACGTCGTAGACGGCGTGCTCGACGGCGTTGAGGCCGGGGCTTTCGGCAAACATCCAGCCGGTGAAGATACGGCGGATCTTGCGATCCAGCGTGATCTCGTCGACCTCGACGAAAGAATCGGTCTTCGGCTCTTCGGTTTGCGGCTGCGAATAGCAGATGCGCGGCGTCACCTGCAAAGCGCCGAACTGCACCGTTTCGTCGATATAGACATCGAAGGTGATGATGCGGCCGGTGATCTTGTCGATGCCGGCGAATTCGGCGACAGGATTGGTGATGCGTTGTGGCGCCGCCGGTGCCGCCGGCGCCACTGTCGCATCCGGTTCCACCGGCGCATCCGGGTCCAATGGCGGTGCAGCCGGGTCCACTGGCGCCTCCGGTTCCACTTGCGCCTCCGGCTCCATTGGCGCCTCAAATTCCGTCGGCGCCCCCGGGTCCACTGGCGCCTCCAGCGTCTGAGCGGCGGCGATGCTAAAAGCCGCAAAAGCGGTGGCGGCCACCGTCAGTCCGCCTATCGAGATTCGGCTGAAAATGCTCATGTAGGGATCCGGTCGTTTGCGCCCGGGGTGATTCTGTCGCGCCCAAGGCTAGTCGCTGCTGTCAGATCGACAAGCTGCTAAACGCCAATTGTGGCGATAAAGGATCGATCCGCCCCTGGCGAGCGGTTACGACCCCGGCGTCCAGGCGTCGTAATCGCCGGTCACCTGCGGGCGATGCTGATTGCTGAGTATGGAGCCCTTGGGGCGATAGGCCGCGGCACTTCCGGTGAGGTTCGGCTGATGCGACTTCTGCCAGTCGTGCGGCTTGTAGTTGTCGCTCGGCGGCGGGACATCGACGCGGTGATGCATCCAGCCATGCCAGCCGGGCGGAATCATCGAGGCTTCCGAATAGTCGCGATAGATGACCCAGCGGCGGGTGCGGCCTTCCGAATCGACACCACCCTCGTAGTAGACGTTGCCGGCCTCGTCCTGCCCGATTTTCTTGCCATGCCGCCAGGTGTGGAAGCGTGTGCCCAGCGTCTGGCTGTTCCACCAGGTGAAAAACTGCAGAAGGAAAGTCTTCATCCAAAATCCTCGCGGCAAGTTCTCGCGGCGGCAGCGGCGGCGCCTGTTTCCTGCTTATGGCGTCAGGCCATCGCCAAGGCAAGGGTTTTGCCGCATGAGCCGCGCAAATCGCCGTCGGAAAACCGACGCACCGTGGCAAGCCTTTCGCGTCCTGTCGAGGCATGCCTTGCCAAGGCTGCCCGGTCTTTCTAAAGCTCAGCGCGCCGCATGCAGGTACCCAGCCTGATTGACGGTTGAGGGAGGGAATGATGGCCCCAGACGCATCCGGCGCCGATCCGCGGATCAGTGCCAGCTCCATTCGCCTGCGCAAGGGCGGCGAGCCGATCGTCTGCCTCACCGCCTATACCTACCCCATCGCTCGCCTGCTCGACGATCATGTCGACCTGCTTCTGGTCGGCGACAGCGTGGCCATGGTTCTCCATGGCCACAAGACCACGCTGGGCGCCTCGCTGGAGATGATGATCGCCCACGGACAAGCGGTGATGCGAGGGTCAGCCAGGGCCTGTGTGGTGGTCGACATGCCGGCCGGAAGCTATGAGGCAACGGCGCGCCAAGCTGTCGCCTCGGCGCGGCGGATCGTCGGCGAAACCGGTTGCCAGGCCGTCAAGCTGGAGGGTGGCGTGACAGTTGCCCGACAGATTGCGGCGATTGTCGCTGCCGGCATTCCGGTCATGGGACATATCGGCTTGCAGCCGCAATCGGTGGAAAGCGACGGCGGCTACAGGATCAAGGGCCGGACCGACGAGAATGTGGCTGCGCTTTATCGCGACGCCGAAGCGGTCGAAAAGGCCGGCGCGTTCTCGGTGGTCATAGAAGGCACCGTCGAGACCGTCGCCGCCGACCTCACCCGGCACATTTCCATTCCAACCATAGGCATTGGCGCCAGCGGCGAGTGCGACGGCCAGATCCTGGTCATCGACGACATGGTCGGCCTGACCGTCGACCGGGTGCCGAAATTCGTCAAGCAATATGCCGACCTGCGCATCGTCATATCGCGGGCGGCAGCCGGCTATGCGGCGGAGGTGCGCAGCCGGACATTCCCCGGCCCGAACCACGTTTTTTCGGCCGCAGCCGACAAGGGCGAAGCATGAGCCGGGGCGAAGCATGAGCCGGCTTCTCGTCGTCGACAGCGTCGCCGCCCTTCGCGCGCAAATCCGCGACTGGCGTCGCGATGGCCTCAGCCTTGCCATGGTGCCGACAATGGGTGCGCTGCATGACGGCCATATCTCGCTGATCAGGATCGCGCTGGAGAAGGCCGATCGCTGCATTGTCTCGATCTTCGTCAACCCGACCCAGTTCGCGCCGAGCGAAGACCTCGACAAATATCCGCGCCAGCTCGGCCGCGACCTCGATCGGCTGGCCGAGGCCGGCGCACAACTTGCCTTCACCCCTGGTGTGGCGCAGATGTACCCGGCCGGCTTCGCCACCAGGATCTCGGTCGGCGGGCCAGCCGCGGGGCTGGAATCGGATTTCCGGCCGAGCTTCTTCGACGGCGTCGCAACCGTCGTGGCAAAGCTCTTCCTGCAGGCGTCGCCCGACTGCGCGGTCTTTGGCGAAAAGGATTATCAGCAGCTTTGCGTCGTCAGGCAGCTCTGCAGCGATCTTGATCTGCCGGTGGACATCATCGGCGCGCCAACAATACGCGACGCGCATGGGCTCGCCATGTCGTCACGCAACGCCTATCTCGGCGAAACCGAGCTCGCGGTGGCGCGCCAGCTCAACGCCATCTTGCGCCGAACGGCGGCGGCACTCGCGGCAGGCGCGGATAAAGACAGTGCGACCGCCGAGGCCAGCCGCGCGCTGGTCGAGGCTGGCTTCGACAAAGTCGACTATGTCGCGGCGCGCGAGAGCCTGACGCTCGCCCCGTGGCGGCCAAACCGCGACGGACGCCTGCTCGCAGCCGCCTGGCTGGGCAAGACCCGACTGATCGACAATGTGGAAGTTCCCTCCGCCTGAAGCGCGTGCCGTTTGGATGGATTCATGCGACGCGCTTCAAGTTGTTGCTTTGATGCATGTCGTTATTGCAAAACTGCTTTGCACCCTCGGTTCAAGCCCGAGGGCGTGCTTTTGCGCGACATGCCTTAGGGCCAATCAGGCGACCTTGAGATCCTTCATCGCCTTCTCGTAGACATCCTTGATCGGCTTGGATACGTCTTCGGCGGCTTTCGTCGCCGCCGCCTGAAGCTCCTTGCTCTGCTCGACGGTCTTTTCCACCTGCTTGCGCAAGAAGTCTGTCTGCAGTTCGACGAACTCGGAGGGCGATTTCACGGTAACCAGGGCTTCGAGGTGAGAAAAGCTGGCCTCAACATTTGCGCGCAAAGCGGCGATCGTCTTCAGCGACAGCTCATTGCTAGCGGTCTTGGCTGTTTCGAAGGATGACTCAAGAGCCTTCTGAGTCGCCTCGGCGCCGGTCGCCAATTTCGATAAGGCTTCTTTCGATTGCTCGACGCCCTTTTCGGCGACAGCGCGGAACTGATCGGTTACCTCGGTCTGGACTTCTGCATTCTCAACGTTTTCAGCAGTTTTATCAGCGGTCTTGGTCATAGTTTCCATCCTTTGCGGTGGGCGGCTTTTGTAGAAAGGCCGTCTCGTTCATCTAGAACCTGACGTTACGGCATCTGCAGTGCATTGCAATATTTTTGTGCGTCGCACCATGCTTTTTTGCCTCAGCGTAGCCACTGGTGAATTTCTACCTGCGGGCTTGTTTTTTGCGGACCGCGATTCCGCAATTCAGCCCGCAACCGACCGGCGCAGGCCCGTAAAAACGCAACTGACTGCGACCTGTCAGGCCAGGCAAATCTATTCGATCGCCTTTTCCAAAATCAGCGCCGGCAGCCCTGAGCCACCGCCACAGTCAGCAGTGTTCCCGGCCGGCAAAAACCCTTTCGAGCGATAGAAGGCGACGGCGGGAGCATTTGCCTCTTCCACTTCGACACGCAGCGTCCGCGCCTCGGGAAAGCTGGCCTCGACCTCTTCCAGCAGCGCCTGGCCGATCCCTTGCCTCTGGCAGGCCGGATGCACGTAGAGCTGGTTCAGCATGACGATCTTCGCATCCGTGGTGGCTGCGGCGAAAGCCATGCCGCCAATGCGGTTGCCGTCGTCTGCGACCAGGAACTCGGAGTTCGGCCGTGTCAGCCGGGCCTTGAGCGAGGCGATCGAATGCCATTCATCTGTTATCTCGGCGACTTTGGCAGCACCGTAGATGGCGTCGTAGGTGGCGTGCCACGTTTCGACCAGCAGCGCCCGGACCGCGGCAAGATCGCGCTCCCCGGCGGTGCGAACGAACATCATCCTATTCGATCCCGAGCTTGGCCTTGACGAGGTCGTTGACGGCCTGCGGGTTGGCCTTGCCGCCAGTCGCCTTCATCACCTGGCCGACGAACCAGCCGGCCATGCTCGGCTTGGCGCGCGCCTGCTCGACCTTGTCCGGATTGGCTGAAATCACCTCGTCGACCGCCTTTTCGATGGCGCCGGTGTCGGTGACCTGTTTCATGCCGCGGCTTTCGACCAACTGGCGCGGATCGCCGCCTTCGTTCCAGACGATCTCGAACAGATCCTTGGCGATCTTGCCGGAGATGGTGCCCTCTTTTATCAGGTCAATGACCGCGCCGAGCTGATCGGGCGAAACCGGAGCATTTTCAATACCCTTGCCGGCTCGGTTCAAGGCACCGAGCAGATCGTTGATGACCCAGTTGGCGGCAAGCTTGCCGTCGCGACCAGCGGCCACCTTCTCGAAATAGTCGGCGACCGCCTTTTCCGACACCAGGATCGAGGCGTCGTAGGTCGACAGGCCGAGCGAGGAGATCAGCCGCGCCTTCTTGGCGTCGGGCAGTTCAGGCAGATCCTTTGCCAGCGCATCGACATAGGCCTGGTCGAACTCCAGCGGCAACAGGTCGGGATCCGGGAAATAGCGGTAGTCGTGCGCTTCTTCCTTGGAACGCATCGAGCGCGTCTCGCCCTTGTTGGGGTCGAACAGCCGTGTTTCCTGGTCGATCTTGCCGCCGTCCTCTATGATGGCGATCTGGCGGCGCGCCTCGTAGTCGATGGCCTGGCCGATGAAACGGATCGAGTTGACGTTCTTGATCTCGCAGCGCGTGCCGAATTCGCCGCCGGGCCGGCGCACCGAGACGTTGACATCGGCGCGCAGCGAGCCTTCGTCCATGTTGCCGTCGCAGGTGCCGAGGTATCGCACGATGGTGCGCAGCTTGGTGACATAGGCCTTGGCCTCGTCGGCGGATCGCATGTCGGGCTTGGAGACGATCTCCATCAGCGCCACGCCGGAGCGGTTGAGGTCGACATAGGACATCGTCGCATGCTGGTCGTGCATCGACTTGCCGGCATCCTGCTCCAGATGCAGGCGCTCGATGCCGACCTCGATGTCCTCGAACTCGCCCTGCCGGTCGGGACCGACGGAGACGATCACCTTGCCCTCGCCGACGATCGGCTGCTTGAACTGTGAAATCTGATAGCCCTGCGGCAGATCGGGATAAAAATAGTTTTTCCGGTCGAAGACCGATTTGTGGTTGATCTCGGCCTTCAGCCCGAGGCCGGTGCGGATCGCCTGCTTGACGCATTCCTCGTTGATGACCGGCAGCATGCCCGGCATCGCCGCATCGACGAGGCTGACATTGGCGTTGGGCGGCGCACCGAACGCCGTCGAGGCGCCGGAGAACAGTTTTGCTTGCGAGGTCACCTGCGCATGGACCTCGAGGCCGATGATGATCTCCCAGTCGCCGGTGGCGCCTGATATCAGGCGCTTGGCGTCGGGTGTGCGGGTGTCGATGAGGGTCATGGTGGCCTGCGCGTTATCGGTGACGGAATTCACGTGAATTCGACGTTTAAGGTGAAGTCATCCGCTAATGCAAACCGCAGAAGGAGACAAGCGTGAAGCCGCCGGCTGGTAGGGGCAACCGTTATCGAAAACGTTTGCGCTGCCCCTCACCTGCCTGCCGGCATCCTCTCCCCGTATAGTGACGGGGAGAGGGGCGCCCGCATCAACGATTTCGCCAATCTCCATTGTAGCAAGAAAAGCCGCCAAGGCTGCGGCCGGCCCCTTCTCCCCGTCACTATACGGGGAGAAGTGCCCGGCAGGGCGATGAGGGGCGGCGCCGACTTCGACAAAACTTGCTGGCGAGCTCAGGCCGTCGCGATATAGGCCCTGATCTCCGCGGCCTCGCGCTCGACATCCTCGATGCGCCGCTTGACCACGTCGCCGATCGACACGATGCCGTCGAGCAGGCCGTCCTTCTCGACCGGCAGATGGCGGAAACGGCCACTGGTCATGATCTCCATGACCTCGTTGACTGTGTGGTTCTCATTGCAGATCTTCACCTTGGGGGTCATCGCCGAACGCACCGCGATGTCCAAAGCGGCGGCCCCTTCCCTGGCGAGGACACGGACGACGTCGCGCTCGGAAAGAATGCCGACGATCTTGTGATCGCCATTGGTGATGACCAGCGCACCGATCCTGTGCTCGGCCAGGATGCGAATGGCCTCGCTCAGCTTTTCGTTCGGCCCGAGCGTCAACACGTCGTGGCCCTTCTGCTCGAGAATTGCCTTAACAGTCATGGCGTCCTCCTCAGTTTACCTTGCCGGTTCCTGCCCTGACCGGCTTTCCCTAGTGCCAGACATCGTGCGCCGCGATCGATTGGTTTTCAAGTGCGGCGAGGCTCAGGCGCTGAACTCGTCCGCCTGCTGCCGCCGATCGAAAGCCCGCAGGCCGAAGAAGCCGGCGACGAAACCGCCAATATGAGGCTCCCAGGCGATCTGGCTGTCGATGCCGGGCGCGAAGGCAACGAGGCCGGTGGCGAGATTGATCACCATCCAGATGGCAAGAAAAGTCACAACGCCGCGCGAGCGGAACACCGCCGCCATCGGCAGCGGCGCGCCGGCGAAAGCGGCTTTGCCGGACGAGCGGTCGGTGCGGAAGCCGAAGCGCGCGGCGGCCCCCATCATGCCTGAAATCGCCCCCGATGCGCCGACCAGCGGCGTCTGGCCGAGCGGGTGCACGGCCCAGAACAAAAATACCGCCGCCAGCCCCGTCGCGGCGAAGAACAGGCTGAAACGAAGCGCGCCGAAGCGGTTCGCCAGCGGTGAGCCGAAAGCCGCCAGCCACACCATGTTGACGGCAAGATGCGCAAAGCCGCCATGCAGGAAGGCATAGGTGAAGGGGCTCGAAAACGCGTAGAAATCGAGGTCGAAGCGACCGGAGTAGCGGATCGGAATGAAGGCGGTCCGGATCAGCAGGGAGAAATCCTGGTCGTCGGTGAGCCAGTAGAACCGGATCAGGTGAACGACGACGCAGATGCCGATCAGCGCCAGCACGACGGACGGCATGTTGAACACCGGCTCGCGACGCGGCTCCGGCTCGTGCTCGTGGCCGACAGGTCCGCCCTCGCCCTGTTCGATTTCCGAGGGGCTTGCTGGTTCGCTCATATGGCTCGCACTCAGTCGCTGGTTTCGACTTGGCGAGCATGTAGATCACGGTCACCCGATTCACAAAGGGCGAATCGCCCCACGCAAATCAAAACGGCGCGAATCAAAATTGGCGCGAATTAAAAAGAAGCCGTCCAAGGTTGCCCTTGAACGGCTGGTCGAGCCCCCATGCTCCCCCAAACTCTTGACTGAAATGCTGCCGATCGCTGCGAAACGACCGCTTCTGGAGTGGTTTTAACGTGCCACGGGCCTGGGCGGAGCGCAACGTAAACCACTTGTTAACCTTAACGGCCCCGACCCGTGAACAAGTGTTAACGATGCTGGCACGCATCCTGCTCCGCAACGCATGTAGGTCCTCGGAGGGCGCCCTTCTGTTCACCGATGGGACATCAGACGACAGATTGCGCGGAGCAGCATAACATGAACCAGAACGGATCGATCACGCTGTTCCATTATTGGAACCGGCTGCGTGACGGGCGCCCTGCCCCGAAGCGTTCGGAAGTCGAGCCGGCCGATATCAAGTCGCTGCTGGCCGACACATTCATCCTGGAAAAGGATACGCGCGGCGAAGCGGTATTCCGGCTCGCCGGCACCAGGCTTTGCGCGGTCTATGGCCGTGAACTCAAGGGGTTTTCCTTTCCCTCGCTGTGGCGCGAGAAGGACCAGCGGCTTATCTCGAAACTTATCCAGGGCGTCTTCGATCAAAAATCCGTCGTGCTCATCACCTATGAAGCTTTCAGCCGCACCGACCGTTCCAGCAAGTTCGAGCTGCTCGCCCTGCCGCTCGACGGCGGCGTCGACAATCCGCGCTGCCTCGGCGTGATAAGCGCCGCTGAAAAACCCTTCTGGCTGGGCGCGGATCCGATCGCCGACGCCCTGATCGATTCGATCCGTCTCGTCGATCCGGAGAAGGAACCGTTATTCCTCAAGAACCGGCCGGCCATCGACGTTCCCTCGCTTGTCCCGTCGGAACTCGATCCGTCCCAGACGATTTCGGCGCTCGGCCAGGCCCGCCGCATCCGTCACCTGGTCGTATTCGACGGCGGGCGCGGGGAATAATCCAAAACCCTAAAGTAGCGGCGTCAGGCTTTCCCCTTTGTTAACCCGCTTCGCTGTAGCTTTCCGGCGAAGTTCCTCGCATCAACGCGCGGAATGCCAAACGGGGTGTAGGCAGTCATGAGGTCAGCGGCGGTCGACACCGCGCCGTCCCAAGCTGAAAGGCGCAACTTTCAGCGCGTCCGCGTGAAGATCTATGGACGCTTCATGCTGGAGGATCGCACCGAACATCCGTGCCAGGTGGTCGACATGTCGCCGGGCAATGTAGCGCTTCGCACCGAGCGCATCGGCATGCCGGGCGAGAAAGTCATCGCCTATATCGATCACATCGGCCGCATCGAAGGCGTCGTCACCCGCATCCTGCAGGACGGTTTCGCGATGACGGTCATCGCGTCGGAACGCAAGAAGGACAAGCTTGCAGCGCAATTGACCTGGCTTGCCAACAAGCACGAGCTCGATCTGCCGGAAGACCGTCGCCACGAACGCGTGGCGCCGCGCAATCCGACCAGCGTGCTTCAGCTCGGCGACGGGCGCCAGTACCAGTGCCGCATCATCGACCTGTCGCTTTCGGGCGCCGCGGTCGAGATCGACGTCAAGCCGGCAATCGGCATCCAGGTCATGCTGGGCACCATGCGCGGCCAGGTGGTGCGCCATTTCGAGGACGGCATCGCCATCGAGTTCGCGGTCATCCAGCGGGCGGAAACGCTCGATTCCGAATTCAACGCATCCGGCACCTGACAAACAGCGCACACTCCCGCAATCGACCGGCCCATTTCGGCCGGCTTTTTGTTGGAGCGCCGGTCAACGCCGCCTGCCACCGATGCCGCGCCAAGGCGCCGCGCCGCGCCGATGTGATCCCGGCGAAAACCACCTCAACAGTTTTATACTGAAATGATTCAAATTTTATGTTTATTCTATGGGCGTTTTACTTAATGTCTACTTCGAGCCTTTGCGTCGAATAAATCCAATCGTGTCATTGTCTCCTCAAACGGGGAGACTGGACGATGAAGAAGACGAGGGGCAAGCTGTTGCTCTTGGCAATGGCGACGCAGCTTACCGCCTGGGGAACAGCGTATGCAGCAGGACCTGCCTTCATGCACACCGGCAGCCGCACCACACAGCCGGTCGGCCATTACGAGTTCTGCCAGAAGATCCCGCAGGAATGCAATCAGCGGACGCCGAAGCAGGCGCCGATCGAACTGACCCGCAAGCTGTGGGCGAGGATCGTGAGCATCAACAATTCGGTCAACAGCAGAATCGCGCCGCGCACCGATATGGAACTGTGGGGCAAGGAAGAGGTCTGGTCCTATTCCAACAGCGAATTCGGCGACTGCGAGGACTATGCGCTGGAAAAGCGCCGTGCGCTGATGAACATCGGCGTTCCGGCCGGCGACCTGCTGATGACGGTTGCGCGCCAGCCGAACGGAGACGGCCACGCGGTGCTGACCGTGCGCACCAGCCTCGGAGAGTTCATCCTCGACAATCTCGAAACCAGGGTGCTGTCCTGGACCAACACCGACTACACCTATCTGAAGCGCCAATCGAGCCAGAATTCTGGCGCTTGGGTAACGATCAACGACGGCCGCTCCGGCGCGGTTGCCAGCGTCCGTTAAGGACGCGACGCAAAAACCCGGTCGAGCCCCACCTCCCCGTCCCCAACGACCGGGTTTAGGAGCCGGCCCCGTCCCCGGGCCGGCTCCACTTTTTCAAGCGGTACTGGGATCCTGATGGTGACGATCCGACTTGCGCGTTGGGAATGGCGGGAGACGACCGGTGCGGACATTGCTCCGATTGCGACAAATTCAGCGGCGCAATAAGCTTCGGCCGTGAGCTACCAGGCGATGAAAAATCGAGTGATCTGTGATCAGAGGACTGTTCGGGAATGTTTCCTAGATGCTTGGTTTCATTGAGAGGTTTCCGGGCACCGTCAGGACACAGAAGGAATCTGAATACACTGAGCGCAAACCGAACCTCAATTGAGACACACCTGAAACACATCGACGCGCCGGACGACATGCATGCGAAACGTTTTGGGCGGATGGTCGAGCCGCAGGCAGGCCAGGAGCGCAGGAGCGTCGCCAATGACACCCGACCAGATTCGACTTGTTCAGGATAGTTTCCACGAGGTCCTCCCGATACGCGTGGCAGCCGCGGCTCTGTTCTATGAACGCGTGTTCGCGATCGACTCGGATCTTCGCGCACTGTTTCTGGCGAGCGACATGCCCAAGCAAGGCGCAGAGCTGATGGCGAGCCTGGGCTCCGTCGTGCGCGGACTGGATCGTGCCAACACCGTCCTTCCGACCGTACGCGAGCTCGCCAAGCGTCATGGGGCTTGCGGTTTCAAGGAGCATCATTACCCGATCGTCGGGCAAGCGCTCATCGACACGATGGCGGCGGGCCTCGGCACGGCCTTCACGCCGGCGGTCGGCGAGGCTTGGGAGGCAGCCTATGCGTTGCTCGCAAGTGTGATGATCGCGGCTGCTCGCGAGGATCAGCTCGCAGCGTGAGGCATCCGATGCCGGAACAATCGGCACTTAAGTTAGCGATGTTCGCGCTTTGAAACCAAACGCGCCCGTGGCCCAGCCCGGCGGCCGCGATTGACAGTGGCTGTCGATTCCCGTGGTTGCATACGCAGTTTAACGGATCCATTCCGTCGAATTCGGCCAAAATTCGACGGAGGCTCAAACGCTCACTCCCCTGGTCTTATCGCAACCTCCTCTAATTGACGGCGCGAATGGTCGCGTCGCGAGGATGGAGAAAAAACGACCAATATCGATCACGCAAACTATTCCGCCTCGAGCGACAGGCTCGACGCTATCGGCTTCGCCAAATCCGCGATCCGCCTGGCCTTCCGTGCATTGAAGATGCGCAGCGAGCGAGTCGCGCTACAGTCAACGCTCGACTTATCTGCTCAACGACATGTGCATCGGCCGCTCGGAGATCGATCACGTCACGTCAATGCGGTTTACAATTGCCAACAGCGCTCAACGCGGTGGCTTGAACGCGAATGATGCTGATCCACATTGACTCGGCCTGCTGAACAGGCTCGGCTCGACGGGCGTGAGAGTTGCCCCGAAGTCGGGCAAGGCCTTCAACACAAGAATTACTCAACCGCGCAATCCTGGGCGATCACCTCGCCAGGGTTTTGGCGCTTTGAACAAGGCCCACGTCTCGCAGATCGTTTCGTAGCGTGGAAGCATGTGGATCAGCAATTCCATGGCAAATTCCACGAACGCAACCACCCTCGTTCAAACGCAGCGCCGTCACAAGAAAGCGGTCCGGCAAATTCGCCGCACTATTCACTTGGAGAAGACGATGCAACACACCACCAAGTCCTCAAGGCCACCGTTGAACGGCGTCGACACGCCGAACCTTCTGGCAACGATCAACTTTGTCGCCGGCCAGCCTGAATTGGCCAAGTTCCAGTTCCGCGTCCACAACGAGTGGGTCGAAGGCACCCACAGCAAGAGCGTCATGCTCGGCTTCCACGGCGCCGGCCAGGAACAGAAGCATGCCAAAGCCTATTACGCCGACAGTGACCACCCGGCCGTGCTGTGCGGCGCCGATCACGGCCCCACCCCGGTCGAATGGCTGCTGCATGCGCTCGCCAGCTGCCTGATGGCGGGCGTCGCCAACATCGCCGCGGCGCGCGGCATCAAGCTGACCAAGGTGCAGTGCTCGGTCGATGGCGACATCGATCTGCGCGGCATCCTCGGGATTTCCGACGAGGTCCGAAACGGCTTTCACAACATCACGGTGGCGTTCGAAATCGAGGGCGATGCGCCGTCCGAGAAGCTCCAGCAATTGGTCGAGCAGACACGGGCACGGTCCGCGGTCTTCGACATGCTGACGAACGGTGTTTCCGTTTCGGTCGGTGTCAAAACCATTCAGTGATCCACTCGGCAAGGCGGTTCGGACGGGTGTCTGAACCGTCGCCCTCCAAAATTGATGGAAACAATATGGAACAGGCTGACGTTGTCATCGTCGGCGCTGGCCAGGCGGGCATCGCCTTGAGCCATTGCCTTCGAAAAGGTGGGATCTCGCATGTCATTCTGGAACGCGGGCGCATTGGCGAACGGTGGCGGTCCTCGACATGGCGTTCGCTCCGCCTTTTGACGCCCAATTGGCTGAACGCGCTGCCAGGCTCCCCATATTGTGGCTCCGAACCCGACGGCTACATGAGCCGCGACGCGTTTGTGGAAACCCTGGTTGGCTATGCCCATCGATCGCAAGCGCCGGTGCGCTCGTACGTCGATGTCTTGTCGTGCGAACAGGATGGGCAGGGCTTCAGGCTGCTGACGACCGCCGGCGACTGGTCGGCGAAAGTCGTCGTTGTGGCCACTGGTCATTGCGACGTGCCGAGCATGCCCTTCCCCCTGCATACCAGCGCGGACCAACCGGTCAGCATCCACGCTTCGCAGTACCGAAGTCCCGACCAGCTTGCGTCAGGCGGCGTGCTGGTTGTCGGCGCATCGTCGTCGGGCGTCCAGATTGCCGACGAGCTGCGACGCAGTGGCAGACGCGTAATCCTGTCCGTCGGCAAGCACACGCGTTTGCCGCG
This sequence comes from Mesorhizobium sp. WSM4815, assembly GCF_055811575.1. Classification (NCBI taxonomy): domain Bacteria; kingdom Pseudomonadati; phylum Pseudomonadota; class Alphaproteobacteria; order Hyphomicrobiales; family Phyllobacteriaceae; genus Mesorhizobium; species Mesorhizobium sp. WSM4815. The sequence goes on along the minus strand of NZ_JBVVQS010000098.1, from coordinate 363,091 downwards.
CATCTGGCGAGACAAGGATATCTTCTGGTGGCTCTACCATATGGGATTCATGTCCCAGCGGCTGGACGATTTGACAGATCCCGACAGCGCCAGACGACAGCCTTCACTTCAACTTGCCGGTCGGGCGGATCGCTCCAATGTCGATCTGGCGACCCTTCAGGGCATCGGAGTCGAACTCACCGGGCGGTTGAAAGGCATCTCGAACGGGACAATTGGCTTTGCCGATGATCTCAAAGATAGCATCACGGCGGCGGACGCCAAGCAGGACCGGCTCCTTCGCCAGGTCGACCAGTTCGCGGGTCACAAATCCATGGCCGGCGCCCCCGCCCCGATCGAGCTGCCGACGAATTGCCTCAAGCGCCTGTCGTTCGCGAACGACGACATCGGCACCATCATATCGGCGACCGGCTACAGCCGCTCGTTTTCATGGCTGAAACTGCCCGTCATCACCACCGATGGCGAACTGGGCCACAAGGGCGGGATAACGACCGTCGCCGGCCTCTATGCGCTTGGCTTTCGCTTTCTGCGCAAGCGCGATTCCAATTTCATTGGAGGCGTTGGGCCGGACGCGCAAGCGATCGCCGACCATGTCTCACACTACCTCGGTCAGAGCGGCCTCAAGGCAGCATAAGGACATTCCGATGCTTTCCAATGTCGTCCCCGCACATTCTCACTACGACGCCATCATCGTCGGCGCGCGCTGCGCCGGAGCCTCGACGGCAATGCTGCTCTCCCGGGCAGGATTGCGGGTGCTGGCAGTCGACCGCCAGTCCTATGGATCTGACACGCTGTCTACACACGCGCTGATGCGACCAGCCGTCATGCAGCTTTCGCGTTGGGGCCTGCTCCAACCGTTGATCCAAAGCGGTGCGCCGGTGATCAGGTCTACCACTTTTCACTATGGCGAGCAGGAGGTCACGGTGCCCATTCGGCCCGAGCCAGATATTCCGGGCCTGATCGCTCCACGCCGCACGGTGCTTGATCGCATGTTGGTCGATGCAGCACGAGCCGCTGGAGCCACGATTATGCACGATACTCCGGTCCATGATCTCATGTTCGACGCACATCGCCGTGTTCGCGGCGTCACATTGAGAGATGCCGGCGGCCAAACTCGCGAGATAAGCGCCGATATCGTGGTTGGAGCAGACGGGCTCGGCTCGTTTGTCGCTCGCAAGGTCGAGGCACGGATGCTGGTGCAGGGGCGGTGCTCGGTGGCACATGTCTTCGACTACGCCCCCGCGCCGGCGTTCTCGGGATACCACTGGTATTTCGGCCGGAACTTATCCGGCGGCGTGATACCGACGAATGACGGGCTTGCCTGTATCGTCGCATCCGTTCCGACCGAGCGGTTTGACGCGAAGTTCCGCTTCGATCTTTCCGCCGCACAGCTTGCCCTGGCAGCACTGGCACCCGGATTGGGATCGCGGGTCTTCGGCAATGGTGGCGAACGTCTGAAGGCCTTCCGCGGCACGCCCGGCCGATTGCGGCAGGCATACGGCCCTGGCTGGATGCTGGTCGGCGATGCCGGCTTCTTCCGCGATCCGCTGACCTCGCATGGTATTTCCGACGCCCTGCGTGATGCCGAAGGGGCCGCGACGGCAATACTTTCCTGTCGCGAGTCCGCATTGCGGGAGTTCCAGGAAGTACGCGACAGCCTCGCGCTGCCCATCCTTGAGACCACGGACGCCATCAGTGCCTTCGACTGGTCCCTCGAAGAGCTACCTGAACGCCACAAGCGCTTCAGCGAGGCGATGAAATCCGAAGTCGCTGTGCTCTTGGCCCGGGCGGCGCGCGATCGCGAGGTTCCGCCTCTGCCGCAAGGGCTAGTGACGTCGCAGCTAGAGGCAATCTGAAACACAAAACAAGGAGCAAGGCTATGCAAACGACCATACGATCCGGATGGTCCGGGGTCCGGTTCGGACAACCGGAAGTCGGGGCCAGTGCAGAGCGAAGGCGCATCACTCGTGCTAGCGACATCATTGCGTTCAGCGACATGACCGGCGACAAAAACCCACTCCACTACGATGATGCCCTATCCGCCCGCACCGTATTCGGCCGTCTCATAGTTCAGGGCGGTGTCACTTCCGGCCTTCTCAATGCGCTGGTGGCCGAGGACTTACCGGGACCCGGCAGCGTCTTTCTTGGCGTCGAGTGGAAGTTCCTCAAGGCTGTCGGTATCGGCGAGGAGATCGTCGCACGCGCGGAGGTGCTTAGCGTGCGGGAAGACAAGCCGATCTGCACGCTGTCAACCACCGTCGCAAACTCGGCAGGCGAGATTTGCCTGTCCGGCACGGCAACAACCTACACTGTGCCGCTCGATTAAGCCGCCATAGGCTGCCGGGCGGCTCCGCATTTCCATGCTCTCCCACACGCTGTCTCCAACGGGCAGAACGCATGTTCGAGGAACTTAGCGGAATGGTCCGCTGCAAACCAAGGAGCCAACTTTATGAACATCTCATTCGGTATCTATGCAACCCCGACATCCACTCTGTGGAAAGACATCCGCAAAGGTCCGCCGCTCGAGGCAGTCCGGGAGCATCTCGACCGCGTGATTAACTTCAGACGCCTTTGCGAGATCGCTCGCAGGGCTGAGGTCCGGTGACGGAGTACGGGTCAAATGCGATGGCGGGCGTGAAGACACGTCCGCCATCGGTTTGGGTGTTGCGAACCCAAATGCTTCGTCGCTAATGTAAGGCCGACCATACGGTTAGGACAACCGGATTGAGCTCGGCCTTCGAAGTAAGGGTCTTTGGCGACCTCACGGTTCGCCGTGACGGCGAGCCTGTGGCCCTAACGCAATCGCGCAAGACGCGGGCGTTACTCGCCTATCTGGCCGTGCAGCAAAAGCAGCAGCGCCGCGAGTGGCTTTGTGAGATGTTTTGGGACGTCCCTGATGATCCTCGGGGCGCGCTGCGTTGGAGCCTTTCGAAGCTGCGCCGGATCTTAAATGCCGACGGCGAGACCCGGCTTGCGGCCGATCGCAACGTGGTCCAACTGAAGCCGGGATCGATCTGGCTCGACTACGATCTGATCAGGGGCCTGTCGGCCGATGCGGTTGGTTCGCTGCCTACAGAGCGTCTGGAATCGATCGCTGCGGCTTTCGCCGGCCCGTTCTTGTCGGACCTCTATCTGCCGCGCTGCCAGGCGTTCGAGGCTTGGCGCGTCTATTGTTCGAACGAGACCGAGATTCTGCACCTGAAGGCGCTACGCGCCCTGATCGATCGCCTGGGCGACGAGCCTGAGCGGGCGCTTCCCCACGTGCACACGCTGCAGTCACTTCTTCCGGACAATGATCTAGCAGACGAGATCGCCCGCATTAACGATCAGGCTCGACTGACCGTCGCCGCTGCCCCGATCCGAAGTGGCACGACGGCTGGACCTGTTAGCCGGCCGGCCCCCGAACCTCCGCTGGCGGGCCCCGTGCCCGAACCTGTCTCGTCGCCTTTGACGAAGGTTTCGTCAGGTAAGCAGCAGATACGCTACGTCAATGCCCGCGATGGCACCCGGATCGCCTATGTCATCAGCGGATCCGGGCCAGCGATCGTGCGTGCCTCGCACTGGATGTCCCATCTCGACTTCGATTGGGAAAGCCCAGTTTGGGGACATTGGATCGACGGGCTGTCCAGCGGCTTCACGCTTGTACGCTACGACGGGCGCCTGAACGGCCTTTCCGACACAGTCTGTGAGGATGTGGCTTTCGATGCATTCGTCGACGATCTCGAATGCGTCGTAGAGGCCGTGGGCCTCAACCGTTTCGTCCTCCTTGGAATATCGCAAGGCTGTGCTCTCTCTGTCGAATACGCCATTCGCCATCCCGAGAGGGTCGCGGGTCTCTTGATTTGGGGGGGATATGTTCGTGGATGGCGAGCGCGCGGAAATGCGGCGGAGATCGTCAGACGCGAAGCAATCTCGGCGTTGATGCGTCAGGGCTGGGGTCGGGACGACCCATTGTTCCGCCAAATGTTCACCAACCTGTTTATACCGGGCGCCAATCGCGTGCAGATGGATTGGTTCAATGAGCTGCAGCGCCGGACACTCACGCCGGAAAACGCGATGCGGTTGAGCTATGTCTTTGCCGACATTGACATATCGCGATCGCTTGAACGGCTGCATGTGCCAGCGCTCGTGCTGCATGCCAACGGCGACCGGGTCGCGCCTTTCTCGGAAGGTTTGGAGCTCGCCAGATCGATAACTGGTGCCCGCTTCGTCGAACTGGAAAGCGCCAATCACATCCTTCTTGCCGAGGAACCCGCGTTCCGCAACTTCATTCTCGAGGCGTCGACATTTGCCAACGAGGCGCTTCAGGCGCAAACGGTCGTTGCGGTCGACCCGAGGACCCGGCGACAGGCAACGATCCTGTGCGCCGATTTCCAATACGCCGAACCGGTGATGGAGAACCTGCCTCCCGATGTCGCGCTGGAGCGGGTCGACCCCTTCCTCATGCAGGCCACCGCACTCGTGCGCGACAACGGAGGAACGGTTCTGACGATTTCCGAGAACGAGCTCGTCGCGTCGTTTGGCGCGCCTGAGCCGCTCGAAGGACATGCTGCACTTGCCTGCCGGACCGCACTCGCGCTGCGCGAGCTCGCGCTGCGCCATGGCGATTGGATGACCGGCGTTCGTGCTGCCCTGGACACAGGCATCGTGATCGTCAGCCCGGCACGTGACCGGGCTTTGGAGGTGCGGGGCGGGCCGGTGTCCGTGGCCCATACGCTGAGCCCGGCGTTGGGGCGCCATCTCGTGGTGGCAACCGCCAGGACCCGGTCATCGGCTGGCGGCTTCGTCAGTATGGAAGCGCTGGCAGCGCCACTTCTGTCGGAATACCCGAAGAACCAGCGGCTCTTTGAAGTGATCGAGATCAGGCGGGGCCGCTCGCGCTGGCAGTTGCGCGCCGAAACGCAGCTGTCGCCGTTCGTCGGCCGCGAGATGCAACTGCAGATTCTGAACAAGGCCTGGCATGACGTCTTCGACGGCGAAGGTCAGACGGTTTTCGTGGTCGGCGATCCCGGTCACGGCAAGTCGCGTGTCACGCATGAATTCGTTGGGGCCATCCCTCACGATGATGCTGAGAATCTGGAGGTCGGCGCGCTCGAAACGGACCTGCGCAGCGGCTTCGTCGTAATTCGGAAACTGCTGCAAACCCTGTTCGGCGTGGGCGACACCGAAGCGCCGCCAATCGCAATCGAAAAGGTACTGGCCGCGCAAAGCGCGCTAGGCTTCGATGAGCGGCTCCTCGATCCGATCATGGCAGTCATGGAACTGCCCGTTCAGGATCCGAACTGGGCTATCATTTCTGGCCAGGAGCGATCCCGGCGCATGCAGGAAGCAGCGGTTGGGCTTCTGCTCTTCCTTGGCCGCGAGAAGCCCGTCGTTCTCCTAGTCGAGGACCTTCATTGGATAGACGCCGAGAGTGAGGGGGTCCTGGTGCGGCTGGCGCAGGCACTGCCCACTGTCCGCTGTCTGCTTATCCTGACCTGTCGACCCGAATACGATCGCGGTGCCTTCGCCGCTGCAGGACCTTCCGAAATCCGCCTGCCGGCGTTCAATACGGCCGAAGCAGCAGCATTTCTTGACTACCTGGTTGGCAGGGACCCTGAGCTGGCGCAGCTCCGCGGTGCAGTCGGGGATGCGTGCAAAGGCAATGCATTGTTCCTGGAAGAGACCGTCCGCGCTCTCGCCGAGACCGGCAAGCTGGAAGGGCAGCCGGGCCGCTACCGGCCTTCTGGCGAGGTCGACGAGATCGTCGTTTCGGCGAGTATCCAGACGATTGTCGACGCTCGCTTCGAACGTCTCGACAAGGATTCGAAGCGGGTAGCCGAGGTCGCCTCGATCTTCGGCGGAGAGATTCCGGTGCCCTTGCTACGAAGGATGGCGACGCTGTCGAGCCTGCGCTTCGATGCCGCCCTCCAGAATTTGAAGAAGGCCGATCTCCTAGTGGAGCTTCAGGTTTTTCCCGAGGCTTTCGTCCGCTTCAAGCACGTCCTCATCCGAACTGCTGTGTCCGGACGTATCGTATCGTCGGCGCTCATTGAGCTCCACAGGACTGCGCTTGCCGAATTGAAGGCCCATTACGCGGACCGGCTTGACGAGCACAGCGAACGCCTGGCCAGACACGCGCAACAGGCTCACCTCTGGGTCGAAGCCGTCGGCTATCTTCTGATCTCGGCTCGCAAGGCGATCAGGCGGTCGGCGTACGTCAGTGCACTTGAGCAACTGGACCTTGGGGTCAGGCTGCTGAGGAGCAACGATGTCGCCGACGCCGATGAGCAAGAGATCGAGTTCCAGCTCGCGAGGGGCGTGGCCCTCATGGCGGCCCGTGGCTGGGGTGCGACCGAAGTGCTCGCCGCGTTCGAGCGCGCCGAGGAACTTTGCAGTAAGATCGGCGACCAGGCGCGTCTGTTCAGCGCGCTGCGCGGGAGAGCCCAATACTACATGCTTAGCGGTAAGCCGGCAGCGGCGCAGGAACTGGCCTGCCGATGGGCTGGCATGGCTAAGGACGACAGCGATCCCGGTCTCGCGATCGAGACCGAGCACATGTTCTGGACAAACAATTTCTTCCTTGGGGAGACCGCGGCGGCCCAGAACCATGCGGAACGCGCCATCGGCCTCTACCACCCCGACCGCGATCATTATCTGACGTACAAGTACTCCGGTCATGACCCGGGCGTCTGCTGCCGCTGCTTCTCGGGATTGTCAGCCTGGCTGGCCGGCGAGCCGGATAAGGCAAGGCTACGGTGCGAAGACGCAACCGGGCTCGCCGGACGTTTCGAGCATCCGCTGAGCATGGCGCTTGCGTATTGGGGGACCAGCTACCTCCATATGTTCGCGGGGGAGCCTGAGGCCGCGCTTCGGGCGGCGGAAAGCGAGTTGCAGATAGCAGAGAAGTTCCAGTTGCCGCTCCTTGTCGGCCAAGCCGCGTTCCAGGTTGGATGGGGGCAATTCCGGCTTGGGGAACGGGGGGCCGGCCTGCGCGGCATGGAGGAAGCTATATCTGCCATTCGCCGGACCGGCGCTGAAATGGGGCTGCCCTATCTGATAGGCCTTTACGCCGAAGCGCTGGGCGACAGCGGCAGGCTGGACAGCGCTCGCAAGTCGGTTGAAGCTGCCCTCGAGCTCGGCCGCTACAACGGAACCTATTTCCAGCTCGCCGAAGTACTTAGGATCGAAGCCTGTATCCGCGAAAAGAGCGGTGGCGGACCTGACGAGATCGAGAAGATGCTCCACAAGGCTGCGAACGTCGCTACCTTGCAGCGTTCCGCGATTGGCCAACTGCGTATCGCTGTGGAACTCGCTCGCTGTCTTCGAAGCCTTGGAGATGTCGAGAAAGCGCGTGAATTTATCGCGCCTCACGGCGAGCTTGTCGGTAAGCTCGACGACAGCCAGGATGCGCGGGCGGCGCGTGAGTTCTTCTAGCCAACGTGGCTACTGACGCGTGCCTTCTCTTAGGCTGCACCTCAGAATGTCAGCGACGGGGTCAGATCGTGGCCTCCCCTCCCGCCAGCAACCAGGACGACGCCCATACCAAGCACCGCGTCCTTGATACACCGGATTGATCCCCTAGTTACCCTCCGTGGGCGCCTTGGTCGCGAGTTTTGCCTGGGGGCAGCGGCGGTTGCGCCGTTCTGACTGCATGGCGCGGAAAGACGGTTGGGACCGACGCACTTATGGAGGTCGTCGTGCGTCAATTCCCTGGATTCAGCTGGGCATATTTCGCATTCGCTTGCTCGATCGCGGTAGCTTGCGCAGGAGCTGCCGCCGGCGGCGAGCGCGGCGGAGGCAATAGCGGTGGCAACCATGGTGGCGGAGGCAATAGCGCTGCCAGCCATCACGGTGAAGGCCGCAAAGACGGCGCGCACAAAGGACCCAGCGGCTCCAGCAGCAGGTCACCGGTGGATGACGATGGGACCAGCACCACTGCAACGGCGGCAGTTGCGGCAACCACGGCCGCCACTGCCGCCAGTGTCGCCCGGTCCGCAAGTGGACGGTCGCTCGACCTTCCGTCCAGCCTTCAGCCTCCCAGCGCCAGCAACAGTCCATCGACGGTCAGTCCAATCAAGGTGCTGCCGGGCGTCCCGGATGAAGTCGTTCGCGCCTGCCGTGATGCGATCGAGTCGGCCGCCGCCCCGTTTGGCGCGACCAGTGTGCGCGTCAGCAGCGCAGGTTCCATACGTCGGTTGAGCCCGGATACGATCTCAGCTCCCGTCGAGGTCAGCATCGACTATGGACGGCAAGGCAACGTGGAGACGCGGCAGGCGCCGATCAAATGCGAATTGAATGCTACAGGCAGTGTGATCGGGCTGACATAGCGTATCGCGCAGAACTATTCGCCGACGAGAGCAGAATGAATTCGAATGGGGTGATTCGATTCATCCTAGTCTACTCTCGCAATACACACGTGTCGCAATGATCTCAAAGAGCTTGGGCCTTCAACAGGAGGACCGCGCAGTCGTTTTGGAAATCACTCCAATGTCGCCTGTCTTGGCCTGAGGGGATAGGGAAGTGTGAGAGAACGCACCCCCGCAATCCGCGCCGGGTCGCGAGCCTTGCTGCGTGCAGTCTTCTGGCTGACAGCCTTCACCCCGCCGGCAGCGGCGGCTGCGCGGCCAGCGCGCCGCTTCAGCGGCGGCTCAATTTTGGCGCTGCGACGCTCAGCCCTGAGCCTGTCATTGTCCGCGCGCGCGGCGGCCAGGTCGCGGGAAAGAGAAACAGTGACGTCACGTTGCTTGTCCAAAGCCTCCTTCAGCTTGGCGACCTGTAGCAAAAGTGCTCGGGCGGCGTCGCGCTCGAGGCGAGCTTTATCGAGGTCCTCATTGGTCGAGACTGCCGCAGCGCGTTCTCGTGCCAGAGCATGCGCCGTCTCGGTTGCAGTCTGCTCCACTCGTTCTCTCGCTGCGACTGCTCTAGCTCGTTCCTGTTCAGCCGCGTCGCGCTCGATGCGAGTTTTTTTCAGCTCCTCCCCCGTCGAGACTGCTGCAGCGCGTTCTCTTGCCAGAGCCTGCGATGTCTCGGTTGCAGTCTGCTCGGCACGCTTTCTCGCTGAGACTGCCCTGGCTCGTTCCTGTTCAGCCGCGTCGCGCTCGAGGCGAGCTTTTTTCAGCTCCTCACGCGTCGACGCTGCTGCCGCCTGTTGTCGCGCCAGCGCCCGCTCCGTCTCGGCTGCCGTCTGCTCCACTCGTTCTCTCGCTGTGACGGCACCGGTCAATTCCTGCTCAGCCGCGTCCGCGCGCTCCATGAGCGCAGCATTGGACAGTTTCACTTTGGAGAGCTCGCCACGAAGTTCGTCTGACTTTCGGCGTTCGTCATCGAGCATTCCGCTCGCTTGCGCCAGCGAAGCCTTGGCCTTGGCGCGATCCTCGGCGGCCTCGGTCTCAAGCCGCTCAATTTGCGCCTGCGCTCGCGATAGATCGCGCGCCACCCATCCGGCTCGCTGACGCTCCAGGTGAGCAGCGGGCATCTCCGTAAAGACATAGTTGGTGGCCTCGCTCAGCATCGTGCGGGCATCTCCCGCAAGGCGCCGCAATGCGTCAGCTGTACGGGCTGCCGCGAGCTCGTTGCGCAATTGCTCCTGGCGTACCTTGGCGGCGGCTGCCATGCTTGTCCTCAGCGCGTCGATCTCCTTGCGCGATTCGAGCAGCGCTCGCTGCAGAGCGGCGCTCCTGGCGCGCTCACCTTCCGCCGCCCGGCGCTCCTGGCCGTCCAATTCATTCGCTGCGGCTGCCTGAGCACCAGCTGCTCCGACTTGCGCCCGGGCAGCCGTGAGATCCGGGCTGAGCAATTCGACACTCGTGCGCTCGTCTCCCTGGGCTGGCCTACGCACATCCAATGCAGCACTCGCCGGAAGCTCGAAGGATCGCGAAAGCTCCGGATTGACGTTGCCCTGGACCCGCGAAATGGCGGGGGCGCTTTCGACCCAGTTTTGTCTCGTCATCGCATAGCTAAGCGGCACGGCCAGACAGATTGCTGCGACGCCAAAGCGGGGCACAAGACCGATCGGCCTGCGAACGCGAGGAGGTGAGGCCGTCGCTGTGGTGGGGTCGGGATTCTCCGCGAGGGCGAGTTGCGTCGGCATACGGGTCAGAGCCCTCAGCACGGGATTACTTAGAGCGGCAACATCAGCCGCCACCCGCCTATGAACATAGCCAGCGATTTCTCTGATCGATGTCGCAAGTCGGCCGGATTGCGCTATGTTCGTCGCGGAAGCGAAAGCGTTGGTCCGGGTCACAGACGAGCTCTCGAAAGTTTCGGAGATCACGTCGAAATACTCGATTCGCACCCCGAACCGAAGGCAATTGGCATCCTGACGCCGAATACCCAGGTCTGCCGTGTCTGAGGGCACGGCAACCTGAGAAGAAGAAGCAGGCTCGGTTGCAAGGTCGACCGGGCTTTCCCAATCCCAAGAAACCTCCTCCTCCTCGGGGAGGTCAGATCCGCCTTCGCTCACATCTGATTTGAGGCGACGCCGTTGCACCGCGATATGGATATGCCGGAGCACAAGATAGAGGCCCACCGAGGCAAATGTTGCTATCCCGCCCAGGATGGCGAGATCTGCGTCGTTTGCGTAAATTTCGGCAAGAGGATTTGACATTGCCGTGCCTGTGCGGTTTTGGGTGTGTTCTTAAGATCGTGAAGCGGTGTTGGCCCCTCGCCTTGGTGCTGGCTAAAGCCTTTGGTCGCGTTCGAAGCTGTCACTTGCTTCGAGGTCCCTCCAGTGCTCGAATTGTTGTTGCATGGCGGAGCGGCGGTCGCGCGTTGATAGGCGTGCCGGCGCAGATGACTTTTGTTTGAAACGAAACTTGACAGGCCGTGGCCGCCGATTGTCGGCCGCCAAGGGCGCACAGGCTCTGAAAAGCCGACTTGCACCTCTGCATCTCAACGTCCCGAGAGTTCTCCCACGGTAGCGCACCATCCGAACATTTCCGGCTCTGGACGGTCCGGCTAAGCTTTAAGCTAGGTCACAGGCCTCCACGGTCAACCGTCACCTTATAGTTAGCATCCATCGGCAGTACGTCGGCCATCTGGTGCCGAAGCCGTTTGCCTCGCTTCACGCTGACACGGCGTTAATCGGGCAGGCCCGCCTTGCGAAGTCCTTCGATATATCTGCTGCGATCGTCCGGTCGATAAAACGGCGGCAGCACCTCGGCGAGATTCGAAAGCCGCAACGTAGGGTCGAGTTCGCGCAGCCGAGCCATCATCTTCTCGGCTTCCGAAAGCCGACCGGCCAAGACGTAACTTGCCGTCGCCACACGCGTCGCACTCGCGTAGTTTGGTTGCGAACGCAAAGACCTTTTCGCCCACTCAGCAGCATCGTTGTAGCGCCCGGCACAAAAGTGAGCGAGCGCGGTGCAAAATTCCCAAACAAAAAAGCGAGGATCCAACGGACTGAGGCGCATTGCCTGCGCGGCGCGCTCGACGGCTTTCTCCGGCTCACCTAAGCACGCTTGAACCCACGCGCTGTAACCCCACGCCGCAGCCAAGTTCGGGTTCAGGCCAAGCGCGCGTTCGATGCACGCCGCGCTTTCCTCCACATCGCCGCCTACATAGCCGAGCACGTATCCGCCGTACGAAAGGGCAATTGCATCGTCCCATCCAAGTTCGATCGCTCTCTTTGCCAGTCGGGTCGCCTCGGCAGTCTCTTCTAAGCGATCGATCATCCAGCGGTTGCTCTTTCGCGCCGCATAGCAGCGCGCCGCCCGGGCATAGGCGGCAGCGAACACCGGGTCACAGCCGATCGCCTTCATGAAGAACCGCAGAGCGTCATCCATGGTTTCCTTGGTGTTGACCGCTCGGTCGTGGGACGCCAACCCGCGCAGATAATAGTCGTAGGCGTCGAGGTCCTCAGTCGGCTTGCGCTTGGCGCGCTCAATTTCCGCCTCCTCGACCTTTGGGGTGATCGCGCCGACGATGCTCGAGGCGATCTGGTCCTGAAAATCAAAAACCTCGGCTAGAGTACCTTCAAAACGGTCAGCCCACAGGTGGAGGCCGCTCGAAGCGTCGAGGAGTTGTCCGGTGATGCGCAGGCGCTCACCCGCTTTCCGCACACTTCCCTCGACCACATAGCGCACGCCCAGTTCACGCCCGACCTGCTTTATGTCTATCGAGCGTCCCTTGTAGGCAAAGCTCGAATTCCGTGCGACTACGAACAGGTGACGAAAGTGAGCCAGGGCGGTGACGATGTCTTCCACCATACCGTCGGCAAAATATTCCTGCTCCATATCACCGCTCAGATTTTGAAACGGCAACACTGCCACCGACGGTCGATCGTCGTGTCTCGCTGGGACTGACAGGACCTGCGGCAGCGACACGACGCCAGAGCTCGGCGCGGGCCGCTGATATCCAATTCGTTCGCGGGATTGCAGAGAAGCCGCCAGCGAGCTTGTCTCAGCCTCCGGCTCCGCATCCAGATGCTTTCTCAGGGCATTGCGACAGAGCTCGAATTGGCGCAAGGCGGCGTTTTCGTGACCGCGTTGAGCGTGGATCCGGATCAGCGCCCGATGGGCGGCCTCCGCGGTAGGATCTGAGGCAAGCAATCTCTCTGCCAGCCCTTCGCAGGCCGTCTCTTCCGCTGAGCCGGGTATCGGCAGCGCGAGGCTCAGCCGATCGACCAACTGCAGCGCCTTGCGCTGATACCTGTCCAGATAGGGTCCAAACCACTCATCCAGTTCCTCAGGGATGGCTTCCCCTGCAAGCACCCCACCGCGGTAGAGGTCGGCGGCGTAGGCGAGATCCGCCACCCGGCCGTCCTCCAGTTTGCGGTCGAAGATCGAAATGTCCGCGTCATCCGGACCGGCAATCAGCGCGATGGCTTCCTGATCCCCGTCGATGTAGACGGTGGCATCCTTGCTGGTCGGGAACGAGCGCCGGATGTCGACCAGCGCTTGCCGCAAACTATTGCGCGCCTGCCCATTACTTCGTCCCGGCCAAAAGGCTTCGGAAAGCAACTCGCGACGATGGCCGCGGCGGCCCGCCAGCACCAAGGCAGCAAAAAGCAGCGAAGTCTTGCGCGTGGCGAAGCGGACGGGCCGGCGCTCCGGGGAGGTAATCTCGAGGCCGCCCAGCAACCTGATGCGCACAGATCCGTCTCCAGACTTTCACCGCCGCGGCAGAATAGCATTCCGGCAGATGGATTTAACACCGATTTAACGGCAGCTCGTCGGGCTTTTCCGTTTTTTCACGCACAGCCGAACAGCCCGAAAACAGCCGCATGGCACGCTCTCATCCGCAAATCTCGAAATGGGAGACTAAAAATGGCTGACACGCAAACTCGCGCCGCCCGCACCTCGAAAAGACATTTGGTTGGACCTAGCCTGAAGGGCGCAGCAATGATGATTGCCGGCTTCAGGGGGTGGCGGCGCACCGTCGCAAGACGCAGGGCACTGGCCGACTTGACGGCCGATCAGCTGAACGACATCGGTCATCCGGAGGTCGATCGACCCGTGCTCAACATCAAGGCAGGTCTGATCACGAACTTGATGTCGATGCGGTAAGTTCGGCGTACCAGCGGCGCAAAGTATCAGCTGCCGAATTACGTCTTTCAGACAGCGCCGGGCGGGAGCAATATGGCGGCCAATTCAACCTCCGGATCGCTGCGATGTTGGAAATCCCGGAAGATCGATGCGAGCGCCACCGCCTGTTCAAGGCCATCGACGACGCGTTCAAGGCGGGCGACTTCGAGGCCCTCGGTGTGGCTCTCGGCGGCTCACCCGGCTGGTTCGACGAGCAGATGCCCTTTGAACTCGGCCTTGGGCATCCACTGGAGTATGCGATCTATTGGAGCCCCGCCGCTTTCATCTCGATCTTACTGGATGCGGGCTCGGACCCGAACTATCACCACCACGGCGGTTTTCCGGCAATCATTGCGGCACTCTCCGCCGACCGGGCTGACAGACTGGAAATAGTCCGAACCCTGATCGATGGGGGCGCAGACCTGAACATGCGGGGCGTAAACGACTGGACGCCGCTTCACTATGCGGTCGCCATCCGTAGCGTCGATGCCATCCGCCTGCTGTTGGCGGCGGGCGCCGACCCATCGCTCGAAACCCGCATCGACGACTATACGACAGCCCTCGAGGACGCCGACAATGCCGGCTTTGAAGCCGGCGCTTCGTTGCTGCGCGATGCAATGACCAGGCGCGGCTCCAATGGACGGTGAGCTGGGCGACGATGCCGGTGAACCATATAGCCGAAGATTTGACAAGGCTGGCCTCAGGTCTTCGTCAGCCCCCCCTTGAAGCGTTTGCCGTTGGCGACGTAGTGCGCGGCCGAAGCGCGCAGGCTTGCGACCGCGGCATCGTCCAGTGTTCGCACGAAGCGGGCGGGCGAGCCGATGATCAGCGAATTGTCGGGGAATTCCTTGCCTTCGGTGACCAGGGCGCCGGCGCCGACCAGCGAATTCCTGCCGATCTTCGCGCCGTTCAGCACGATGGCGCCCATGCCGATCAGGCTGTTGTCGCCGATCGTGCAGCCATGCAGCAAGGCGCGATGGCCGATCGTGCAGCCTTGCCCGATGGTCAGGGGAAAACCGACATCGGTATGCATGACCGTGTGTTCCTGCACATTGGTATCGGCGCCGATGATGATCGGCTCGTCGTCGCCGCGGATGACGACGCCGAACCAGAAGCCCGCGTTGCGGCCGATCTGTATGTCGCCGATCAGGGTAGCGTCGGGCGCGATCCAGTTGCTGTCGGCGTCCTCGAAACCGGGGGCTTTTCCATCGATCGCATAGAGCGGCATTTTTCTCCTCCGAATCGTCTCAGGCTGAAAGATCTGCAATGTCGATCAGCACGACGCCCAACGCCAAAGATCGTCGCCGTGCAACCGCAAGAGATCAGCGCCGTCAGGCAACACTAAAAGCAACGAGTGTGTGTCCAACCGGACCCATCTTCACCTTCCATTTACCATGAAATCGCACAGTCGTGTTTCGACAGGCGTGCCGCAAGAGCCGTGCCACGCACATGGGTCGCTCAAGGACAGCCCAAGGGAACAGACACATTGAGACAGGCTGCCGATAATCGGGGATCGCGATGAAGCAGGCAGCCACCGCCAACGGTCCGCAACTCACCGTCGTCGATTCCCAGCTGATGAAGCGGGTGTTCTTCGTGTTCGCGGCGCTGGTGGTGCTTTCGATGACGATCAGCCTTGGCGGCAAATGGTTGGGCCGCTCGATCGCCATGGCCGGATATACCGACGACACGACAGTCCACGAGGTGGTGATCGGCAACAACGTCATCGCCGTGCCGGCCAATGTCATCCGCTTCGACCAGGCGCGGCGCGACGGCATTGCCTCGCGCCTCGACCTCTATCTGCGTTATCCCGAAATGGACGGCTACAGCGAGGCGGCCCGCGACGATTTCAACCACACTGGATCAGCCAAGAGCATCATTTTTCTGTCGTTCGAACGACAGGTCATGTCGCGTGACATGAGCGGCCGCTTCGCGCCGATCTACAGCGTCCTGATCGTTGAGCCCGGCACGCCCGGTCCGGGCGGCACGACGCTTTACGGCTTCAATGAAAAATCGGGCTATTTCAACGAGGTGCTGGCGGTCGGCAATCGCCGGGGCAAGGACCCGTTCGTGGCCCGCTGCC
The DNA here is from genome assembly GCF_055811575.1 of Mesorhizobium sp. WSM4815. Taxonomy (NCBI): domain Bacteria; kingdom Pseudomonadati; phylum Pseudomonadota; class Alphaproteobacteria; order Hyphomicrobiales; family Phyllobacteriaceae; genus Mesorhizobium; species Mesorhizobium sp. WSM4815. The sequence goes on along the minus strand of NZ_JBVVQS010000098.1, from coordinate 347,509 downwards.
TGAGCGGCCCAAGTGCTGCGCAATCGCTGGCGCCCTGCGAACGCGACATTCTGGTCGGCGACAATCTCAGCCTCACCTACCGCTTTCCCATGGAATTTCTGAGCGACTGGCAGGCGCTCGACGCAACCATCGCCACCAAGGCTGCGCGTATGCTGAAGGCCGGGCATTAGGATGATGATGAAGCGAACCGTGCGAGAATCTGCTCAGTGACTTTGATCGCGCAGCAGTGCAGAAATTTGCGCGACGTCGGCGGGACAGCACCCCCCTCTGCCCTACCGGGCATCTCCCCCTCAAGGGGGGAGATTGGCTATTCGTTCTTCCTTCGCCAATCGCCAACGTTGAAGAAGAGGGTGCGGCGAGCAAGCTGGCTCAAGGTCGGCCGGCACCGATCGCCTCCCGGCTCAGGCGAGGTCGATGTCGAGGATCGCCATCGAGAAATTATAGTCGCCGTCGTCCTCGTCCTTGAAGACGATGCCGAGGAATTCGTCGCCGACGTAGACCTCGGCCGAATCATCCTTGCGCGGCCGCGCCTTCACTTCAAGCTTGGGGTTCTGGAAGACGCGCTTGAAATAGGCGTCCAGCTTTCTGATTTCGTCCGGCTTCAAAAGTCTTCTCCGATCGTCGGTCTTGCTCGTTTGAGCGCGCTTCTGGCACGTCGACAATGGCGATGTAAAGGCAAGCCGGCGAGAGAATCAGGGCAATCGCTTGAGGTTTGCGCTGCCCCTCATTGCCCTGCCGGGCATTTCTCCCCGTATAGTGACGGGGAGAAAGACGCCTTTGCAAAGGGCCCCTGCCCGAGCGCTCAGATATCGAAGCTGACGACGTGGTCCATCGACTGCGACGGCAAAAGCTGGTCCATCTGCCGCGAGGGCCGGTCGCAGCCGGTCTCGCCGACGACGCGGGCCGGCACGCCGGCAACCGTCTTGTTGTGCGGCACTGGCGACAGCACTACCGACCCTGCCGCGATCTTGGAGCAATGGCCGACTTCGATGTTGCCGAGGATCTTGGCGCCGGCGCCGATCAGCACGCCGTAGCGGATTTTTGGATGGCGGTCGCCGCCGGCCTTGCCGGTGCCGCCCAGCGTCACGCCGTGCAGGATCGACACGTCGTCCTCGATCACCGCCGTCTGGCCGACGACGAGGCCGGTGGCGTGGTCGAGGAAGATGCCCTTGCCGATCCGGGCGGCCGGGTTGATGTCGGTCTGGAACACCGAGGACGACCGGCTCTGCAGGTAGAGCGCGAAATCCTGGCGGCCCTGGTTCCACAGCCAATGCGCCAGCCGGTGCGTCTGGATGGCATGAAAACCCTTGAAATAGAGTACCGGCATGATGAAGCGGTCGCAGGCCGGATCGCGGTCGTAATAGGCCTGAATGTCGACACGCACCGTCGATGCCCAATCCTTGTCGTCGGCTGCCATCGCCTTGAATGTCTGGCGGATGAGATCGGAACCGATATCCTGATGGGCGAGCCGCTCGGCCAGCCGATGGATGACCGCCTCCTCCAGGCTTTCCTGGTTGAGGATGGTCGAATAGAGGAACGCCGCCAGCAGCGGATCGCGGTTGACCGCCTCCATCGCTTCGTCGCGGATCGAGCGCCAGATCGGGTCGATCGGCTTCACCATGGTCGGGCGGGCAATCGTAACGCTGTTCATCAATGGTCTCCGGCCTAATGTCTCCGGCTTGGCACCAAAACCGCTGCGCACATTTGCGCGACATGCTCTATAAGCCAGATCATAGCACGGTTGAACTCAATTTTCTTTAGTGCATCGTCAAATGGATTTGGTTCACGGAAATTCAAGCGGCCATGGAAAACCAAGCCTTGATCGACGAGCCGCTGAAGCGCGAGCTTTCCGCGTTCTATGAGGCCGAAGGCCGCCACTATCACAGCCTTGCCCATATCGAGGCGATGCTGGCGCTGGCCGGCCACTATCGGGCATCGTTGCACGACCCCGAGGCGGTCGAGGCGGCGATCTGGTTCCACGACGCCATCTATGACAGCCGGGCCAAGGACAACGAGGCGAGGAGTGCCGCCCTTGCCGAGAAAAAGCTCGCCGGCCGCACCGATGCGCAGCGCCTTGGCCGCATCACCGCGATGATATCAGCCACCGCCACGCATGAGTTACCGCAGTTTGCCGACGAAAATGCCGCCCGCGATGCAGCGCTGTTCCTCGACATGGACCTTGCGATCCTGGGGGCGCCGCCTGATGCGTTCGACGCCTATGAACAGGCGGTGCGGCGCGAATATGGCTGGGTGGAAGAGCCGATGTGGCGCGCCGGCCGCAGTGCTGTTCTGAAGAGTTTCCTCGCCCGCCCGCACATCTTCCACGCCGAGGAGTTCCGGCAGCGGTTCGAGGCTCAGGCCCGGCAAAACATGGCGCGCTCGCTCAAAGCGCTCGGGGGATGACCTGGCTTCTTCCTTCTCCCCTTGTGGGAGAAGGTGGATTAGCGCGCAGCGCCAAGACGGATGAGGGGTGCTGGCCGGAGCGCTGTCGGTGTCAAGCTGGAACACCCCTCATCCGTCGCCTTCGGCGACACCTTCTCCCACAAGGGGGGAAGGGAGAGGCGCACCTACTACTCACAGCGGATTTTCGGCATAAAACTCCAGCACCCGCTGCTTGAAGGACTTGTCGCCGACGGCCAGCATGTGGTCGCGGCCCTCGATGTGGAACGCCCTGGCGTTCGGCATCAAGGCGGCCAGTTCGTCGGGCGAACCGCCGATATCGTCCTTGGTGCCGACGGCAATCAACGTCGGCTGGGCAATGCGCGCAATGTCGGCCTCGGCCAGCAATTCCCGCGAGGTGGCAATGCAGGCGGCCAGCGCCCGGCGGTCGCTGCGGGTCTGGTCGGCGAAGGCGCGAAACGAGCGGCCGCGCGGATGGCTGGTGCTATCAGGGTCGTCGGCCAGAAGCGCGGCGGCGATCGGATCCCAGTCGCCGACGCCGTCGACCATGCCGACGCCGAGACCGCCGAAGACCAGCGTCGCCACCTTGTCCGGATCGGAAAGCGCCAGGAACGCGGAAATCCGCGCGCCCATCGAGTAGCCCATGACATGGGCGCGTTCGATGCCGAGATGGTACAGCAACGCTGCCCCGTCGGAAGCCATTTTTGCCGGCGTATAGTCTGCCTCCTCATAGCTCTTCGACGAGGCGCCGTGGCCGCGATTGTCGAAGGCGATGGCGCGGTAGCCGGCATCGTTCAGCGCCTTGAACCAGCCGGGCGACACCCAGTTGACGTAATGGGTCGAGGCAAAGCCATGGATCATGAGCACCGGATCGCCCTGCCCCGATGCCGGCTGGCGGTCGAGGAAGGCAAGGTCAAAACCGTCATGGGAGAAAAACTGCATCTGCGATGGATCCTGCGCGTTCAGTTGCGCGCAGTGCCGATTGCCGGGTGACGCAACAGGTCGCCGTCCTCGATGCCGCTCCTGGCGGCGGTGCCCGCCTTGAGCTCGAGCACGAAGCGAACCGGCTCGCCGGGCGAGATCATCGCCTCGGATTGCGGCTCGCCTTGCTTGATCGCCCGGATCCTGCCGTCCTGACCGACAAAGATCAGGTCGAGCGGCATCGGCGTGTTCTTCATCCAGAAGCTGACATCCCGAGGCTCCTCGAACACGAACAGCATGCCATGATCGTCGGCCATCTCCTGGCGAAACATCAGGCCAGCCTCGCGCTCGGCCGAGGTGTCGGCGATTTCGACGGAGAAAGAGCGTTCGCCGCCCTTAGTCACCGCGACCAGCGGCTGCGGGTCGACGGCAAGGATCATCGCCCGGCTGTCTGCCGAAGCCGGTCGCTGCGAATGGAAGAAAGCGCCTGCGGCAATGACAAAGGCGATCGCGGCGCAGACTACGCCCGTTGTCAGCCAGTTCCTGTAACTCATTCAGACTCCTCGGCCATCGTCCTAGGTATGTTGAAACTCAGGTGGTTCCAGCCTGTATATAGTTCCCTGCGCTTGCGACCCACCAATTGTTGATCTCAGCGCTGCCCCTCATCGCCCTGCCGGGCACTTCTCCCCGTATAGTGACGGGGAGAAGGGGCTGGCCGCAACGGTGGCATACATTTCTACAACGGCCGGAAATTGGCGAAATCATTGATGACAGCGCCCTCTCCCCGTCACTATACGGGGAGAGGATGCCGGCAGGCAGGTGAGGGGCAGCGCAAACGTTCGAAAAGATCTGAGTAAGGCCTGAATATCAACGCACCCTAATGCGAGACGGGCAAGGTCCCCATATCCGGGTGAATTTCGGCAGCCATAAGGCCTTTGTCGCCGCGCCCGAAGCGGACCAGCACGACCTGCCCCGGCCTGAGCTCGGTAATACCGTAACGGCGCAGCGTCTCCATGTGGACGAAAATGTCCTCGGTGCCCTCGCCCCGGGTCAGGAAACCGAACCCCTTGGTGCGGTTGAACCATTTCACCAGCGCCCGTTCGAGGCCGCTTTCCGGCGTCACCGAGACGTGGGTGCGCTGCTCCTGCATCTCCGCCGGATGGGTCGCCGTGGTGAGATCCATGGAGAGCACGCGGAACGCCTGCAACCCGCGCTCACCTTGCTTGACCAGGCAGACGACGCGCGCACCTTCCAAGGCGGTCTGGAAACCGTCTTTTCGAAGGCATGTCACATGGAGGAGAATATCGCCGGAAGAGCCGTCATCGGGAAGAATGAAACCGTAACCCTTGGCCACGTCGAACCATTTGATAGCGCCAGCAATCTCGACAAGACCGGCCGTGTCGCCGCTCTCGTCTCTTTGCAAGGCGTCGTGACCGGCTCCGTCCCGCCCCATGAAAGAGGCTTTTTCCCCCATAACAACGCCCCCCTTTTTCCAAGAATACCGCAACTGATTCTTGACGTTAGATTAACACTTCCGTTTCAGGTGTGTGCAAGACCTGAGCTGCGTTTTTTCACGGTTCATTGCGGGAATACCGGATTTGTTGTTTGCCGGCAGGAGCGGCTATCGGGAATTGCCCTTTGGCCGGGTGGCCCCTATGTTCCGCCGCAAAGCAACATTTCGAGGAAAATCACATGCGCTACCTCCACACCATGGTCCGTGTCGCCGACATCGATGCCTCGCTCGATTTCTACTGCAACAAGCTTGGCCTCAAGGAAGTGCGCCGCCACGAAAACGAACAGGGGCGCTACACGCTGATCTTCCTCGCAGCGGACGAAGACGAGGAAAGCGGCATCACCGACAAGGCGCCGCTGATCGAGCTCACCTACAATTGGGATCCGGAAGACTACAAGGGCGGCCGCAATTTCGGCCACCTCGCCTACGAGGTCGACGACATCTACGCCACCTGCCAGCATCTGATGGACAAGGGCGTCACCATCAACCGGCCGCCGCGCGACGGCAACATGGCCTTCGTCAAATCGCCGGATGGCATCTCGATCGAGCTTTTGCAGAAAGGCCCGGCCAAGGCCAAGGCCGAGCCCTGGGCGTCGATGCCCAATACCGGAAGCTGGTAACCTATCACAAGGATCGAGAACGGGCACGACCAAGCCGAACGATTTATGGCGTTTCTCGGAATCGCGCCTATCTGTTCGGCCATCGCGCCTGCTTCGAAATTGGCGCATCCAAAGATGCGCGCTTGCCCAAGGAGAAATCCATTCATGCCGACCAGCCATGCCGATGTCGTCACTGAACATGCGAGCCGCTATCTGCAGCAGCTCTGCAAGCACTGGGCGCACAAGTTTCCCGTCGCGTTCGATCCGAACCACGGCACGATCGACCTCTCACTGGGCCGCACGGTTCTCGATGCCGACCCGGCAGCGCTGCATATCGCGGTAACCGCCGACGAAGCCGGCTCGCTGGAGCGGCTGGAAACGGTCGTTGCCGACCACATCAAACGCTTCGCTTCCGCGAAGAGCTGACCTTCGATTGGAAAAACGCTTCGGCAGCGTAGGCGACTACGCTCCGCCATTCCGGCCGGCCATCGCCAGCAGCATCAGCACCGTGCGCCAGTTGCGCGCGGTGGCGGGCACTTTCAGCGTGCGCGGGATGAGGTTGGCAAATACCGATTTGCCGAGGCCTTCCGGTGCATGCAGGTAAAGCACGTCGCCCCTGATCTCGAACCGTTCGGGACCGGTGCATTTTTCGGCCAGCCGCGCGACCTCGTCGGCGGTCGGCGGGCGCTCCAGCACATAGGCGTGAAGCTTCGTCGGCTCCCCGGCGACTTCTGGATAGGGATTTTCCGCCACCAGCCGCTCGAACCAGCCGAGATCGCGCACCATGATGCGCGAGTGAAATCCCCATTTCTTCTCGAATTCCGCTTCCAGCTGTTTGGCCAGCGTGGCCGCGTCGCCCTTTGCCGAACGGAACACGACATTGCCGCTCTGCACATAGCTGGCGACGTCGCCAAAGCCGAGCTGCTCGAAGAACGACCGCAACTCCGCCATCTTGACGATGCGGTTGCCGCCGACATTGACGCCGGAAAACAACGCAACGAAAATCTTCGCCCGGGCGCTCATATGATGAACCCGGCCAGCGTCTCGTTGTCGGTGATGTCCTGATACTGGACGCCCTCGGCCTCGAAATTGGCGTTGAGCAGCTCGAAATTGCGGCGGTCCTTGGTTTCGATGCCGATCAGCACCGAGCCGAAATTGCGCGCCGATTTCTTCAGATATTCGAAGCGGGCAATGTCGTCGTCGGGACCGAGCAATTCGAGGAAGTCGCGCAGCGCCCCCGGCCGCTGCGGAAAGCGGATGATGAAATACTTTTTCAGCCCCTCGAAACGCAGCGCCCTTTCCTTCACGTCCGGCAGCCGCTCGAAGTCGAAATTGCCGCCCGAAACCACCGCGACGATGGTCTTGCCCCTGATTTCCTTCTTCGAAAAATCCTTCAGCGCGTCGATCGCCAATGCGCCGGCCGGCTCCAGCACCACGCCTTCGACATTCAGCATCTCGATCATGGTCGCGCAAAGCCGGTTTTCCGGGATCAGCCGCACGGCCTCGGCGGCAAAGTCCCTGAGATGCCGCAACGGCTCGCGGCCGATCTCGGCCACAGCGGCGCCATCGACGAAATTGTCGACCCTGGCAAGCTTGATGCGCTTGCCGGTGGCGAGGCTCTCGCGCAGGCTTGGCGCGCCGGCCGGCTCGCAGAAGACGAAGCGCGTGTCGCGGCGCTGGTCGGCGAAATAATGCGTCACACCCGCAGCCAAGCCACCGCCGCCGACCGGCAGCATGATGATGTCGGGCATGCGCGCGCCCGGCATCTGGCCTGATATCTCGTAGGCGACCGTCGCCTGCCCCTCGATGATGTCCTTGTGGTCGAACGGCGGCACCATGTGCGCGCCGGCGCTTTCGGTGAATTCGGAGGCGGCGCGGTAGCAGTCGTCGAAAAAGTCGCCGACCAGCCTGATCTCGACGAACTCGCCACCGAACAGCCGCGTCTTGTCGATCTTCTGCTGCGGCGTCGTCACCGGCATGAACACCACGCCTCGCTTGCCGAAATGACGGCAGACGAAGGCAAAGCCCTGGGCATGGTTGCCGGCGGAAGCGCAGACGAACAGCTCGGCATCGTTGCCGGCGTCGAGCGCCTTGCGGAAGAAATTGAAGGCGCCCCTGATCTTGTAGGAGCGCACCGGCGACAGATCCTCGCGCTTCAGCAGCACGCGCGCGCCGGTCTTCTTCGACAGATAATCGTTTTCCTGCAGCGGTGTTTCCGGGAAGATCCGGCGGATCGCGGCAGCGGCGACCGCGACGCGGGAAGAGAAACTGGTCATCGAAAAATTACCCCGGATCGTCTGTGGTGTTCGCGAAGCTAGCACACGCCGTACGTGTTTGATCAGGGCAATCGTTCTGGCTTTCGCGCAACAGTGCGACGACTGTCGCAAGCCGCTAAGCGCATTTCGGTAGGAAACGACTTACTTCTGCCGCACTTCGGCTGTCCGGGAGGGGTCGCGGAGGTTGGATCAAGCCTTTCGGCCGGAGTGGAATTCTAGAGTTGAAGAAGATTTGTATCCTTGTCCTTGCCTTGCTCGTTGCCGGCTGTGGCGGCCGGCAGACCGAGGAACTGCTCGGCAGCGCCATGGTGTCGGCGCCGGTGACCGATATCGCCGGCAACCACAGCATCTTCATCGCCACGACGCGCAAGCGCTCCGACGATCCCAGCAAGGTTTTCGACCGTGAGCGCTCGGCCACGCTGAACTATGCCCGCGTCAACGTCACCGTGCCGGGAACCCACGAAGCCGGTCAGATCGAGCGGCGCTCACGCGGCAAGTCGAACGACCCTGCCAAATATTTCATGGCCTCCGACGTCGTCGGCTACGACACCGCGCCGAAATTCTCCAACGCGCTCAGTGCCGACATCGCCGCGCGCGGCGGCCGCGTCATGCTTTTCGTCCATGGCTACAACACCGGCTTCGACGCCGCCGTCTACCGCGTCACCCAGATCGCCCATGATTCCGGCTACCCGGGCACGCCGGTGCTGTTTTCCTGGGCATCGGGCGCCAAAACCCGGGACTATGTCTATGACAGGGAAAGCGCCAGTGCTGCCCGCGACCAACTGGAAGTCACGCTGAGAATGCTCTCGCAGACCGGCGCGCGGCGCATCGACATCGTCGCCCATTCGCTGGGGACCTGGGTTACCATGGAAGCGCTGCGCCAGCTCGCCATCAATGGCGACCGCGATCTCAGCGGCAAGCTCGGCGACGTCGTGCTGGCCTCGCCCGACATCGATGTCGACGTGTTCAAGAGCCAGATGCGCCGCTACGGCAAGCCGAACAAGCCATTCATCCTTCTACTGTCCGACGACGACCGGGCGCTGCGGCTCTCCGGCCTGATCGCCGGCTCGCGGCCGCGCGTCGGCGATTACAAGGACGCCGCCGACCTCGCCGACTATGGCGTGAGCGTCGTCGATCTCTCCAGCGTCAAGGGATCGGATCGCTTCAACCACACCAAATTTGCCGACAACCCCGAGCTGGTGAAGATGATCGGCCAGCGGCTGCGCGAGGATGACGGATTTGCCAGCGACCGCGAGGTGACCGACCGCATCAGCCTGCTCGGGCAGTGAGGTGCGTTCGAAGACTTTTCTCGTCGTAGCGTTTGCGCTCGCCGTGACCGGCTGCGCCGGCCGCAAGACACACGACCTTCTCAACACGACGACCGTGACGGTGCCTGCCTCCGATATCGCCGCCACGCATGAGATCTTCGTCGCCACCACCCGAAAAAAGGCGACGAAGGACCCCCGCCAGGTGTTCGACGGTGACCGTTCACCGACCACCAGTTTTGCCAGTGTCGAAGTCACCGTCCCGAAAACCCATGAGGTCGGCGCCATCGAGCGGGTCAGGGGCTCCGCCAACAGCAACCCGGCGAAGAACTTCACGGCAACCGAGGTCGAATTCTACGAAGGCGCCCCGCAATTCGCCAAGGCGGTCGGCGCCGACATCGCCATGCGCGGCGACCGCGCTCTGGTTTTCGTGCACGGCTTCAACAACGGTTTCGACGACGGCATCTACCGGCTGACGCAGATTGCGCACGACACCAAATACTCCGGCACGCCGGTGCTGTTCTCGTGGGCGTCGAGTGGCAAGACCACGGGCTATATCTACGACAAGGAAAGCGCCAACGCGGCGCGCGACGATCTCGAAGAGACGTTGCGGATGCTGGCCAAGACGAAGGCCAAGAGCATCGACATCATCGCTCATTCGATGGGCACCTGGGTGACGATGGAGGCGCTGCGCCAGCTTGCCATCACCGGCGACCGTGATCTCGGCGACAAGCTCGGCTATGTCATCCTGGCCTCGCCCGACATCGATGTCGATGTATTCAAGAAGCAGATGATCCGTTACGGCAAGCCCGACAAGCCTTTCGCCATCCTGCTTTCGGGCGACGATCGCGCCCTGAGGCTGTCCTCGCTGATCTCCGGCGACAAGCCGCGCGTCGGCGACTATGGCGACGCGGCCGACCTCGCCAGCTATGGCGTGTCGGTGGTCGACCTGAGCAAGACCAAAGGCGGCGACCGCCTGAACCACGCCAAATTCGCCGACAACCCGTTCCTGGTGCAACTGCTCGGCGACCGGCTGCGCGCCCCGGCCGGCCTGGCATCAGACGAGGTCGATCCGGCGCGGCCGATCGACAATCTCGGCCAGGGCATCGGCAAGGCCGTCGGCTCCGTCGCCGAGATCGTCATCACCACGCCGTTCAAGGTGCTGACCATCGCCACCGGCGGATGAGGAGTGAACAACGGGACCCAAGCTGCGGCGGGCTTGCCGGCTCAGTAGGATATCGCGCCATCCACAATCTCTGCTTCACGGTAAGGGTCGCGTTTGAAAACCCGTTCGCCGCTCATTACCGACATTTGAGCCACAACTGCCGCTCGCGCCGCGGAACCGGCGAGACTGGCCGTCCTGGTCGCCGCCATCCTCACTTGACCTGCGAAGGTGGCCTGCCCTGCTTCCAAAGACTGGCCGGCCAAGCCGCGCCCGAGAAGACGAATCATTTCGGGGCTGTCCGCAAACGCATTATGACCGAGCGGATCGCGTGGATCGACAGCGCTCGTGTTGATCACGGTGATGCCGAGCCGCTTGAGATCGGCCGAGTGAGGAGCGAGATCGGCGTCGCCGAGAGCTCCGACGCGATTGACGCCGCCCGAGATCAATCGTGAAATCCCCAGCGCCTTGTCCTCAGTCGAGGTGAAGATCGTGAAATGCGGCAGCTTTGGCCCCATCTCGATGACCTGGCGACGAAACACGTCCACATCGATGTCCGGTGACGCCAGGATGACATTGTTGATTTTGGCTGGAATTGTCCCGTTGCGCATGCCGACGCCACGCAGCGCCTCCGCCGTAAGCCAGGCTCCCATAGAATGGGCGAGTATCGTGACTTCGCCGACGTCGGGGCTTTCGGCGGCCTGAAGGATCATGTCTTCCAAAGCCCGACGCGAATAGTTTGTGCTGTCCTTGTCGTAGAGATAGCCGGACACGCTGGCGCGCGAAGGCCAGGTGAACAGTATAGGCGCTGCATCCGTTCCGGAATCATGAACGATCTGAGCAAAGCGGAAGACCGCATCAGAATAGCTGCTGTTGAAACCGTGGACGAAGATGACGGCCTGCCGTTTGGCGTTGCGGTTCCTGCGAAACCACCGCAGGACATTCTGTTCCGATGCGACTTTGCCGACCTTCACGACCGCAAAATCCTTCTCGGATTCGCCGGCACGTGCGAGGGCCACTGGACCTCGCCGACTTTGCGATTTCGATCTGGAGGAATGGAGACAACGATGCTGTTCAATGAGATCGCCGTTCCTCTGTCGCCGGAATAGAGCCGCCCGGGATCCTCGACCGGCTTGCGGGTCGTCGCGACCAGCATGTCGACCTGAGCGGCATCGCCGCCGGGGGCGAGCGCAAGCGGCCTGAGCACGCTCTGTGGCCGCGTCGCGCAGCCAGCCAGGACGTACAGGACAAGTGCCGGCAAAAGCAATGCACGGCACCAGCAGCGAAATGCCGTTACGTCATGCCTCCTCGGCATCGGGGCGAATCCGGAACCAGACGACGTAGAGCGAAGGCAGAAAGAGCAGGGTCAGCACTGTCCCGACGATGATGCCGCCCATCATTGAATAGGCCATCGGACCCCAGAAAATCTGCCGCGATATCGGGATCAGGGCAAGCGTGGCGGCTGCGGCCGTCAGCATGATCGGCCTCATGCGGTGCTCCGTTGCCTCCACGACTGCTTTCCATGGAGACAGTCCCGATCCACGCAATTCCTCGATTTGCACGACAAGGATAACCGAATTGCGGATGAGAATGCCGATGAGGGCCAGCACACCCAAAAGGGCGACGAAGCCGAGCGGCGCGTTGCTGAGCAGCAGTGCCGCGACAACGCCGACCAGGGCAAGCGGCGCGACGGAGAAGACGAGGAACAGCCGATGGAAGCTCTGGAGCTGGATCATCAGGAGCGTTGCCATGGCAAACAGCATGACCGGCGCCACCGCCAGGATAGGACCCTGGGACTTGGCGCTTTCCTCCACAGACCCGCCGACCTCGACAGAGTAGCCGGCGGGCAATGTCGTCTTGAACGCCTCGACCTTTTCGGCAAGCGCCGCCACAATGGTTGCTGGCTGCGTCGCATCCTTGATGCCGGCCTTGATCGTGATGGTCGGGATCCGGTCGCGCCGCCAGATCGTCGGCTGTTCGAGTTCGTAGCGGAACGTCGCCACGGATGACAGCGGGATGACCTTGCCACTGCTGCTCGATAGTTGAAGATCGAGCAACGTGTCGACGGATCCGCGCTCCTCGGCTTCGGCACGGCCGATCACGTTCACGAGATAGATGTCATCCCTGACCTGCGTCGCGGTTGCTCCCTCGACGATGCTGTTCAGCGCCGTGGCGATATCCTCCGAGGAAACGCCCAATTGTCGCGCCTTGTCCTGCAAGACATCGATCTTCACCACGCGCGCCGGTTCGTTCCAGTCGAAGGCAAGATTGGTCAGCGATGATTGGGTACCGACGATCGAGCCCAGCTTGCCAGCGAGATCGCGAACCGTCTGGATATCGGGGCCCGATACCCGATATTGAACCGGCTTGCCGACCGGCGGACCGATATCGAGCAGTTTCACGAAGGCGTCGGTGCCTGGAAACGTCTGATGCAGGTAATCCTGCAGGTCCTTCCTAAGCTTGTCGCGGACGTCCAGCCCCTTGGTCACAATGATGGTCTGCCCGAAGGTGATGTCGTTCGGCTGCGGATCGAAGGAGAGGATGAAGCGCGGTGCGCCGCTTCCGACATAGGTCGACCAATGATCGATATCGGGATTGCCGGCGAGCTTCTCTTGTTCGAACCGTGCCATCTGCCGGCTGGTTTCGCTGATCGAGCTGTTGTGCGGAAGGTTCCAGTCGACGATCAGTTCCGGCCGATCGGAACTGGGGAAAAACTGTTGCTGGACCAGCGACATGCCGGCAATGGACAAGGCGAAGACAGCGACCGTCACGGCGATCGTCACCCATCGCCAGCGCAGGCAAAGATGCAGAATGCGAGCAAAGCCGGCTGCAAACCAGCCCTTGTGATCCGCATGCTTTTTCATGGTTTTCGGCAGTATCGTCACGCCGAGCAACGGTGTGAACAGAACCGCGACCACCCAGGAAACGATGAGCGACACGGCAATGACGACGAAAAGCGAGAAGACGAACTCGCCCGCGCTGCTGCTGTTGAAGCCGACCGGAATGAAGCTCGCGACAGTGACAAGCGTACCGGTCAGCATCGGGAAGGCGGTCGAGGTGTAGACGTGGGTGGCGGCCTTTTCGAGACTGTCGCCGACCTCGAGCCGGGCTACCATCATCTCCACGGCGATCATGGCGTCGTCGACGAGAAGACCAAGGGCGATGATCAGCGCCCCAAGCGAGATTCGTTGCAGCGAAATGCCTGTGTACTGCATCACCAGGAACGTAATGGCGAGAACCAGCGGAATTGAAATCGCCACCACCAGTCCAGCCCTCATCCCGAGACTGACGAAGCTGATCGCAAGCACGATGGCGATCGCTTCGAACAAGGCATGCGTGAAGCTCGATATCGCCTCATCGACGACTGCCGGCTGGTCGGACACACGCTCTACCGCCGCGCCGACCGGAAGATCCTGGGTAATTTCAGCGATCATCTTTTCCAGCGCCTTGCCGAAGTCGACGAGATTGCCGCCGGCCTTCATGCCGACAGTCAGGGCGATCGCCGGCTTGCCGTTAAAACGAAACAGGGAGGTCGGCGGATCGACGTAGCCGCGGGTTATGGTTGCGACGTCGGTCAGCGGAAAGAACCTGTCATTGACCCGCAGATTGATCGCTCGCAGGCTCTCCTCGGAGATGAAGCGGCCGCCGACACGCAGCGCGATACGTTCCGGTCCCGCCTCGATGAATCCTGATTGGGTGACGGCGTTCTGCGCCTGAAGCGTGGAAATGATCGAAGACCGGTCGATGCCGAGGGCAGCGATCTTGCGGGTCGAGAATTCGAGAAAGATCGCTTCATCCTGCGCCCCGGCGATCTCGACCTTGCCGACATCCGGAACCGTCAGTACCTTCGTGCGGGCGCCCTCGACGAGATCGCGCAACTGCCTCTGGCTCAGCCCATCACCCGTGAAGGCGAAGATGTTGCCATAGACATCGCCGAAGCGGTCGTTGAAGAAAGGTCCGACGACACCCGAGGGAAAATCCGCCTGGATATCGGCGATCATGTTGCGGACGCGCAGCCAGGTTGGCTCGACATCCCGGGCCCTCGTCGATGGCAGGAGATCGACGAAGACAATCGTCTGGCCGGCCGTGGTCAGGCTGCGGGTATGCTCGACAGATTCGAGTTCCTGCAGCTTCTTTTCGATACGGTCGCTAACCTGCTGCGTAACTTCCTGTGCCGATGCACCCGGCCATTGCGCCTGGATCACCATGGTCTTGATGGTGAAGGATGGATCTTCCTCGCGGCCGAGCCCGACATAGGCAAAGATGCCTGCCAAGGCAAAGGCAATCATGAAATACCAGACAAGGGAGCGATGCTCGAGCGCCCAGTCAGAAAGGTTGAATTTGTTCACTGGGGCAGCTCCTGTGCAGGTCTTATACTTTGGCCGTCCGCGAGTTCATTGGCGCCGGCGACGGCAACTTCTTCCCCGTTCTGCAGCCCCGACAGGACCCGGACACGAGCAGCCCCGGCGGGCCGGGCTTCGAGCCCGACCGGTCTCAGCGAGATTGTGAGTTTGGCCCGATCGATCACCCAGACATGGTCGGCGCCATCCCGCTCAAGGATTGCGGAGGCCGGCAGCACGATCGCGCTGGTCGTCGCTTCGCTTGCCGCCGTCGCCGTGACGACGGAGCCGAGACGGAAAACCTCGGGTGCCTCGTTCAAGGCGATCTTCAACCTGTGGGTGCGGGTATTGGCGTCGGCTTCCGGGCCGATCTCTCGCAGAACGCCCGCCGTCCGAACCGTGTCGTCTAGCTGAAGAGCGATGTCGAAGCGCGTCCCAGGGGGTAGTGAACCAATCTGGGCTTCGGGCACATCGACCACAACATCACGCCGATCCAGGCCGGCTAACCTCAGGACCATCTGACCGGCCGTGACCGTCTGCCCGACCTGGACCGAAGTGGCGGTCACCACGCCGTCGAATTCGGCTTTCAACCGCGAATATCCAAGCTGCTCGCGTGCCTTGTCGAGACGAGCCTGCGCCTGTCCCACATCCGCCTCGGCCGACTTGAGGCCCTGCTCCGCAACTTCGGAATCGGCAACGCTGCCGGTATTTGCAGACGCGAGATTGCGCTTGCGCTTTTCGGTGGCTGTGGCGTTCTCGAGCTGCGCCTCGGCATTGCGCAGATCAGCCTCGGCGCTCGTCACAGCAAGCTGCAGCGCCAGAGGATCGAGCTCGGCCACAACATCGCCCCTGTGCACCAGATCGCCGACCTCGACGCTGCGCGATATGACGCGGCCCAATGCCCGGAATGCCAGATCTGTTTCAACCCGCGCCTGCACGACGCCGGCGAAACCCAAAACAGCGGGCTGCTCCGGTTTCGCCGTGACGATGTTGACCGGTCGTGGCGGGGCCGCTTTCGCGGCTGGGCTTTGGTCGCAGCCCGAAAGAAGCAACAGCACCAGAACGGCCTGAAGCAAGACAAGGATCGTTATCACCTGAACAAACCGGCTTGAGATGCGTGAACGGAAGCTGGTCATGTCACTTCTCCTGCCAGGCCACAGCCTGGCCTTGCCTCAGAAATTTTCCGCCGTCGGTGACGATCAGATCTTTTGGCGCAATCCCATCGGTCACGATGAAATCGGCTGTTCGATAGCGGTCGACCGCGACCTTGCGAAGCGAGACCGATTTGCTTGCCGCGTCGATGACCCATACGGCCGGCTCACCCCCGGCGGAGGCCATGGCGCTCCACGGCAGGATCACACCTTCACGAGACGGTGAATGGAATTCACCCACCACCGACGTTCCGAGCGACCATTGCGCCTCTTGCGGCAGCGCCACCTTGACGCGGATGGTCCCGGTGCTCGTATCGATGACTGGAGAGACTTCCCGGATTTTGCCCCGTGCCGTGCGCGCCCGATCACCCACCGGAGCAACCTCGACTTCACTCGTCGGTCGGCCTGGGAGGAAGAAGGCTTCGAACACCTCGAAAGAAGCGTCCCGCGGGCCATCGCGCGCAAGCGCCAGCGCCGGCTGCGCCGCAGAGACCACCTGGCCTGCTTCGACGCTGCGCGAGGTGATGACGCCATCTGCGTCGGCTTTGAGCTCCGTATGGGAAAGCGCATCCAGCGCCGTCGCTAAACTCGCCTGGGCGACTTCCAGGGAGCCCTGCGCTGTCGTCAGCGCCTCTCGCGCCGCATCATAGGTCGACTGAGCGATCGCTCGCGATTTCAGCAATGTCTTGTAGCGTTCGAAGGCAAGCGCCTTCTGCTTGACGGTTGCTTGTGCCGACCGCAGGCCCGCCCGGGCGGAATCGACATCGGCGCGTTGCTCGGTGTCGTCGATGCGCATCAGGACGTCGCCCGCACGCACCCGTGATCCGACATCGACGCGGCGTTCTCTCACCCGGCCGCCGGTCCGGAAAGACAACTCGGATTGAACCCGAGCCTTCACTTCCCCGGTGACCGCGGCGCCCGGCTGGTATTGAGCCAGCGAGGCGGCAATTGCTTGCACCGGCTGCGGTGCCGTTTGGCTTGAGGTATGGTCTTCGCAGCCGACCAGGGCGGCACAGGCGAGACCCAGAATGAGTGCGCGAAATGTGTTCATTGCTCCAGGCACCGTTGCATCAGAGGAAACGGTGGGCTAGATATCGCTGACTGACTAGTTAGTCAATGGATGTTTTGGCCAAAATCGTGTGAGCAGTTCAACGAAGGATGTCAGCTATGGAAAAGAAACTCTCTCGAGCAGAACAGAAAGCGAGGCGCCCGCACGAGATCCTCGATGCGGCGTTCGAGGAGTTTGTCGAAAAGGGATACGCAGCCACGCGCGTCGAAGACGTCGCCGCGCGCCTGGGCGTCACAAAAGGCACGGTCTATCTGTATTTTCCGACGAAGGACGCTTTGTTCGAGGCAACGATGGGACATGTCTCGGCGCCGTTCGAAGACGTCAGAGCTTCTATCGATGCGCTGCGAGGCTCTCAATCCGACCGTTTGCGCCAATTGCTTGTCCTGGGATACGACAAGCTCGCCGGCGACAGGAAGACGAGGGAGTTGTTGCGCCTCCAACTGGCTGAGGGATCACGCTTCCCCAACATCATCGACCGGCATTATGGCGCGTTTATCGCACCCCTGCTCGACGCAGTTCGCGCGTTTATCGAGCAAGGCGTGGCTTCGGGCGAGTTTCACCAGAGCGCCGCTGCAAATACGCCGGAAGTGGTGATCAGCTCGGCTGTTCACCTCACGATCTGGAAACTGATCTTCGCCGACAGAAATCCTATCGATGAGGCCGCCTTTATCGAGGCGCATATCGATCTCGTCCTCAACGGCTTGTTGGCACGCCCCCGAATGAGGCGACGGTAAGCTGGCGCTAACGCCTGGGCCGTTCGTGGACTAAACGAACAGGTCGACTTTCTGGAACGTCGTCACATCGATCAGGCCGACATCGGAAATCCTCAGTTCCGGGATGACGACCAGCGCCAGCAGAGAGTGCTGCATATAGGCGTTGTTCAGCGAACAGCCCATCTGGCGCATTGCCTCGGTCAGCTTGTCGGCCTTGGCGGCGACGATTTCGGCGCGCTCGTCCGACATCAGGCCGGCGATCGGCATTTCGACCAGCGCCAGTTCCTTGCCCCTGGAGAACAGCACGACGCCGCCGCCGACCTCGCCCAGCCGGTTGACCGCCAATGCCATGTCCTGCTTGGAGGTGCCGACGACGATGATGTGGTGCGCATCATGCGCCACGCTGGAGGCCATGGCGCAGTCGCTCATATAGCCGAAGCCGGAGACAAAGGCATTGGTGACGCCGCCCGTGCCGCGGTGGCGCTCGACCAGCGCGATCTGGCAGACGTCGTTGCGACGGTCCATGGCGACCAGCCCGTCCTCCACCGGAAGGTCGGCCTCGAGCGCCCGCGTCGGCGCCTGGTTCTCGATCACGCCGATGACCCGCACCCGAATTTCGTTGGCGCCGACAGGCGCCACGATGTCGAAATCCCCCGATTTGAGCTTCTTGCCGAGCTTGACGGTGTTCTTTGCCGTCTTCGGATAGTCATAGGCCGGAATGTCGATGTCGAGCTTGCCGCCCTTGGCCAGCCTGACGCCGCGGCCATAGACCTCGTCGATGGTCATTGCGGCCAGATCGGAGACGATCAGCAGATCGGCGAGCCGACCCGGCGCGATCGACCCCAGCTCGCGCTCCAGCCTGAAATGCTGGGCGGTGTTGAGCGTCGCCATCTGGATCGCGGTCACCGGCTTCACCCCCTGGCCGATGGCGTGGCGGACCACCCGGTCCATATGGCCTTCATGGACGAGCGTCCCGGAATGGCTGTCGTCGGTGCACAGGATGAAGTTGCGCGGATCGAGCCCGCTCTCCGTCACCGCCTTGATCTGCGAGGCGACGTCGTACCATGCCGAGCCCAGCCTCAGCATTGCCTTCATGCCCTGGCGGACGCGAGCGATAGCGTCCTCGGCGCGCGTGCCTTCGTGGTCGTCCTCGGGGCCGCCGGCGACATAGCCGTGGAACGGCAGGCCGAGATCGCGCGAGGCATAATGGCCGCCGACGGTCTTGCCCGCCCTCACCGTCGCGGCGATCTCGCCGGCCATCACCGGATCGTTGGCAGCGACACCGGGAAAGTTCATCACCTCGCCAAGTCCGATGATGTTTTCCCAGCCCATCGCCTCGGTCACATCGGCAACCGTCAGCTCGGCGCCGGCATGCTCCAGCCCAGGTGCGGAAGGCACGCAGGACGGCATCTGCACAAGCACGTTGATCGGCATGGCGACGGCCTCGTCATGCATCAGCCGCACACCCGGCAGGCCGAGCACATTGGCGATCTCGTGCGGGTCGATGAACATCGAGGTGGTGCCATGCGGGATGACCGCGCGGCAAAACTCCGTCACCGTCACCATGCCGCTCTCGACATGCATGTGCGCGTCGCAAAGGCCCGGCACCAGATAGCGCCCGCCGGCGTCGACCACCTTGGTGCCCTGGCCGATGGCGTGACCGGCATTCGGCCCGCAATAGGCGAAACGGCCGCCGGCAATGGCAATGTCGGTGCCGGCGATGATCTCGCCGGAATGCACGTTGATCCAGCGCCCGTTGCGGATGACGAGATCGGCCGGCCTCCTGCCCATCGCGACGTCGACCAGATGCGTCGCCGCCTCGGCCCAGGGTTTTGGTTTCGTCGCACGCGCGGTCTTCGCCATGAGGAGACTCCTGTTTTCCCGACTGTGCCAAGCCGCGCGGATTTTGACCAGCGGGGAACTTGTGGGTCGTGTGCGGCTACGCCTGAAATAAAACCCGCCTCGAATGCGGGTCGTTTGGGCCGCGCCTTATCGTTCCTGCGCTGGTGATTGGCGAAATCCGAAGCGACATCCGATCTCCCCCCTTGCGGGGGAGATGTCCGGCAGGACAGAGGGGGGTGGGGGGATCGTGGCCTATACCAGCTTGGGTTCCTCTCCCCACGAAGCGGTGGGCGAGGCAGCTTAGGCTTAGGTCTTGAGAAGTCGGAGGGACAGCACCCCCCTCTGCCTTGCCAGGCATCTCCCCCGCAAGGGGGGAGATCGACAGCTTCGCCGACGGCGCCTACTCCGGGGCAACGAGAGGTGAAGACCGAGCAGCAGCACACGATGCCATCCACAACAAAATGCCTCAACGGAAGGCGATTCCGTTAGCGGATCTTTCTTTGAATTGACGTTCGGGAGTTTCGATCAGACAAGTCGGGCGCTCAAGTATCGCCCCGCTGTTCCCTGTCGCGGCAGTTGAGAAGCTCGACCAGATCGTCGGCCTCTTCGATCGGCATGTCGATCAACGGGACGCCGACCTCGACAACCGGCAGTCCCGTGAACACATCGATGATGTCCCATGTGCCTTCAGGTGTCTTCTCAGTGTCGTAGCGTTGAGTCATGGGGTGCAGGAGAGATTAGCGGGTGCAGGAGAAGATCAGCGCGTTTTCTCGGTTATCGCTCGTTTGGGCTCCGGGAATGCGAAAACGGTTCCCGCCCGGCCTGATCAAGCGCCTCAAGCAATGGGACAAAGGTGCTGGGCAGTCGTGGGTCGACGGCAAGATTCAGCACGCCGTGCAAGTGCCGGCGATAGTCTTCGGAACGCAGCAATTGCCGTACCGCGTTGGCAACAGACTTCCCTTGTCCTGTGTCAAACTCTGCCATGTCAGGGGTTCCAGTAGCTTTAGCCCGAAACTCAGCCGCTCCGAAATGGTTCCGGGATGATTTTGATCAAGTTTGAATCAGTGGATGGCCCGTCGCTGCTGACCGGCCTGCAGCCGCCAATTCTCCAACGTCTGCGATTGGCCGAAAGCCGCCGCGCCTTCGTCATTCTAGCGACGCGGCGCAGACCCTGGGATCCATTCCGAGACATCCGCCGAAGAATGCAACGGCTCAGAATAAACGCGCTCCGTAGCGATCCTTCGCGCCCCCCTCTGTCCTGCCGGACATCCGGCAGGACAGAGGGGGGCGCCTCGCTCCGCCATCAAAAGGTTCTGCACCGCAGCAGCGCACCAAGTTTGCCCGTGCCAATCCTGCTGAGAAACCTTCGTGACACAGTGCCACGGCTGTGCCAAACAGGGCCAACTGTGCCAGCGAGCGTGGAGAAACTGGTAAACTCAGCAGACTTAAAATCTGCCGCCACTACAATGGCTTACGGGTTCGATCCCCGTCGCTCGCACCACCTCATCTCGGACTTAAAATCCCTCGATCTCTGATCGTACGGGTTCGATTCCCGTCGTCCGCACCAGCAACGCCGGCGCCACTGCGCTGGCGCATCCAGGTTCCGGCTTGGATCACACCCGGATCGGGTTCAGCTTCAGATGCTGGATCAGGATGATAGTCTTGGCGTCGATGATGCTGCCGTCGTGGATGCCGGCCAGCGCCTCGTCGAGCGGCATTTCCAAAACCTCGATGTCTTCGCCTTCGTCCGGCGCGCCGCCGCCGTCGGAGATGCGGTCGGTCGGCGAATAGCGGGCGACGAAAAACCAGAGCCGCTCGGTCACGCTGCCGGGGCTCATGAAGGGCGAAAACAGCCGTTCGACGTCCTTCAGCCTATAGCCGAGTTCCTCTTCCGCCTCCTTGCGGATGCAGGTTTCGGGATCGTGTTCATCGAGCAGGCCGGCGCAGGCCTCGATCAGCGGCTCGCGGTGGCCTGTGGCGTAGGCCGCGTAGCGGAACTGCCGCACCAGCAGAACCGTCGAGCGCTCCGGGTCGTAAGGCAGGATCACCGCACCGTCGCCGCGATCGTAAGTCTGGCGGATCTGCGTCTCCCACTGCCCGTCGCGCCGGCGATAATCGAGGACGGTCTTTTTCAGGACGGCCCAGTCGTCGGAAAGGACTTCCTCCGAACGGATGCGAATGCGGTCTTCCATGGTGAACTCCGTGTTGCCGGCGAGGCGTAGCGGTGATCGGGCCTTCGCGCAATCCCGACAGCAGCTTGGCCGACGGTGCCTGCTGCGGAACGTTTGAGGTGCCCGGCAGGGGCAGACGGGCAGCGCTTCACCGCCTCGTGTATGGCGCAGGCGCAAACCATTGCCTAAATAGCGACAGCCCCTCCCCGGAGTTTCCTGATGACCCCTTCCCTTTTCCAGCCGATCACGCTTGACGGCCTCACCTTTCCCAACCGGATCGCGGTGGCGCCGATGTGCCAGTATTCCGCCGAAGACGGCTCGGCCAGCGACTGGCACCTGTACCACTGGATGAACCTGGCGATGTCCGGCGCCGGCATGGTCACCGTCGAGATGACCGACGTCGAGCGGCGCGGCCGCATCTCGCATGGTTGCCTCGGCCTTTATTCCGACGACAACGAGGCGGCCGCCCGGCGCGCGCTCGATGCGGCCAGGCGCGTCGCCGCTCCCGGCACCAGGTTCGGCACGCAGCTTGCCCATGCCGGCCGCAAGGCCTCCAACCAGAAACCTTGGGAAGGCGGCGGGCCGCTGAACGCCGATCAGGACCCGTGGCCGATCGTGTCGGCCTCGGCCATCGCCTACGACACGGGCTGGCAGGTGCCGCGGGCGCTGGAGGATGAGGAGATCCTGCAGATCATCGAACGCTTCGCCGAGGCGGCAAGGCGGGCCGAACGTGCCGGCTTCGATTTCATCGAATTGCACGCGGCGCACGGCTATCTGATCTTCCAGTTCCTGTCGCCGCTTTCCAACCAGCGCACCGACCGCTGGGGCGGCTCGCTGGAAAACCGCATGCGTTTTGTCGTCGAGATCGCCAAGGCGGTGAGAAAGGCAGTGCCCGGGCTGATGCTCGGGGCGCGTCTGTCGGTCAAGGAATGGGTCGATGGCGGCTTCGACGTCGCCGACGCAATCGAAGTGGCCAAGGCGCTGAAATCAGCTGATGTCGCCTATCTCTGCTGCTCGAGCGGCGGCAATTCGCCCCTGCAGAAGCTGCCGGCAGGTCGCGGCTACCAGGTGCACCTGGCGGAAGCCGTTCGCAACGGCGCCGGCATCCCGACACGGGCCGTCGGCCTGATCGACGATCCGAAGCAGGCCGAGGCGATCGTCGCCGAGGGCCGTGCCGACATGGTGGCCTTGGCCCGCGCCTTCCTCGCCGATCCGCGCTGGGCGTGGCGCGCCGCGGCCACCTTCGGCGAAAAAATCCAGCCGGCGCCGCAGCTTGCCCGCTCGGTGACGACGATGCAGCACTGGATGAAGGCGGCCGGCTGACCGGCCCGATTGCAGGGCCGCCGCCGCAACGACCGTCACCCCGAGACATTTGCGCACGCCAAGGGGCGTGCAACCAAATCAGCGGCTCCGCGTTGGCGGCGATGATGGACAGCAAGCCTTTTGAAAAGCCGGTCGTGCTCGAACTTGGCCGTGTCGGCAAATACCGTGAGATCCGCAGCACCCAGGAAGCTGCGGAGTGCCTGATGACCGTCTGGCCGCTCAATCGTGGCCCTCGGCATCGCGATGCTCTCGACACTTGCCTAAAAGTGCTGGAAGGTTATCGTTCGACAGCGGATGCGCGCCGGGCATTGGTAGAGGCCGCCATGGAATCGGATGTGCTGGTTCCCGAAGAGAGATTGCCCGAAGGCAAACTGCCCGACCGCAAACTGCATTGAGCAACCTGAGCTTTTTCCACTGGAGGATTTCATGGCCAAGCTGACCTACAAGATCGTCGAGCATGACGGGGGCTGGGCCTATAAGGTCGGCGAGACATTTTCGGAGACGTTCCCTACGCACGAGGACGCGTTGCGCGCCGCCGAGATCGCTTCGGCCGAACAGCAGGTCGCCGGCACCACCGACGGCATCCAGTACGAGGACGCCGAAGGCAAATGGCACGACGAGCTCGCCGACGGTCGGGACCGGCCGCAAACCGAAGTTTCCGATTAAGGCTGGTGTCGTTGCTGATGGCTTCTCGCACCTCCGGTTTTAAGAGCTGGGGCTGGGCAAATCATGCTCCTGCTACGACCCTGGATATGGCGAACTCCAATCCCATTGGGGACAAGTACGATCAGGCGCGGCGAAGAAGCGTGCTTGCCACGCAGCCGCTTTACAGGGCAGTCTGGTAGCGCTACCGTTTCATCATCGCGCGTGACCAGGGAGGAGCTTTGGGAACTGCCGCGGCCAGTCAGGAAAGCGGTTTCCTTCGAAGACGTCGCAGGAAGCATTCGGGAGGAAATCGATGGCGTCTGTCGCGATTGGCGATGTCTACAAATCATTCGGAACCGTCGAGATTCTCCACGGTGTCAGCGTCGATATAGAGGATGGCGAGTTCGTCACGCTGGTCGGGCCGTCGGGCTGCGGAAAATCGACCCTTCTCAGGATGATCGCCGGCCTGGAAAAGATTTCGCGCGGCCAGATCGCGATTGGCGAGCGCGTCGTCAACAACGTTGCGCCAAAAGAACGCGACGTCGCCATGGTGTTCCAGAACTACGCGCTCTACCCGCACATGACCGTCGCCGAGAACATGGCGTTCTCGTTGATGCTCAAGGGTGTTGCGAAAGCCGAAAGCGCTGCCAGCGTCAAGCGCGCCGCCGAAATCCTGGGGCTGGTGCCATTGCTGGAGCGCTATCCCAGGCAGCTTTCCGGCGGCCAGCGCCAGCGCGTCGCCATGGGCCGGGCTATCGTGCGCGATCCGGCGGTCTTCCTGTTCGACGAGCCGCTTTCCAATCTCGACGCCAAGCTCAGGGTGCAGATGCGCGCCGAGATCAAGGAACTGCACCAGCGCCTGAAGACCACGACGGTCTATGTCACCCACGACCAGGTCGAGGCCATGACCATGGCCGACAAGATCGTCGTCATGCATGACGGCATCGTCGAGCAGATCGGGCCGCCATTGGAACTCTACGACCGGCCCAACAATCTTTTCGTCGCCAGCTTTATCGGCTCGCCCGCCATGAACATGCTGAGGGGCGAAATCGCGACGGACGGCGGCTCACCGTCTTTTCGCGGCTCCGGCGGGATTTCCCTGCCGCTGGCCGCAGTGCCGTCGACCGGCAGTGGCGAGCAGGTGGTGCTGGGGATACGCCCCGAGCATCTGCGGCTATCCCAGGACGACGGCATTCCAGTCACCGTCGTGGTGGTCGAGCCGACCGGGTCGGAAGTGCAGCTTATCGGCCGGACGGCCGGCGGTGACGAGATCGTCGCCAATTTCCGCGAGCGCCATTCCTTCACGCCGGGCGAGACCGTACGGCTCACGGCCGAGCCGGGCCTCATCCATCTCTTTCATGGCGAAACCGGGCAGCGCTTCGAACTGCGCGCCCGGCAGTAGGAACCATAAGGCAAGACAATAAACAGGAGGAAACGAGCATGAAATTCACCAGACGTGACGTGATCCGCACGACTGCCGGCGTGGCGGCGGGAGCCTTGGGAAGCCGCTTCGTCGGCTCTTCCGCCTTTGCCCAGGAGGGGTTGACTTACAAGCCCGAAGACGGCGCAAAGCTGCGCATGCTGCGCTGGTCGCCGTTCGTTCAGGGCGATGAAGACCAATGGCTGGCCAACACCAAGCGGTTCACCGAGGCGACCGGCGTCGAGGTCCGCGTCGACAAGGAAAGCTGGGAGGACATTCGCCCCAAGGCGGCGGTTGCCGCCAATGTCGGCTCCGGTCCAGATCTGATGCTGGTCTGGTTCGACGACCCGCACCAGTACCCCGACAAGCTGCACGACGTGTCGGAACTGGGTGAGTATCTCGGCACGAAATATGGCGGCTGGCACGACGGACCAAAGCAGTATGCGACGCGGGAGGGAAAATTCCTCGGCCTGCCCCTGGCCACCATCGGCAATGCCATCGTCTATCGGGAAAGCTGGGTGAAGGAGGCCGGCTTCTCGGAGTTTCCGAAGGACACGGCGGGCTTCCTCGAGCTTTGCAAGGCCTTGCAGGCGAAGGGGCATCCGGCCGGCTTCACGCACGGCCATGGCGTCGGCGACGGCAACAACTATGCTCACTGGCTGCTGTGGAGCCATGGCGGCCAGATGGTCGACGAGAGCGGAAAGGTGACGATCAACAGCCCCGAGACGCTCAAGGCGATCGAATACGCGCAGGAACTCTACAAGACCTTCATTCCCGGCACCGAAAGCTGGCTCGACGTGAACAACAACCGCGCCTTCCTGGCCGGCGAACTGGGCGTCATCGCCAACGGCATTTCCGTGTACAACACGGCAAAAACCAACAAGGACAATGATCCGAAACTGGCTGAAATCGCCAAGGACATGCGCACGACCAGCCTGCCGATCGGTCCCGTCGGGAAATCCGTCGAGCTGTTCCAGGTGACCACGGCCGTGATCTTCGACTACACGCCCTACCCCAACGCGGCAAAAGCCTATCTGCAGTTCATGTTCGAGGAACAGCAAATGGCAGAGTGGATCACCTCCTCCGCCGGCTATTGCTGCCAGACACTCAAAGCCTTCGAGAACAATCCTGTGTGGACGGCCGACCCGAACAACGCAGCTTACGCCAAAGCCTCGGCGACGCTGCGACCCAACGGTTATGCCGGGCCGCTCGGCTACGCCTCGGCGGCGACCATGGCCGACTATGTCCTGGTCGACATGTTCGCCAAGGCGGTGACCGGCCAGGCGACGCCGCAGGAGGCGATGGAAGAGGCGGAGAAACGCGCCAACCGCTACTATCGCGTTTGATCACTGCCGATCCGGGCAGCCGCGACCGCGCTGCCCGGTCTGTTTCCCAGAATCGTGTGGCGGCCACTCAGGCCACCATGCCAGCAGAGCTTATGAGGAGCCGTCCCATGGCCGTGTCGTCCGCTGCCGTTCAGCCGCGTCCGTCGATCCTGTCGCGGAGCCTGTCGCTCCTGGCCGACAGCAGGAACGCGCTTGGCTTCGGCTTCATGCTGCCGGCGGCAGCGCTGCTGCTGGTCTTCCTGACCTATCCGCTCGGGCTCGGCATCTGGCTCGGCTTCACAGATGCCCGCATCGGCCGCCCCGGTATCTTCATAGGCATCGAAAACTACCAATATCTGTCGGATGACGCCGTCTTCTGGCTCTCCGTCTTCAACACCTTGCTCTACACGATTAGCGCGTCGATCCTGAAATTCGCGCTCGGCCTCTGGCTTGCGCTTATCCTCAATCAGAACCTTCCCTTCAAATCGTTCTTCCGCGCGATCGTGCTGCTGCCGTGGGTGGTGCCGACGGTGCTGTCGGCAATCGCCTTCTGGTGGATCTATGATTCGCAGTTCTCGATCCTGTCCTGGGCACTTATGGAAATGGGCCTGATCGACCATCGCATCAATTTCCTCGGCGATCCTGTGAACGCGCGCGCTTCGGTCATCGCCGCCAATGTCTGGCGCGGCATTCCGTTCGTGGCGATCACGCTGCTGGCCGGCTTGCAGACGATTCCGCAGTCGCTCTACGAGGCCGCCACGCTCGACGGCGCCAGTCGCTGGCAATTGTTCCGTTTTGTGACGCTGCCGCTGCTGACGCCGATCATCGCCATCACCATGACGTTCTCGGTGCTGTTCACCTTCACCGATTTCCAGCTGATCTATGTGCTGACCCGCGGCGGACCGGTCAATGCCACCCATCTGATGGCGACATTGTCGTTCCAGCGCGGCATTTCGGGAGGCCAGCTTGGCGAGGGCGCCGCCATCGCGGTCGCCATGATACCGTTCCTGCTTGCGGCGATCCTGTTCAGCTATTTCGGCCTGCAACGCCGCAAATGGCAGCAAGGCGGCGGAGACTGACATGGCCACGATCAAAAAAACGAAACGTCCGGAACTCGACGAAGGCGGCATGGGCTACCTTCAGAGCCTGCCGCGGCGCGTGGTGACGGTCTATCTGCCGTTGCTGGTGTTCGTCATCGTGCTGTTGTTCCCGTTCTACTGGATGACGATCACGGCGATCAAACCCAACCTCGAGATGACCGACTACGCCAATTTCAATCCATTATGGGTCGTGCATCCGACCTTCGAGCACATCCGCTATCTCTTGTTCGATACGTCCTATCCGGGCTGGCTGCTCAACACGATCATCATCTCCACCGCCGCCACGTTCCTGTCGCTGCTGGCTGCGGTGTTCGCGGCCTATGCGATCGAACGGCTGCGGTTTTCCGGGGCGCGGCAGGTCGGGCTGGCGATCTTCCTCGCCTATCTCGTGCCGCCGTCGATCCTGTTCATCCCGCTGTCGGTGATGGTGTTCAACCTTGGGCTTTACGACACCCCGTTCGCGCTCATCCTCACCTACCCGACCTTCCTGGTGCCTTTCTGCACCTGGCTGCTGATGGGTTACTTCCGTTCGATCCCGTTCGAACTGGAGGAATGCGCGCTCATCGACGGGGCGAGCCGCTGGCAGATCCTCATGAAGATCGTGCTGCCGCTGTCGGTGCCCGGCCTGATTTCGGCCGGCATCTTCGCATTCACCCTGTCATGGAACGAATTCATCTATGCGCTGACGTTCATCCAGTCGTCCGAAAACAAGACTGTGCCGGTCGGGGTGCTGACGGAGCTTGTCCGCTCCGACGTCTATGAATGGGGAGCGCTGATGGCCGGAGCCCTGATCGGCTCGCTGCCGGTGGTGGTGCTCTATTCGTTCTTCGTCGAGCACTACGTTTCCTCGATGACCGGAGCGGTGAAGGAATAGCGCCCTGCGGGGCGCCTTCTTCCTTCTCCCCCTTGTGGGAGAAGGTGGCCTCGCGAAGCGAGGTCGGATGAGGGGTGTTCCAGCTTGGCACCAACAGCACTTCGTCCAACACCCCTCAACCGTCTTGGCGCTGCGCGCCAATCCACCTTCTCCCACAAGGGGAGAAGGAAGAAGAGGCCCATTGCCGCCAACCATCCACCGCGTTATCTCAGGCGACCCTGTCTGCCTCGGGCGACCTGCCTGCCTAACGCGACCTTCTGCCGGAGCCTCCCTATGCCCGAAATCGTCACCGCTGCCATGCTCGTCATCGGCGACGAGATTCTGTCCGGTCGCACCAAGGACAAGAATATCGGCCACCTCGCCGATATCATGACGGCGATCGGCATCGACCTGAAGGAGGTGCGCATCGTGGCCGACGAGGAAGACGAGATCGTCGCCGCAGTGAACGCCCTGCGTGCTCGCTATACCTATGTCTTCACCACCGGCGGCATCGGCCCGACGCATGACGACATCACCGCGGATGCCATTGCCAAGGCCTTCGGCGTGCCCTGCGACTACGACGCCAAAGCCTATGCCATGCTGGAAGCGAGCTACGCGGCGCGCGGCATCGAATACACCGAGGCGCGCAAGCGCATGGCGCGGATGCCGCGCGGTGCCGACCATATCGACAATCCGGTGTCGATCGCGCCGGGCTTTCGCATCGGCAACGTCCATGTCATGGCCGGCGTGCCGGCGATATTTCAGGCGATGCTCGACAATGTCGTGCCGACGCTAAAGGCCGGCACCAAAATGCTGTCGGCCACGGTGCACTGTCCGTTCGGCGAAGGCCTGGTCGGCGGACCGCTGGGCGACATCCAGAAGGCGCACCCGGACACGATCATCGGCTCCTATCCAAAATATGGCGACGGCAAGTTCTGGACCGAGCTGGTCGTCCGTGCCCGCAGCCAGCAAGCGCTGGACGCCGCCCGCGCCGATGTCGAAGCGATGGTCGCAGGCCTCACCAGCGCAGCCAGCTGATCTAAAGCGCGTCGCGTCTGAGACGATCCATGCGACGCGCTTTAGGTTTCTTGTCTTTATGCACGGCGCGATCCCAAATCCGCTGCGCACCCTCGTGCCCAAAAGTATGCTTTTGGGCGACATGCATTAGCCCGTATCCGGGTTAGCAGGAACCAAGCATAGTGCTGTAACGTTTCATGCGGGCGAGTTTCGCTCGCCCGCAAATTGAGGGGTTACCATGCAATTCAAGACCATCGTCGCCATACTGCAGAACGAACAGGACGCGGAGCGCGTGCTCGAATGCGCCATTCCGCTTGCCGACAAGTTCGAGAGCCATCTCATCGGCATTCATGCCGAAGCGCTTCCCGTCCCCTACACCTCGGCCACAGGCTTTCCCGACACCGAGTTCCTGCAGGTTTCGGCCGACATGAACAAGGAGCGCGCTGAGAAATTGCGGGCGGTTTTCCTCCGGCATGTCGAGGAGTCCGGCCTGTCCTTCGAGTGGCGCAGCCTTGAGAGCTTTTCCGGAGACAGCGCGCTGACCGGCATCCCAACCGTTCGCACCGCGGACCTGATCATCGCCGCGCAGCGCGAGACGGGCGGCGATCCGAGTGCCGACGTCGACACGCTGGTCTATGACGCCGGCCGGCCGGTGCTGGTCGTGCCGCATTCGGGACCGCTCGTCACCAGCTTCAAGCATGTGCTGCTCGCCTGGAACGGCAGCAAGGAAGCGGCGCGCGCCGCCTTCGACGCCCTGCCCTTCATCATCGAGGCCGAAAAAACCGATATTGTCGTCATCGACCCGCCGGATACGCTCGACGAGGCCCCGGAGGCGGCCGGCGCCGAAATCGCCGCCGCCCTGTCCAGGCATGGCGCCACGGTCAGCGTCTCGGTGCTGCAATCGGCCGGCCACTCGGTCGACGACGTGATCCAGACCAGGGTTGCCGAAACCGGAGCCGACCTGCTCGTGCTCGGCGCCTACAGCCATTCCTGGCTGCGCCAGCTTCTGTTCGGCGGCGTCACGCGCACGGTGCTGCGCACCCTGCCGGTGGCAGCTTTCCTGTCGCGGTAGGTCCGCAAGGATCGCTTGCAGGGCAATCCTTCAGTGTTGCGCCGCCCCTCATTGCAATGCCCGAGCATTTCTCCCCGTATAGTGACGGGGAGAAAGACGCCTTCCAAGGGATTTCGCCAATCTCCAGCGTTGCAGAATGGGTGCCAAGGTTGCGGCCAGCTTCTTTCTCCCCGTGAACGGGGAGAAATGCCCGGCAGGGCAATGAGGGGCGGCGTCAACATCCAGGACTGGTCACACCGACATGAGCCGAAGGCCCTCTTTTGTCTGAAGCCCTGCCGCCGCCCCGTTCTTGCATCGCCCCTTGCCAAAGCCAAGGCTTTCCAGTTATCCCCGCGCGCATTCCTTCAGGTGTTTGCGCGCATTTTCGCGCGCAGCGGAGTGCGCGAAAAATGTCCCTTCCCGAAAAGGCCTTTCCCGTCTCCTGGGATCAGTTCCACCGCGACGCGCGTGCGCTCGCCTGGCGGCTTGCCGGCGCCAACAAAGGCCAATGGAAGGCGATCGTCTGCATCACCCGCGGCGGCCTGGTACCGGCCGCCATCATCTCGCGTGAACTCGGCATCCGGGTCATCGAGACGGTTTGCGTCGCCTCCTATCACGACTATGCCAGCCAGGGGCAGTTGCAGGTGCTGAAGGAGGTCACGCCGGCACTGCTCGCCGATGACGGCGCCGGCGTATTGATTATCGACGACCTCACCGACACCGGCAAGACCGCGGGCATCGTCCGCGCCATGATGCCCAAGGCGCATTTCGCCACCGTCTACGCCAAGCCGAAAGGCAGGCCGCTGGTCGACACCTTCGTCACCGAGGTCAGCCAGGACACCTGGATCTATTTTCCGTGGGACATGGGCTTCACCTACCAGAAGCCGATCGCCGACGACCACGCCGGCTGATTCGCGGCAGCTGCTCTTTCCCCTCCCGGAACATACCGGCGCGGCCTTCTTGCCGGCGCACTTCTTGAAAGAGTGCAGCGGCGCACGATATTCCTGAATCGACGTCTCGTGTGTGGTTAATTCGTGCGTATGAGGTTTTTTACATTTATTGCTTATGATTAGCCGTAAGATTCACGAGACGGCAAGTGATTCTGGAGGCTGGGGCAAGCTTCTCCGATGTTGACGAGGCCAGTAACGCACAACCATTTGGCCGAAAGGGTCCAGCGGCTCTTCGGCGCAGCGCCGTGCCGTCTGCAGGTTGCAGCGTTGCCCTGGCGCGATACCGGCCATGGCGTCGAGATCATGCTGATCACCAGCCGCGATACCGGTCGCTGGGTGCTTCCCAAGGGCTGGCCCGAGGCCAAGGAACTGCTTTGCGAAGCGGCGGCGCGCGAGGCCGGCGAGGAAGCCGGGCTGCGCGGCACGGTCTCCCACCACGAAGCCGGCCGCTACTTCTATGCCAAGGCTTTGGCTTCCGGCGAGGAAGTGCCTTGTGAAGTCCTGGTGTTTCCGCTGCGGGTCGACAAGATCGCCGACCGGTGGAAGGAAAAGCGCTCGCGCACCCGCAAATGGGTCAGCCCAGCCGAGGCCGCGCGCATGGTCAACGAGCCGGACCTTGGCCAGATCATCGCCTATTTCTGTGCCGACCCGCACCAGTTCTCCTGAGCAAGCATAGCGGCCAAAGCCGCGCACCTGCCGCGCATCACCGGCGATGTTCTTGGCAAAGTGAATCGATTTGGCCACTCCAGCTTTGGGCATGCGCTGTCGGGCTGGCGGCCTGCACGTGGTAAGAATCGAAAATCCTGCGGCCACTTCTATCCCCGTTATCCACATATGTGACACACAAGATGTTGGGGTCACAAAAGCTACGCAAACGAATCCTTGACGGCGCAAAACGAGTCGCCTTTTATAGGCCATGCGCTCCTGTTGAGAGCGCGACCGGAAAGTTTTGAGCCCGGTCTTTTTTCCCGGATTATGTGCGTTTGGCCGCATTTCCGCCCTGGCTACGGGGTCGGCGGAAGCGTCGGGATTTTGGGGTTTTTTGGGGACGAAAGGGAAAAATGTCGGACTGGAATAAATTGTCTGTTAATACTATATTTAGTGTTTGCAGGTAGGTTCGACGCTAGATAATGTGAAGTTCCCTCGATTGAGGGAGTTGCAAAAAAGTTTCAGTCTTGAGGGACCCGCAGGGTCCGTCGGCGCGTTGGACGGCTACTTCGCAAGGAGTTCGACCAGCAGGGCGGGCGGAGCCTCGTGAAAAGGAGCCGGCCGTTTTCGAACGCCGGCAGACGGCGGACATGCGCGTTTCGCGATGGGGGCAGAAATCCCCTGGGAAAGGCGCTATATCTAGACACAAAGGGATAGGACCAATGCGCATCGAGCGTCGTTTCACCAAGCAAGGGCTAGCAGGTCAAGAACGGGCGGCTTATGCGGAGATCGAATTCCGCAAGGCGCTTTCGGAGATCAAGAATCCGGATGGCTCGGTGGTGTTCCGCTTGGACAATATCGATGTGCCGGCGCAGTTCAGCCAGGTTGCCGCCGACATCCTGGCGCAGAAGTATTTCCGCAAGGCCGGCGTGCCGGCACGGCTGAAGAAGGTCGAGGAGAACGACGTTCCCTCCTTCCTGTGGCGCTCCGTCGCCGACGAGGTCGAGTTGGCAAAGCTGCCGGAGGCCGAGCGCTACGGCTCCGAGATCGACGCCCGCCAGGTCTTCGACCGCCTCGCCGGCACCTGGACCTATTGGGGCTGGAAGGGCGGCTACTTCAAGTCGGAGGACGACGCGCGCGCCTTCCGCGACGAGCTCGCCTATATGCTGGCCACCCAGCGCGTTGCGCCGAACTCGCCGCAATGGTTCAACACCGGCCTGCACTGGGCCTACGGCATCGACGGCCCGAGCCAGGGCCATTTCTATGTCGACCCGTTCACCGGCAAGCTGACCAAGTCGAAATCTTCCTACGAACATCCGCAGCCGCATGCGTGCTTCATCCAGGGCGTGCAGGACGATCTCGTCAACGAAGGCGGCATCATGGATTTGTGGGTGCGTGAAGCGCGGCTGTTCAAATACGGCTCCGGCACCGGCTCCAACTTCTCGTTCCTGCGCGGCGAAGGCGAAAAACTGTCCGGCGGCGGCCGCTCGTCCGGCCTGATGAGCTTCCTCAAGATCGGCGACCGCGCGGCGGGCGCCATCAAGTCGGGCGGCACGACGCGCCGCGCTGCAAAGATGGTCATCGTCGACGCCGACCATCCCGATATCGAGGAATTCATCGACTGGAAGGTCAATGAGGAGCAGAAGGTCGCCTCGCTGGTCACCGGCTCGAAGATCGTCAAGAAGCACCTCGAAGCGATCATGAAGGCCTGCATCAACTGCGAAGGCCAGGACGACGATTGCTTCGACCCGGCGATCAACACCGCGCTGAAGCGTGAGATCAAGCTGGCCAAGAAGGACGGGGTGCCGGAGAACTACATCTACCGCGTCATCCAGTTCGCCAGGCAGGGCTACACCTCGATGTCGTTCAAGACCTACGACACCGACTGGGATTCGGACGCCTACCTCACCGTTTCGGGCCAGAACTCCAACAATTCGGTCTCGCTGAAGGACGATTTCCTGCGCGCCGTGGAGCAGGACGGCGACTGGCACCTCACCGCCCGCAAGGACGGCAAGGTGCTGAAGACGCTGAAGGCCAGGGATCTGTGGGAAAAAATCGGCTATGCCGCCTGGGCGTCGGCCGATCCGGGCCTGCACTTCAACACGACGATGAACGACTGGCACACCTGCGCCGCGGCCGGTGCGATCCGGGCGTCCAACCCGTGCTCGGAATACATGTTCCTCGACGACACCGCCTGCAACCTGGCCTCGATCAACCTGCTGCCCTATCGCAACGCCGACGGCACCATCGACATCGCTGCCTACGAGCACACGGTTCGGCTGTGGACCATGGTGCTGGAAATTTCCGTGATGATGGCGCAGTTCCCGTCGAAGGAGATCGCCAAGCTCTCCTACGAATACCGCACGCTCGGCCTCGGCTACGCCAATATTGGCGGCCTGCTGATGACCTCGGGCATTCCCTATGATTCCGACGAAGGCCGCGCCATCTGCGCAGCGCTCACCGCAATCATGACCGGCACGGCCTATGCCACCTCGGCCGAAATGGCCGCCGAGCTCGGCGCCTTCCCCGATTACGACCGCAACGCCCAGAACATGCTGCGTGTCATGCGCAACCATCGCCGTGCCGCCTATGGCGACAAGGACGGCTACGAGAAACTGGCCGTCAACCCGGTGCCGCTGGTCGCCTCCGACCTGAAGCAGCCGGAGCTTGCCGCCCATGCCAAGGCTGCCTGGGACCGCGCCATCGAGCTCGGCGAGGAGCATGGCTACCGCAATGCGCAGGCGACCGTGATCGCGCCGACCGGCACGATCGGCCTGGTCATGGATTGCGACACCACCGGCATCGAGCCCGATTTCGCACTCGTGAAATTCAAGAAGCTGGCCGGCGGCGGCTATTTCAAGATCATCAACCGCGCCGTCCCTGAAGCGCTGCGCACGCTCGGCTATTCGGAAAGCCAGATCGCCGAGATCGAGGCCTATGCGGTCGGCCACGGCAACC
This sequence comes from Mesorhizobium sp. WSM4815, assembly GCF_055811575.1. Taxonomy (NCBI): domain Bacteria; kingdom Pseudomonadati; phylum Pseudomonadota; class Alphaproteobacteria; order Hyphomicrobiales; family Phyllobacteriaceae; genus Mesorhizobium; species Mesorhizobium sp. WSM4815. The sequence continues at coordinate 312,797 of NZ_JBVVQS010000098.1, read as the reverse complement.
TCAACCAGGCGCCTGCCATCAACCCCGGCTCGCTTAGGGCAAAGGGTTTTACCGACGACAAGATCGCAGCACTTAACGCCGCGTTGAAGTCGGCCTTCGACATCAAGTTCGTCTTCAACCAGTGGACGCTGGGTGCCGACTGGGTGAAGGAGACGTTTGGCTTCACCGACGAGCAGCTCAACGATTTCTCGTTCGAGATGCTGCCGGCGCTCGGCTTCTCGAAGAAGGACATCGAGGCCGCCAACATCCATGTCTGCGGTGCGATGACCCTCGAGGGAGCACCATTTCTGAAAGACCAGCATCTGCCGGTGTTCGACTGCGCCAGCCCGTGCGGCAAGATCGGCAAGCGTTCACTGTCGATCAACAGCCACATCCAGATGATGGCGGCAGCCCAGCCCTTCATCTCCGGCGCCATTTCCAAGACCATCAACATGCCGAACGACGCGACGGTGGAAGACGCCAAGGGCGCCTACATGCTGTCATGGAAGCTGGCGCTGAAGGCCAACGCGCTCTATCGCGACGGCTCGAAACTCTCGCAGCCGCTCAACGCCTCGCTGCTTGCCGACGTCGAAGACGACGAGGACGATGCCGTCGAGCAGCTGATCGCCGCACCTGCTTCACAGCGCGCCGTGCAGGTGACCGAAAAGATCGTCGAACGCGTCGTCGAACGCCTCTATCGCGACCGCGAAAAGCTGCCGAACCGCCGCAAGGGCTATACCCAGAAAGCGGTCGTCGGCGGCCACAAGGTCTATCTGCGCACCGGCGAATTCGACGACGGTCGTCTTGGCGAGATCTTCATCGACATGCACAAGGAAGGTGCGGCCTTCCGGGCGATGATGAACAATTTTGCCATCGCCATCTCGCTCGGCCTGCAATATGGCGTGCCGCTCGAGGAATATGTCGAAGCCTTCACCTTCACCAAGTTCGAGCCGGCCGGCATGGTGCAGGGCAACGACGCGATCAAGAACGCCACGTCGATCCTCGACTACGTGTTCCGCGAGCTTGCCGTGTCCTATCTTGCCCGCCACGACCTCGCCCATGTCGACCAGTCGGATTTCGACAAGACCGCACTCGGCCGCGGCATCAACGAGGGCAAGGCGACACCGTTCTCGAAGGGCCTGACCCGCGGCGTCTCGCCGGTCAAGCTGGTATCGGGCATGGGTGCCGACCCCAAGGGGTTCGGCGGTTCAAGTCCCTCTCCCGCCCCCACTCGCTCGGCGCCGACCGCGTTCTCAGGCTCCAACGTGCTGGCGCTGAAGCCGGCCAGCGACGAAGCGATCGCCTATAAGCGAGACTACGAGGAGCGGGCGAAGGAACTGGTCGAGGATATCGTCTACGAGGAGGCAACCGACCCGACTGGGCTGTTCACCGACGATGCCGCAAAAGAAGCGGCCGAGGCCAAGGCGCTTGCCGCCACAAGGCGTCAGCAATCCCTGATGCAGGGCTACACTGGCAACGAATGCTCCGAATGCCACAATTTCACGATGGTGCGGAACGGCACGTGCGAGAAGTGCGACACCTGTGGCTCGACGAGCGGGTGCAGTTGAGGAAAATCTGCATCGCTAAAACGCAACATGGTCGGCCCGGTCGCAAGATCGGGCCGAAATGCTTCAAGCGCCGTGATCAGGCGCAGCTCTACCTTCTCCCCTTGTGGGAGAAGGTGGCCTCGCGAAGCGAGGTCGGATGAGGGGTGCTCCAGCTTGGCACGGACGGCATTTCGTCCAACACCCCTCAACCGTCTTGGCGCTGCGCGCCAATCCACCTTCTCCCACAAGGGGAGAAGGCAAGACCGCGCCATTACCGCCACGGCTGCAAACTCTCATCGCGGGCATAAGCGATGATGGTGTCGCAGACGGCGTTCAAATCCCGCAGCACGTCGTCGTTCCAGAAGCGCAGCACACGAAAGCCCCTAGCCTTCAATTCGGCGTCTCGCTCCCGATCATAGTTTGAATCCGCATGCTGGCTGCCGTCGATCTCGACGATCAGCCTGGCCTCGGCGCAAACGAAATCGGCTATGAATTTGCCGACAGGAACCTGACGCCGGAATTTGATGCGGTCGAGCCTGCGTCCGCGCAGCTCGTGCCACAGACGGTCTTCCGCCTCCGTTGACTCGCGGCGCATCGAGCGGGCGAAACGACGTTTGGTCGGGGCGACGGGCTGATGCGGCATCGGGCGAGATTACCCGGCGTTGGCGCTCCGTCCAGCATCATCGTCACGCAAATCGCTGACGTTCGAGATTGGCTCCCCCTTCTCGCCTTACAAGGGGAGAAGGCAAGACCGGCCACGGTGAGGCTGACCTGCCCCTTGTTCGATCCACTCGGATCTTGCTCGAACGTCAGTGGAAGACCGCTTTCCTGCCTGAGAGCGTCGGCCTGGCCTTCGAGCCATTCATAAAACGCAAAGCCCTCATCATCTGACAGTGCGAGAAACAGTCCCAGCTTGTCCCGGCTTCGGTAAGCCGTCATCCATTTCACGGGTTCCGGCAACGGAACTCGAACCCAGTTGTTGCCGCCGTGCCGCGGAACTGGCTGGTCGGGGTGGTCGAACTTCACGGTGTCAATGAACGATTGCCAGAATATCCGGTTAGATGTCCGCTGCTTGGCCTGCTCGGGATCGACCACCTGTTCGCTCGCCTCAGCTACGTGGTCGCCAGTTCGGCCCGTCTCGGTCATCAGCACGCGCTGCTGAATGACATCCGTCCTGACGGGAACGGACGGAACGATCAGCGTGCGGTCTTGGTCGTCTTTCCAGAGCTGGATTTCCAGCAAGGAGAATCGCGCCGCAGCCAGGCCGGAGGCGTTCAAATGATCGGAAATCGCGTGAAGGTCGGAGCGGATGCCGTCGCCTGCTACGATCAGATGGAAATCGCCGAGGTCAAGCGAGCGAGAGACCGCATCGACGAAAACGCTCTCATCCAAGTCCGGCCACTTCTGCCTCGCAAGTTCAAATATGGGATTGGCAGAAGAGCGCCGTGCCGTGCTCTGGCGCACTTTTGCAGTGAGATCACCGTAAGACAATCCGCGGGCGAGCGCGGCATATTCAAGTATCTGGGCAATTACCTCGCGGCGTGCTTGGGGATTGCGCCAAAGCTTGCACTCGACCAAGACCAGACGTCCGGATCGGCTGATCCCGAGAATGTCCAGAAAAACGACACCGCCTTCGCGGGCCAGCGGCAACTCCCGAACAATGGGAACGAAAGCCCCCGCGTCCGCTTCCATTCGGTCGAGAATGACCAGATCAGGACGGGCAAACAGCAGCGTCTGCAGCCACTTCTCATCCTGTGCGCCTTCGCCAGCGCGAAGGCGCGTACGTCTGAAGGACGACGAGCGTTGCCCGTCGCTTTCGACCACATTGCAACCAATTTGAACCCCCGCAACCGATATCGAAGCGACATCATGCGTATCCGTTATTGTCAATGAGCGTCCGCTGGTTCAGAGGTCGGAAGAGTGTGAATTGGGCAAGGGCGCGTCTAATGGCGAACGAGAGCGTGCGGCTGGTAGCGTGGAATTGTGCTGGAGGGTTTCATCGAAAATCAAAAGTCATGGACGCTCATGCCCCTGATATCGTCGTTCTCTCCGAAGCATCGAAAGACTGCGTATCCCTCATCGGCGGAGAAGCTTCCGGTGCCTGGATCGGCTCACACCCTGGATACGGCTTGGCCGTACTGGGGATGAACGGATGGAAAATCGAGACCATAGAAATTGCGGTCGAGGAGTCGCTCTTTCTCCCCGTCAGGGCCGTTCGAGGTTCGGAGCAGCTATATCTGGTGGGGCTTTGTGCCAAGAAGGACGGCGACTACGTTGCACCGACGCTTCGGGCGCTGACCAGGCTGTCTGCCTTCATCTCCGAAAAAGGCGCGATCCTAGCGGGCGATTTCAATCAATCAGTCAAATTCGATGCAAAGAGAGGTCCTGCCGGACATTTCGGTCGGGTGCTGGATGTCCTTGAAAGCCTCGGCGTTATCAGCGCGTGGCATCATACTCGCGACGAGAAATTCGGTTCGGAGACATCGTCCAGCTACTTCCATCGCTGGCAACAAGGACATGGCTCCCACATCGATTACGCGTTTGTGCCGCGAGGATTCGCGATTTCGTCAGCAAAGCTGGGTACTTACGATGACTTTGTCGCAGCCGGATTGAGCGATCACGTGCCCCTCACGGTAGACCTGAAGCTGTCAAACGGTCTGCCATGCTAGAGCTTGAATCCCGCAAAGCGCGCCACGCCTTCAATCGATCCTGCCGCCGGGGCCTAATGCGTCGACAATTGCGGTTGCTCGAACCAAGTCGGAGCACGGCCGCGATCTCAAATGCCGGCTCCGGTGGCCGGCAAACCGCCTGAAGAGGCGCACCGGGAACACTGAACAGCATCCTCAAGCAGTCCGGTTTAAAGGAGTGATGACATGCGTTACGCGGTGGTGATCGAAAAAAGCCGGCAGTAATTTTTCCGCTTACGTGCCGGATCTACCCGGCTGCATCGCGACCGGTGCGACCGTGCCTGAGGTGGAACGCAATACGCTTTCATATCGAAGGCTTGTGGAGGCATAAAAGCCGCGCGCTCCCTTCTCCCCTTGTGGGAGAAGGTGGCCGCGAAGCGGTCGGATGAGGGGTGTTCCAGCTTGGCACCAACAGCACTCCGGCCAACACCCCTCTTCCGTCTCGGCGCTACGCGCCGATCCACCTTCTCCCGCAAGGGGAGAAGGCAAGAAAGCTCAGTTCACGGCGCTGATGTTGCCCAGGCGTAAAAACAGCGTTTCGCCGGAAGAATCGTCGACGCCGTCATTGTCGGTGGCAACGAAGATGTCGCCGTTCTTGTCGATGGTGAAACCTTCGACCTTGTCGGCGACATAGCCGTTGCTGGCTGATTTCAGGTCGCCGACGATGTCGCGCACCAGCGTCTTTTCGACCAACGGCAGGTCGCCACCGAGCTTGGCCGGTTTGAAGGCGTCGAGCGCCACCGAATAGATGCGCTTCACCTTGGCCAGGTCGCCGATCTGGTTGTCGCGTTCGAGGATGTAGAGCTTGCCGTCATGCGTGGTGATCTCCGACAGCCCCATCCAGCCAGCTTCGGTCGCTTCGAGAGGGTAGCGCACCGCCGACCATTCCTTGGCCTTGGGCTTGTAGGCCAAGAGCTTGACCTGGCCCTTGGGGTCGTCGGCCCATTCGCGCTGCACGGCCATCACCAGCGTCAGGTCGTCGCCTTCGCCGACCGCGGTGATGCCTTCGAGACCGAAGCGGCTCTGGTGGGCGAGCAGTTCCATCGGGAAGCCGATTTCCTGCTTGATCTCGCCCTTGTCGTCGACGCGCAGGATGGCGTGCGGGACGAGCTTTGCCGGATCGCCTTCATTGGCCAGCCAGAAGCCGCCTTCACCGTCGGCGACAAGACCCTCGATGTCGATCTTCTGTGCAGGATGGCCATCACGCGTGACGATGGTCTTGCCGGTGATCAGCGCCGGCGTCTGGGTGGCATCGATCTCGAAGATCGAGGGCGCGTTGGCGTAGAAAGAGTCCGAGGCAGCGAACAGCTTGCCGGCAGTGTCGCCGGCCGCGAGCGCCGAAAGCGCGCCCCAGCCGAGCGGCGTGCCGTCTGCCGTGGGCTTTGCCGTGATCATCGGGTAAGTGGCGGGACCCTCGGAGCGCTCGTAGATCATCACGTGCGAGCGGGCGAGCCCGTCCTCGACCAGGTCGGCCTCGTTGGCGGTGACCAGGAGATTGCGCGACGGGATCGCGACCAGGCCCTCCGGACCGATGCCGGACGGCAGGATCTGGACAAACCCTGGCTCCGCACCGGTGTCCTTGTAGACGCCGACAACGGAGCCACGCTCCGAAGCGACGAACAGCAGCCTGTCCTCGCCGAACGTGCCGGTCTCGAGACCTTCCGGCTCGACGCCCTTCTTGTTGCGGTCGTCGGGATAATGGCCGGCATTGGCGACCTGGTACTCGAAGGACGAACCGGATTCGTAGAGCACCTCGCCCTTCTTGCTGAAGATCGTGAAACCGCGCGAGCCGCCCTTGTAGTCGCCTTCGTTGGCGACGGCGAGGCGGTCATTGTCGAGCCATTTCACGGCGTCGGGCTCGCGCGCGACATTTTCGATCTTGCCATCGAAGGACAAGGCGCCGTTCTTCCTGGTGTCGATCTTGTCCAGCGTGGCGGAGCCTGCGGAGAAGTGGGTGACGATCGCAGCGGTTTCGGCGTTGACGATGGCGATGTGGTTGTTTTCCTGCAGCGTGACCGCGATCTCGCCGGCCTCGTTGAAGGCAACGAATTCCGGCTCGGGATCTTCCCCAGCGACTTCGGCAATGCCCGCCAGATTGACGGTCTTCATCGTCGCGCAATCAGGCTGGCCTTCGGCAAGCGTGAAAATCCTAAGGTCGCCCGCCGGCATCTGCGGAATTTCTCCGTCGTTCAGATCCTCGTCGCGCTCGTTCTCGATGGCGATGGCCAAAAACTTGCCGTCCTTGCTGAACGCCAGCGAGTCCGGTTGGCCGCCGAGGTCGCAAGTGCTTTCGATCGCCTTGGAGGCAAGATCGATAACGCTGAGGTTGCCCGAAGGCCTGGCTTTGCTTTCCGACGTGTTGACACCGGCCAGAACCTTGCCGCCGATGACCACAACCGAGGTCGGCTCGCCTGCTATCTTGACGATGCCGCCGGCCTTGGCCGCCTTGGGATCGGCGATGTCGATGAAGCCGACCGCACCGAGCGGGCTATCGGAATAAACCAGCGTCATGCCATCTTCGCTCGCCGTGATGATCTCGGACGAAGTCGGCGTGGTCCTCTCGACATCCGCAGGCAGGTTACCGGCGACTGCGAAGCTCGCGACCCGGTTGAACATCATGTCGGCATGGGCCGGCAGCGAAACCGAGGCAGCAAGCGCTGCCGTCAGGACGAAAAGCGCGGAATGGCGGGGCACGGGTGGCGTCTCCTGTTCGAATGGAAGCCACCTGATTGCGGGAACGACATTTCAATGCGATGACGGATCGATGACACTTCCGCGACAGGCGGCCAGGTCCGTCAATATTCACCTCATGCTGGCCTGCGAATGGGCGCTTTCCTCGGCCGCCTACTCCGCCTCGGCCACCATCTGCCGCCCGCCAGCCCAGTTCCGCCAGGCTCTCTCGTCGCCGTGGAAGACGTTGAGGTCGATGCGGCCCCTCACCCCATGCGACAGGCCGGAGCCGGAATACTGCCAGAACACCCATTTGCGGCCGGGATAGACCTTTGACGGGTGCTGTGCCACCGCGCGCAGCCAGAATGGATAGTCCAGAAATGCGCCTCTGAGATTGTCGCGGTAGAAATCAGGCGCGGTGTAGATGATGGCCCGCTGGCCGTAGTGGCGCTCGAGCTTGTCCATGAACACCTGCATCTTCTCCAGCACCTTTTGCCGCGACGGCCGCCGCTTGCAGCTGGATTCGCCGTTCCACTCGACATCGATCACCGGCGGCAAGGCGCCCTCGACCCTCGGCACGTTGCGGATGAACCAGTCAGCCTGCTCACCAGCGGTGCGGCACCAGTAGAAGAAGTGATAGGCGCCGCGTTTGAGGCCGGCGGCGTCGGCATTGCGCCAGTTCTTCCTGAACATCGGGTCGAGATGATCGCCGCCGTCGGTCGCCTTGATGTAGGCGAAGTTCGCGCCCTGCGCGCGCAGCTTGCCCCAGTTCACGTTGCCTTGCCAGCGCGAGACGTCGACGCCGTGAACGGCGAGGTGTCTGGGCGATACCCTGCCGAAATTGATCGGCTTGGCGTCACGGAACCGATAGCGCTGGACCGGCACGGCGAGCATCGGTGCTGCCCGTGCCAGCCGCTTCGGCGCCACCAAGGCAATCGGCTCGACGGGTGGCTCGATGCTTTCGGCAGGCTCCGGAGTGGCCATCGCCACAGTCTGCTCCGTCGCCTCCTCCGGCGCGAAGTCGGGTTCGACATCGGCAGCGCCGACCGACGCCACCGGCGCGGGCGGCCGCACAACCGAACTGGTCGTCTCGCTGGACGGCACTTGCAGCGCGTCGACGCCGGACGTGGACGTGCAGCCGGCAAGGCAAAGTGACGCGATCGAGAAGATGACGACGCCTGATAACCGCATCTGGACCTGTACGCAGAACACAACAGACCGAGGGCAAGACAACGCCGCCGGACAAACCAGTCCGGATTACTAACAAGAAATTACCAACAAAGTTTGAATCAAATTGTTAGGGCAGAGGGGCTGGGCAAGGCGCTCGCTCTATCACCGTAGCGGTGAGAGCCTGGAAACGCTGCAGGACCGAGAGGGCGCGAAGGATCGCGACGCCAGCAGGTCGCTGCCTAGCCGCACAACCATAGATTGTGACAGCTCTCGGCTACCATATGAGCGGGCGGGACGGAGCGGTCGGTGCCAAGGCGATCAGAGTTGGGGCGATCGGTGACGGGATTGACCGGCGCATCATCATCCCGGCGAACCTTTTCTTCGAGCAGCGAGCGAAGCTCGGCCGGCTGCACGCGGTCACGCTCCATCACCAGCTTGACCATCGGATCGCTCAAAAGCTCATCCAGGGTGTTAATTCTGTCGTTCATCCGTCGCCTCCTTCGACTGCCGACCCGCAGGCAATAGATAGGCGGCAATGATGGCTCGCCAATGACGCTTTGCCGACTATCTCGTGTCCCGGACGAAAAAATTTGGGCACGCCTTGTGCTTGATTTCGCCTGCGCTTCGGTTCGCCTGTGCTTCAGTTCGCATGTACTTCAATTCGCCTGTGCTTCAATTCGGCGGTGGGGCGCCTTCATATTGCGGCAGTCCGTCGTCGAGCTGTACCCAGGGCTGCTTCGAGGCGGTCCAGATATGCATTTGTGGCTTGAACACTGAAGGATCGTCGAGCGAGCCGGAGGTGACGCCGATGATGCCGGCGGAATCGCGCCGGGAAAACAGCGTCGTGCCGCAGCGCGAGCAAAAGCCACGCTTGAGATCGGGCGAGGAATTCACCGTCGCCACCGGCCCGTCGATGGTCACGTCGTCGATGCGGAACAGCACGCGGGCGTTGAAGGCCGCGCCCAGCGCCTTCTGGCAAAGCCGGCAATGGCAGACGCGCTCGTTGATCGGCGCGGCCTCAGTGCGGTAGCGCACCGCCCCGCACAGGCAGCCACCCTGATATTTCGCCATTGCCTGAGCCCTCTTTCTGAAGATTGGCAGAAGCTAGCTGCCGGGATAGGAGCGTCAATTGAAAAGCTTTGATGGCGCCATCTTTCGGCGTGATGCGGCAGGCGGGACTTGCGATCAGGCGCGATGCGCAACGAGCGGCGCCGGCCATCTCGCGGGAGACGGCCGGCAGGCACTTGTCAGGCGATCAGTTCGTTTCGCTGATGACCTCGTCCCAGGTCTTGACCTTGGTCTCGCCATTGAGGAAGGGCAGCGTGACTGCCGTCAGTTCCGGCGCGAAAAACACGTCGTAGTGGGTGCGGTTCGGCAGGATGGCCAGGCGGTTCTGCGACAGGTTCTCGCGCATCCAGCCGGCGTCCTTCAACCCGCCGCCGAGCATCTGGTAGAACTTGATCTCATGCTCGGGCCGGTACATGTCGCTGTCGCCGAACACCAGCATGACCGGCATCTTCAGCTTCGCCACGTCGGCGGAGTAGTCGTAGTCCTTGCGCATGTGGGCACCGAGCTGGTCGAGCAGTTTTGGAAAATCCTGCGGGCGCGGCGCGACCGCCACGTAGGATTTGTACATCGGCGTGTCCTTCATCATGTCGGCCATCGCGGCGCCGACCTGCGCCTGCTGAGTACGCATGTCGGCATAGAAGCCGTCCGAGGCATAGCCGGTCGAGACCAGCACCAGCCGGCGCACTGTCTCGGGATGCTGGACGGCCATGCGGAAGGCAACGCCGCCGCCCAGCGAATAACCCATGACGTCGACTTTGTCGTAGCCGAGCGCCTTGACGATCGCCGCCATGTCGTCGCCCATCGCCTCAAGGCTCAACGGCCGATCGCCGAGCGCGGTGCGGCCGTGACCATGCAGGTCGACGCCGATGACGGTGCGGCTTTCGGCAAGCTTCGGCAGGATCGGCGCGAACATGTCTGTGGTGCCGAGACCACCATGCAGCAGAAGCAGCGGCTCGCCCCGGCCATAGACGGCGTAATAATAATTCAGGCCGTTGATCGGCAGCAGGCCGGATTTCGCCGGCTTGGGCATGGCTTTCGTTTCGCTGGTCATGGACGGCTTTACGTCCTCGGCATTGCTGGCGCCCGGCGCGGCGAAGAGCGCCGCGGCCGAGGCGAAAATGGCGAAAAACATCGATCTGGACATGTCGGTCTCCTTGCGTCCCGCCGATATCAAAGCCGCCTGGCGACTTCTTCGAGCTGGTCGGCGCACTGGCCCCAGCCCTCGTGAAAGCCCATCTTCTCGTGCTCTTCGCGGTCAGTGACCGACCAATGCGCAACCCGGGCGATGTAGCGGGTCTTGCCCTCGCCCTCATCCTCGAAGGTCAGCACGACCGTCATGAACGGCTTTTCGGAAGGCTCCCAGGCCTTTGTATAGGCGTCGGTGAGAACGATCTTTTTGCCCGGCACGACTTCGAGAAAGACCCCGGGGTTCGGGAATTCGTTGCCGTCGGGTCCGGCCATGACGACCAGGCTGGAGCCGCCGGTGCGCACGTCCATTTCGGCGCGCGGCGTCGTCCACGGCTTTGGCGCGAACCATTGCGTCACGAGCTTCGGCTCGGTCCAGCAGCGATAGACGTTCTCGCGCGGCGCATCGATGATGCGGGCGAGAACCAGTTCACGGTCGGAGCTGGGGGCGATGTCGAGCTTGGTCGTCATGATGGTCTCCTCACTGTTGATTGGCTTCGTGCCAAGGACGAGCCACGAGAGCGCGGCCCGACACCGCCAACGAAAAAATGTCGACAACATCCGTACTTTACGTCGATCTGCCAGTGGCGCTGCAGGGATCTGACGGGTCGGAAGTATTCCTTCGTTCACTTCGGTGGGCCATCATAAACATTCTGGATTGGCCAAGCCTCCAACTTCGTCATCCCTGGGCGAAGCAGGAGCGAAGCTCCGTCGCGGAGACCCTGGGATCCATTCCGTGACCACGGCCGAAGAATGCAGCGGTGCGCAAATGAGCACCGTAGCAGCGCTCCGAAGTCGCGGCATGGATCCTGGGGTCTGGGCCGCGTCGCTTCGCTCCTTGCTCCGCCCCAGGATGACGAAAAGACGGACGCTTCAGCTAATCGCCGAGGCGCGCGTCACATCAGCACGCGACCAAAGCCTTCCACGGCGAGGACCATATCGCTCCGTGACCGTCAGTGGCGCTTGGCTTGCACCAGATAGGCTTCGATCTCGGTCTCGCCGAGCCACTTTGCCGCTTCCAGCCGGTGCAGGCCTTCAACCAGGATATGGCGCTTGCCGTCGTGGCGCACCTGGATCGGCGTCTTCATGCCGTTTTCCAGAATGTCCTCGGCCAGATGCCGAACGGTCTCGGGATGCAGCGTCTTCCTGCGCGCGGTCGGCACGTAGATGTCGTCCACCCTGACCTTTTGCACTCTCAGCATGTCGGCTCCCGCGGCGGAAAAGGCCGCCTTTTGAGAGATAGTCGGTTTGACAGGCAAGGCCAAGGCCGGCTGTCAGCTATCGCTGGCCCGATCGTTTCCGATTGACGCTTGCCGAGCAGATGGCCGAAATGGCGATCTTCGATCATGCCGGTAGCCATGACTGACTTGCCGACCGAATTCCCCGATTTCGGACTGACGCTCCACCAGCGCCGGCAAGCGGTGCGCGGCCTCTACTGGGAGTGGCCGGGCATGGACGGCGAACATGGCGAGATCTGGTGCTACAGCGACCGTTTCTCATACCGTCGGGGCGAGACGGTGACGCTGCATGTCAGCTCGACGGCCTCCAGCTTCAGCATGGCGATCGTCCGCGACGGCGGCATCGAGACGAAAATGTCCGAGAAGGCCGGGATCGCGGCACGCTGGCAGGATACACCCGACCAATGTTCGGTCCTAGGCTGCGGCTGGGACGCGTCGTTTGAATTTCGCGTCGGCGACGACTGGCCGTCCGGGGCCTATCGCGTCACGCTGACGGCGGATGGCCGCGATGGCAAGCCGGTCCGCTGCCACCATCTTTTCATCGTTACCCCGCAGCCCGGCAAGAAACGGGGTCGTGTGCTGCAGGTCGCCGCCACCAGCACCTGGCTTGCCTACAGCACTTGGGGCGGCTCCAATCATTACGAAGGCATCACCGGCCCGAACCGCGACCAGTATGCCCCAATGGTGTCGACGCAGCGGCCATGGTGCCGCGGCTTTGTTGTCCTGCCGAAGGAGGCGCCGCGCGTGCCGCTCGAGGTCGCCGTGGCGCCCAAAACCGTGCCGCGCTATCCGCATATGGAATGGGCCTTCGCCACCGGCCATTCGAAGAAATACGCCTCGTCGGGCTGGGCAAGCTATGACAGCCACTTCTTTCGTTTTGCAGAGCGTGCCGCCTATGCGGTCGACCTTGCCAGCCAGCACGAATTGCATTTCTCGCCCGAAATCCTCGACGGCTATGACTGCGTCGTCTTCGTCGGCCATGACGAATACTGGACCTGGGAGATGCGCGACGCTGTCGACGCCTATGTCGAGCGCGGCGGCCATGCGGCGCGCTTCGCCGGCAATTTCATGTGGCAGACCAGACTGGAGGACGAGGGCCGCCGTCAGGTCTGCTACAAATACCGCGCCCGCGCCGAGGATCCGGTCTATCGCGGCGACGTGACCCGCGCCACCAACTCCTGGGAAGCACCGGAAATCGGCCGGCCGGGGACGACCTTCGGGCTCAATGCGACCAGGGGCATCTACGCCGGCTGGGGCGGTTGCGCACCGCGCGGCGTGCGCGGCTTTCCGGTCTACCGGCCTGAGCATTGGGCGTTCGCCGGCACAGGCATCTATTACGGCGACCTGCTCGGCGCCGACAGCCATGTCTATGGCTATGAGGTCGACGGGCTCGACCACGAGATCCACGGCGGCCTGCCCTACCCGACGCCCGACAGCGGCGCGCCGGATGGGCTGGAAATCCTTGCGGTCGGCATGGCTGCGCAAGTCGAGGAGAGCGCCGATATCCCGTTCGAACACCAGTTTCTCGGCGACGAGGATGGACGCTTCACCGCCGAAACGCTGTTCGGCGAGGCGAGCGACGCCAATCTCGACAAGGTCAAGCGCGGCAACGGCATGATCGTCAATTTCCGGCGCGGCAAGGGCGAGGTGTTCCACGCCGGAAGCTGCGAATGGGTCGCCGGCCTGCTAAGGCAGGACGCGATGGTCGAGCGCGTCACCAGGAATGTACTCGACCGCTATCTCGGAAAATCCTGACATGCTGAAGTCCCAGACCCCTGCCCCGGATACCGAGACGCGCCTGCCGTCGCATCTGTTCTATCTGTCCAGCCTGCGCCGGCCGCTGGTCGACCGCGCCGAAGGCATCTACATCTGGACGCAGGACGGCCGCCGCTTCATCGACGGGTCGAGCGGACCGATGGTCGCCAATATCGGTCATTCCAACCGCAACGTGCTCGATGCGATGAAGCGACAGATGGATCGCGCCACCTTCGCGTACCGGCTGCATTTCGAGAACGAGCCGGCCGAGGACCTGGCACGGGAGTTGGCCGGAAAGCTGCCCGAAGGCCTGGACCGGATCTTCTTTGTCTCGGGCGGTTCGGAAGCGACGGAATCCTGCGTCAAGCTGGCGCGGCAATGGGCTGTCGCCACCGGACAGGCCAGCCGCTGGAAGGTGATCACGCGCTTTCCATCCTATCATGGCGGCACGCTCGGGGCGCTCGCCGTCACCGGCGACGAGGCGCTGGCCGAAACCTTTGAGCCGATGATGCAGGTCATGCCGACCGTGCCGGCGCCGGCCGCCTGGCGCGACCGCGACAATCTCTCGATGGAACAGCGCGGCGTCCGCTACGCCGACATGCTGGAGGAGAAGATCCTCGCCGAGGGGCCGCAAAGCGTGCTCGCCTTCATCATGGAGCCGGTCGGCGGCGCTGCCACCGCGGCGCTGGTGGCGCCGGACAGCTATTATCCGCGCATCCGCGAAATCTGCGACCGCTACGGCATCCTGCTCATCCATGACGAAGTGATGAGCGGTGCCGGCCGCACCGGCAAATTCCTCGGCGGCGACCATTTTGACTGCAAGCCCGACATCGTCGCGCTGTCGAAGGGGCTGGGCTCGGGCTATGCGCCGCTCGGCGCGCTGGCGGCATCCATGCGGCTGGTGCAGCCGCTGCTCGCCTCCGGCGGCTTCCAGCATGGCCATACCTATGCCGGCAATCCGCTCGCCTGCGCCGCCGGGCTCGCCGTGCTTGGCGAAATGGATCGTCTCGACCTGATCGCCAATGCGGCGGGCATGGGCGATCTTTTGATGGCTGAGTTGACGGGCCTGGCCAAGCGGTTTCCGTTCGTCGCCGATGTGCGCGGCAAGGGCCTGCTGCTAGGTGCCGAGATGGTCGCCGACCCCGATACGCTGCGGCCGATCGCACCGGCGAAGAAGGCCACCCAGCGCCTGCTCGACCTCGCCTATGAGCGCGGCCTGATCATCTATGGGCGAAAGGTCAAGGGTGGCGTCGACGGCGACAATTTCATGGTGGCGCCGCCGATGATCGTCACGGCCGAGCAGATCGGCGAGATCGTCGCCATCATCGGTGACTCGCTGCAGGTGCTGGCCGGCGAACTCGACCTGCCGGTCGAAGGCTGAGCCATGGCGCCGCGAAAAGTCATCATCACCTGCGCCGTCACCGGGTCGGTGCACACGCCGTCGATGTCGCCGCATCTGCCGGTGACGCCGGACCAGATCGCCGCAGAGGCGATCGCGGCTGCCCAAGCCGGCGCCTCGATCCTGCATCTTCACGCCCGTGATCCCGGGGATGGGCGGCCGACCGCCGATCCTGATGTGTTCATGCAGTTCCTGCCGCGCATCAAGCAGGCGACATCAGCGGTGATCAACATCACCACCGGCGGCTCCTCGCTGATGACGCTCGACCAGCGGCTGGCCGCACCACTCAGGGCCGAGCCCGAAATGTGCTCGCTCAACATGGGCTCGATGAATTTCGCGCTGTTCCCGATGCTCGACCGGTCAAGGGAGTGGCAGCACGAGTGGGAGCCGAAACTGCTGGAAGCGACCCGCGACACGATCTTCAAAAACACCTTTGCCGATATGGAGACCGTGCTCGAAAGACTTGGAAAGGGCTGCGGCACACGCTTCGAATTTGAATGCTACGATGTCGGCCACCTCTATTCACTGGCGCATTTTCGCGATCGCGGTCTGGTGGCGGGACCTCTGTTCATCCAGTTTGTGTTCGGCATTCTCGGCGGTATCGGCGCCGATCCCGACAATCTGGTCCATATGAAGCGCATCGCCGACAAACTGTTCGGCGACAGCTACCAGTTTTCGGTGCTGGCCGCCGGGCGCCACCAGATGCCGATGATTGCGATTGCGGCGGCGATGGGCGGCAATGTCCGCGTCGGGCTGGAGGACAGCCTTTACGACGGCCGCCAGCTGGCAAAGTCCAATGCCGACCAGGTGCGCCGCATCCGCAGCGTGCTCGACGGGCTGTCGCTGGACGTCGCCACGCCCACCGAGGCGCGCGAGATGCTGGCGCTCAAGGGCGGTGACCGGGTGGCTTTTTGAGATGGTTACGGCCTGAGATGCTTGCGTTCCGTCCCACCCCCCTCTGGCCTGCCGGCCATCTCCCCCGCAAGGGGGGAGATCGGATGTCCCAGTCGTCTCCGCCAATCGTCAACGTTGCAGGACAGACGCTAAGAGCAAAGCTGCCAATCTCCCCCCTTGCGGGGGAGATGTCCGGCAGGACAGAGGGGGGTGCCTGGGCGCCGAACCTCCAGTGACTGCCGATTTACCCAAAATCATCATCCGGCCCGGCCGCATCGAGGACGTCGAAACCATCCATGCCGCGATCCTGCGGCTTGGCGCGCATACCGGCGCACACCAGGAAATCACTTCTACGCCCGAAGACCTGCGCAGCTATGGCTTTGGCGAAAAACCTGCCTTCTCGACTCTGATCGCCGAAGTCGACGGCGAGTTTGCCGGCCTGTGCCTGCATTTCCCGATCTTCTCGACCTGGATGGGGCGGCCCGGCGTCTATGTGCAGGATCTCTATGTCGAAGATCGGTTTCGCGGCCGCAGGATCGGCGAACGCCTGCTGCGGCGTGTCGCCCGAGAATGCCGGAAGGACGGCGGCGCCTATCTCAGACTGTCCGTCAACAGCGACAATGAAACCGCCAAGGCCTTTTACGAAAGGCTGGGCATTGCCTGGTCAAGCTACGAGCAGGTGCAGAAGATCGTCGGCGACGCGTTCTTTGCCTTCGCCGATGCACCAGAGAAATGAGGGAAATCATGAAAGCCTTTTATGCCGAAGAGCAGAAGCTCCACGATCCCAAGGCGTTCCTCTCCAGCGGCGCCCAAAAGCCCAATCCGGAAAAGCCGGAGCGCGTCGAACGGCTGCTCGCCGGCGCCAAGGCCGCCGGCTGCACGATTGAACGGCCGAGAGATCACGGGCTTGGTCCGGTTGCCGCGGTGCATACGCCCGAATACCTCGATTTTCTCGAGCACATCTTTGCGCGCTGGCAGCGCATCGAAGGCGCTTCGGCCGAAGTCATCCCCAACATTCATCCGATCGCGCGGGGCGGCTCCTATCCGGCCTCGGCGGTCGGCCAGGCCGGCTACCACATGGCCGACACCGCTTGCCCGATCTCCGCCGAGACTTGGGCGAGCGCGCTGTGGAGCGCCTGGAGCGCGGTCGAGGCCGCCGAGGTGGTGATGGCGGGCGCGCCGGCTGCCTATGCGCTGTGCCGTCCGCCCGGCCATCACGCCTTTGCCGACGTCGCCGGCGGCTTCTGCTTCATCAACAATTCGGCGGTCGCGGCACAGGTGCTGCGCAGGCAAACTGCGCGGGTGGCGATCCTCGACGTCGACCTGCATCACGGCAACGGCACGCAAGGCATTTTCTATGCCCGGCCGGACGTGCTCACCGTCTCGCTGCATGCCGATCCGGTGCGCTTCTATCCGTTCTTCTGGGGTCATGCCGACGAACGCGGCGAAGGGCCTGGTCTCGGCTACAATCTTAACCTGCCGCTGGCGCGCAAATCCGGCGATGCCGCGTTCCTGGAAGCACTCGACATGGCGTTCCAGCGCATCCGCGCCTTTGCGCCGGAAGCGCTTGTCGTGGCGCTCGGGCTCGACGCCTTCGAGGGCGATCCGTTCGGCGGACTGACGGTAACGACGCCAGGCTTCTCGCGCATCGGCGAAGCCATCGCCGGTTGTGGCCTGCCGACGGTCATCGTCCAGGAAGGCGGCTATCTCTGCGACGAACTCGGCGACAATCTTACTGCCTTCCTCACCGGGTTCAGCGGCGGCAAGAAACGCTAATATCAGCCGGATGCCGTGTCAGGATCGCTCCTGTCGCAACATCGCGATAACGCGGTGCACGCTCTCCAGCGTCTCATCGATCTCGGCCGCCGTATTGTAATGGGCAATGCCGATGCGCACGACACCATGCTCGGCCGGAATGCCAAGCTGGTGCACGATCTCCCAGGCATAGTTGTGGCCGGACCACAGGAAGATGTTTTCCGCATTCATCTGCCGCACGATCGTCTCCGGCACGATGCCGTCGACAGTGAACGAGACCGTCGGCACGCGCTCGCCGACACGCGCCGGATCGGTGATGCCGTGGATGGTCAGGCCTGAAATGGCCGACAGGCCGTCGATCAATCTTTGCGTCAGCCTGTTCTCGTAAGCAATTGAAATTTCAAACGCCTTGCCTACCCTGGCACGTCGCGAACCATCCTCACCGGCGGCGGCGCCCAGCTCCGCAAAATAATCGACCGCGGCGCTCAGGCCGGCCATCAGCTCGATCTGCGGCGTGCCGAGTTCGAACCGCTCCGGCAGAGCATTGGACGAACAGCGGCACTTGTACGGTGTCAGCGCGTCGATGACATCCAGCCTGCCCCACACTATGCCCATGTGCGGCCCGAAGAATTTATAGGCCGAGCAGGCCAGGAAATCGCAGCCGAGGTCCCTGACGTCGATCAGGCCGTGCGGTGCGAACTGCACGGCGTCGACATAGACCAGCGCGCCAGCCTGCCTGGCGATGCCGGTCAGCGCCTTCACCCGGTTGATCGAGCCGGTCAGATTGCTGGCGTAGTTCAGGGCGACAAGCCGCGTCCTGTCGGTCAGCAGCGCAGCAAGCGCCGCCTCCTCGATCTGCCAGCTCTGCTCATCGAAAGCCAGCCAGCGCACGACAAGGCCAAGATCTTCGGCGAGCTGCAGCCACGGCGAAACGTTGCCCTCGTGGTCCATACGGGTGAGGATGATCTCGTCGCCGGGTTTCATCGTGCGGCCGAGGGTGCGCGACATGTGATAAGTCAGCGTCGTCATATTGGCGCCGATGATGATTTCCTGCGGGCTTGCAGCACCGAGGAAATCGGCCATCGCCGCATGGGCGTCATCGACGATCTGTTGCGCCGCGATCGTGGTTTCGAAGAAGCCGCCGAGATTGGCGTTTGTTGTCAGCAGGCAGCGTGACACCGCGTCTGCGACCGCCTGCGGCACCTGCGTGCCGGCAGGGTTGTCGAGATAGATGCGGCGACGGCCCTTATCGGTCAGCGACACTGCCGGAAATTTCTCGCGCACGACCTCAATCGGAAAATTCACTTTTTCCCCCTCTCTACTGAAATCGTTTGGCAATCACACCTAACAGAGCCGGAAAGCAGCTCACGGACACGGGTTGCCGACACGCTGGTGGATTGCATCGACCGCCTTCTGCATATCCTCGGTCCAGACGACATCGGCGGAAGACAGCGCCATTTCGAGCTGCGGAAGGGTCGTCGCGCCGATGATGCTCGAAGTGACGAAGGGCCGGCTCGTGACATAAGCGTTGGCAAACAATGCCGGCTCCATGCCGAAAGAGCGCGCCAGTTCGTTGTACTCGAGCTGTGCCTCCGCGGCATTGGGCGTCTCGTAGCGCTGGCCGCGGTTGAAAAGCTGAGAACGCGAGCCTTGCGGCCGCGCCCCATGGTCGTATTTGCCGGTCAGGTAGCCTTGCGCCAGCGGCGAATAGGCGAGCAGGGAAACCTGTTCGCGCTCGCAGACCTCCGCAAGGTTCACCTCGAAGCCGCGGTTGACGAAATTATAGGCGTTCTGCAGCGACGCCAGGCGCGGGCCGACGCCTTTGTCGGCTTCGCCGACGAACCGCATGACGCCCCACGAACTCTCGTTCGACAGGCCGAAATGGCGGATTTTTCCGGCCTTGACCAATTCGTCGAAGACGGCGAGCGTTTCGTTGATCGGCGTCTCGCCGCCCGGTGCACCGGCGGAATCGGCCCGCAGCGGCACGGCGCCGACGCGGTTCGGATTGGCGCCCCATGGCACGTCCCGTTCCGGCCAATGGATCTGATAAAGGTCGAGATAATCGGTGTTGAGCCTGGTCAGCGACTTTTCGACGGCATCGAAGATGTCGGCGCGCACCAGCTTCGACGGGCGATCGCCGCGAAACCATGTGTTGGCGGTGCGGCCAACCACTTTTGAGGCGAGGATCACCTGGTCGCGGTTGCCCTTTGCCCTCATCCAGCTGCCGATGATCTTCTCGGTCCAGCCTTGCGTCTCCGCCTTGGGCGGGATCGGGTAGAGCTCGGCAGTATCGATGAAGTTGACGCCGCGCGAAAATGCCAAATCCATCTGGGCGTGGCCATCCGCTTGGGTGTTCTGCTGGCCCCAGGTCATCGATCCCAGGCAAATCTGGGAAACAAGAAGATCGGTCCGACCAAGGCGGCGTTTTTGCATGGTAATTTCTCCGGCGGGAACTCTTTTGCGCGGCTGCGCAGGAAGGAAGCCGCAGCATACAGGAATGCACCGGCTGTCTCCAACCCTCCGGCCAGTGGCCAGCGACTTTTTCGAGAGGCCGAAGCAGGGGCGCTCGGCGACGTCAAAAAATCAGTGCGGCATGGCTGCCATGCTAATGCTGCACTGCACAATTGTCATTGTTTGCCTATATTGGGACTTGGGAGGACCAACCAGGGGCTTGAATCATGGGTTTCCTCACTGAAATGTTCGCCCGTCCGCGTCCGCAGGAACATCTGCGCTACCGCGCGGCTCTGGCGCTGCTTCATTCGATGAGCAATGCCGACCGTGCCGACATCGGCATCAAACCGGCCGATTTTCCGCGCGTCGCCCGCGAAATGTCCTCACGTTAGTCACGGATATCCCGGCTCGACCGGGATATCTCCTCGCCATTCTTCAACGCGATCCCATGAAAATCGCCTTGCTCAGCGGCACGCCATTGTGGCGCAGGATGTCGTAGGCCGTGGTCACGTGGAAATAGAAATTGGGCATGGCGAGATGCAGCAGATACTGCATGCCGGCCATCGAGAATTCGCGCTCGCCAAGCTTCAGCTCGATCATTCTGTCATCCGAGCCGTCCATATCGGCAGCCGCGAATGTCGCCAGAAGGTCGACGGTCTTGGCGATGCGCGCCTGGAGATCGGCAAAGCTCGCCTCGTTGTCTTCATATTTCGGCACCTCGCGACCGGCAAGCCGCGACGGCGCGCCCTTGGCGTGGTCGGTCGCGATCTGCACCTGCCTGGTCAACGCATACATGTCCGGCGCCAGCCTCGACGTCAAAAACACCTGCGGATCGATCTTGCGGTCGAGCGCATTCTGCTCGGCGATGTTCAGCACGTTGGATAGCGCCTTCAACCTGGCCGAAAACACCGGCACGGACGCTTCGTACATCGATATGGTCACGTGAATCTCCTATCCCGGCGGGAACGCCGACGGCGGCACCTAGCGCCTGCGCAGGCGATTCTTCAAGCGTCACCACGTCGCCGCAATCGCTATGATAGGATTTCCCATCCGGTGGAGATTCCCGATGAGAAGCGCCCTTTTTGCAGCGACCGCTTTTTTCTCCCTTGCCGTGACAGGCCAACCGGTGCTCGCCGCCGAAGCGCCTTATGTCGACGACAGGTCGGACGCCGAAGCGGTCATCCGCTCGTTCTACAGCGCCATCAACCGGCAAGAATTCGCGCGCGCCTGGGACTATTTCGGCGACACTAGGCCGGCCAAGGATTTCGACGCCTTCGTCAAGGGCTATGACGGCACCGAAAGGGTCGAAGTCAAAACCGGTGGCGTGTCCGAAGACGGTGCGGCCGGCAGCATCTATTACAATGTTCCGGTCGCCATCAGGGCGACAGCCAAGGACGGCAGCGAAAATGTCTTTGCCGGCTGCTACACGCTGCGCCAGGTCAACGCCTCGATCCAGGAACCGCCATTCCGCCCGATCTTCATCGACAAGGGCGCACTGAAACCGTCCAAGGCCGAATTCGAGGACGCCGTGCCGGCAAGCTGCGGCGACGCACCGCCGCCGCCGAAGAAGGATGCCGCGCTGGAGCAGGCCAAGAAGGCGTTTGCGGCCACTTATGGCGACCAGTGCGACAAGGAAATGCCTGGCGGCGAGCCCTTGGCAGAGCCGGACGCCTACTCCCTGCGCTACAAGGATGCCGGCGCCGAGGCCGATCAGCCCGAACGCGAGACGCGGCTGTTTCGCTTCTTCTGCTCGATGGCTGCCTACAATGAGAGTGCCGTCTACTATGTCTACGACGATGTGTCAGGCGTCCGGCAGCTGCAGTTCGCCTCGCCGGAACTCGATATCCACTATGAGAACAACGATAGCGAAGGCAAGGTCGAGGCGATCAACGTCACCGGCTTCCAGACCGACGACCAGCTGGTCAATTCCGAGTATGACGACGCCACCAAGACGATCTCGTCGCTCAACAAGTGGCGCGGCCTCGGCGATGCCGCATCGGCCGGGACCTATCTGTTTCGCAACGGCAATTTCTCGCTGGTGCAGTACGATGTCGACGCCTCCTACGACGGTGAGATCAACCCGCAGACGGTCGTGGACTACAACACACCGCCTTAAGGGGCCTCCGACAGCATCCAGTTGAGCGCGCCGCGCCAGTCGGTCATGCGGATCGGCGTGCCGTGCGTGCCGGTCTCGAAGCGGACAAAGCGGGCCGGATAGGTCTTCGATTTGGCCAGGATCGAACGGAAGAAGGCTTCCTGTTTCTCGACTGGAAACACAGGGTCCTTGCTGCCCTGGCCAAAGAAGACCGGAACACGGCGCTTGAAGGCCGGGCTCGAGAAGAAACTTTCATCCCATAGCGAACCGAGCAGCAGCAGCCCGCCGATGCGGCCGCCAGTATCCTTGCGGGCGGCCAGCTTCCAGCACAATGCGCCGCCCATCGAGCCGCAGGCGACGAAGATCTTCGCGCCCGGCGACCGTTCCGCATAGTGGCCGATCAGCGCAGCGATCTGGGCAGCACCGGTGTCGCCGAAATCGGAAAAGTCCGGTGACAGATAGAGGCCACCATTGCCGGCCATCAGGTTCTTGATGCGGTTGAAATTGCCGCCGAAGGTGAAATCGTCAACGCCCTGCTTACGGCTGCCGCCCTGCCCGTGGAGATAGAGCACGATGATGCCGGCGCCTTGCGTGCGACCGACGGCGACGTGGCGGATATTGCCGGCGTCGGTCTTCAGCAGCAGATCCTGCTGCACCTTGCGCACACCGGTGTCGACATACTGCGCCTGCGCGCGGCGCTCCGGCACTTGGTCGCGGGCGTTGATATCGCGCAGCTCGCGATAGTCGACGACTGTATAGGCGCCCTCGGACGAGAGGATGGCCGGATAGGCGAACAGATCGTCTTTGAAGGGCTTTAGCGTGAGGACGTCGGCGTAAGCGGCGCAAGAAAACAAGAAAAATATTGAAGTCAGAAGGGCGCAGGGGGATAGGACGGTACGAACAGCCATCCCACAGGCATCGTTTTTCGGCCTCGGTTTGTCAATCCTGCAGCACGCCGCCGGCGCCTGCCAGCGCCTCGGGGGTGTCGACATCGATGGACGCTGCCTTGCCGATCTCGACATCGATGACATCGAGCCCTTCGGCCTCGACCAAATGGCGCGCGCCGGTATCGCCTTCCAGATGAGCGATCGCCGCAAACAGCGAACGCGGCAGCAACACAGGATTGCCTCGCTTTCCCTCATGCGAGGCCCGCACCACCGATCGGCCCTCGGATTTGCGGAATGCATCGATCAGCCTGTCGAGGTCGGCTGACGCGATGCCAGGCATGTCGCCAAGCACGATCATGGCGCCGGCAGCATCGGCTCTGACCCGCGCGATGCCGGCCTTCAGCGATGAAGACAGGCCCTCGGCGAAATCCGGATTATCGGCGAAAGTCACATCCAGTCCCGACAACGCGGCGCGCACACGCTCACGCTGATGGCCGGTGACGATGACGGTGCCCGAAGCTTTGGAGCCGAGCGCGCGCTCGGCGCTGCGGCGCACCAGCGGCTGGCCGTCGAACAGCGCCAGCAGCTTGTTCGGGCCGCCCATGCGGCTGGAGCGGCCGGCGGCCAGCAGCACGATATCGACCTTCAACTCGGCACTCTCAGACTTTGGCGCCGGCAGCGGCTCGCGCGGCTGTGGCCGGGTCGGGATTTCCATCAACAGACCGCCGACACCCATGCCGGCAATATCCTTGGCCGTCACGTCGAGACCGGCGATCAACCTGTCGAGAACCCAGTCGAAGCCGTTCTCCTTGGGGCTGCGGGCGCAGCCCGGCGCGCCGATGACGCGCTTGCCGGCAAGCGCGCCGAGCACCAGGAGATTTCCGGGATCGACCGGCATGCCGGCGCGGATGACGGTGCCGCCGGCCTTCTCGATCGCTGCCGGGACGACGTCGCCAAAATCGCTCATCGCCGAGGCGCCGAAGATCACCACAATATCGTTGTCACGCGCCAGCGAGCCCGCAGCCTCCGCAACGGCGCCAATTTCGTGCGGCGTGCGGCGCTCGGCCGTCAGCCGGCCACCTGAGCGCGCAAGACGGGCTTCGGTGACCCGCAATGTCTTGTCGAGCACACTCGGCTTGATGCCGGGCAGAACCGTCTGAATGACGCCGACACGCACCGGCTGATAGGCATTGACGGCAAAGATCTCGCCGCTGGCGCAGATCCTTGCCACCGCATCGACCAGGGCGGAAGCAACGGCGAAGGGAATGATCTTCACGGTTGCGACCATCTGGCCATTTTCGACCGGTGCGTGCTGCGCCAGCGTGGCGATGGTGATGGTCGGATCGACGGCGTTGATGGCGTTGATCATCGCGGCATCGACCGTGAAGATACCGGCCGCCCGGGAGTGCAGATTAACCCGGCCGGTCGCGGCGGGCTTCGCCTCGACATTGCGATGGATCATGCTTTCGGCGATCTTTTCGGCGGCAGCGTCCTCGCTCAAATCATCGGGAGCAAGAACGGCCGCGACGACCTGCGAAATCCCTGCTGACTTGAGCAAAGTCACATCCTCGGCGCTCAGCCTGCGTGCCTTGCGCAAGCGCCGTTCTCCGGCCGTGGTGGCATGCGCCAGCACTGCGCCTTCGGCCGTATCTACGGGGATTGGCCCAAACTTCACGCCACCGCGTCCTTGGATTCGTGGCCGCGCGAACGAAACGCCTGGATCGCTTGCGCCAACACCGCCACAGCTATTTCGGCCGGGCTCGCCGCACCGATGTCGAGACCGATCGGCGCGTGGATGCGGGCGATCTGGTCGGCGGTCGCGCCCAATGCCAGCAGGCGCTCAACCCGCTTCGCATGGGTCTTGCGGCTGCCGAGCGCACCGACATAGAAGCAGTTGGCGTCGAGCGCCGCCTTCAGCGCGAAATCGTCGATCTTCGGATCATGGGTGACGGCGGCCAGCGCCGTATAGCTGTCGAGCGGCTGGCGCTTCAGGATATCCTCCGGCCATTCGGCATGCAGCGCGACATCGGGAAAGCGGTCTGCGGTGGCAAAGGCCGTGCGCGGATCGACGATCTCCACGGGGTAGCCGGCGATCCTGGCCATCGGCGCCAGTGCCTGGCTGATATGGACTGCGCCGATCACCACCAGGCGCGGCTGCGGCAGGTAGGCGTTGAGGAAGAAGGTTTGCCCTTCCGCCTCGACCGACCCGGAATTGCCTGATCGAAACGCCTTGGCGATCGCAGCGCCCAATTCGCCGGCGACCTGATCGCCCTCCCTCACGATGCGATCGCGGCCATCGCCGAGATCGGTGACCAGGATCACCGCGCGGCGGGCGCGGCGTTCGGCGTTCAGCGTTTTCAGCGCGTAGGGATCCATCGAAATATCTCTTGTTTAAGCATGATTCTTGTCGGCAAACCGGTTCCCACTTTGCGGGATCATGCTCTCTTGTTTAAGCATGATTCTTGTCCGCAAACCGGTTCCCACTTTGCGGGATCATGCTTCTAACCCAACCGCTCGACATAGACCTTGATGCGGCCACCGCAGGACAGGCCGACCTGCCAGGCGGTCTCGTCGGCGACGCCGAACTCCAGCATCTTGGCCTTGCCGCTGTCGATGACGTCGACCGCCTCGGTGACCACCGCGCCTTCGACGCAGCCACCAGAGACGGAGCCGTGGAAATTGCCGTCCGCGTCGATGACAAGGTGGCTGCCGACCGGGCGCGGCGCCGAGCCCCAGGTCTCGACCACGGTGGCAATGGCGACATCCTTGCCGTCTTTCATCCAGCCTTCCGCGATGATCAGCGGATCGCGGGCCTCATCGAGATAAATGCTGTTTTCCATCACCGTTTCTCCCGGAGAAAACATATGACTATGCGGCGTCTCTCGCGCCACCCTCAATCCATCTGCGTGGGTCGACGGAGCGCGCCGAAGTCTTGTCCAGCGACGCGCACAGGTCGGCGAGCGCATCGAGATTGTGCACCGAGCGGAATTCGTCGACATGCGGCAGCATCGCCTTGACGCCGCGGGCGCGCGCCTCGAAGCCGTCGAAGCGCAGCAGCGGGTTCAGCCAGATCAGCCGCCGGCAGGATTTGCGCAGGCGCTCCATTTCCTCCGACAGGCCGGCAACGTCGTCGCGCTCCAGCCCGTCGGTGATCAGGAGAACCACCGCACCCTGCCCCAGCACACGCCGCGACCACAACCGGTTGAATTCGGCCAGCGTATCGCCGATGCGGGTGCCGCCCGACCAGTCCATCACCGCCGCCGAACAATCGGCGAGTGCCGCGTCAGGATCGCGATGGCGCATCTGCCGCGTCAGATTTGTCAGCCTGGTGCCGAAGACGAAGGCGTGCACGCGCCGGCGCTTTTCCGTCAGCGCATGCAGGAAATGCAGGAAAATGCGCGTGTACTGGCTCATCGAACCGGAAATATCGGCAAGCACGACCAGCGGCGGGTGAACCTCGCGCGGCGACCGGAATTTCGGCAGGATCAGTTCGCCGCCTGTCCGCGCGGCCGAACGCATCATGGCGCGCGGATCGATACGTCGGCCATGCGCGTTGGATTTGAAACGCCGTGTCCTGACCATGTCGAAGGGCAGCCGCAACTCGGCGATCGCCTTCTTGGCGTCAGTCATCTCGGCGGCGTTCATCTGGGCAAAATCCTTGCCCCTCAGCACCTCGTTGCCGGAAAACGTGAAGCGAGCGTCGACCTCGATCTCGGGGATTTCCTGCACCGGCTGGTTCTTCTGGTGGCCCTCGAACATTGCCTGGCTGACGCGGTTTTCCGCAGCCCGCGGCTTTTGCTTCTCTCTGATATCAGGCGCCACCGGCGAAAACATCGCCAGCATCTTTTCGATCAGCTCGTGCGATTTCCAGAACAGCCGGAAAGTCTCGTCGAAGGTAGGGTGATCTTCGTGCCGCGACACCAGTACGGCGTGCAGCGTCCAGTAGAAATCGTCGCGAGAGCCGATACCGGCGGCAAGCACCGCCTCGATCGCATCTTTTACCGAGGCCGGGCCGACCCGCATGCCGGCCTTGCGTAGGGTGCGGGCGAAATAGACGATGTTATCGGCGATCCTCCCATCGGGCGTGGCCTCTTTCGGTTCGGGATGCGGCGTTGCCATCGCCTACTCCGCCGCCGAAAGCTCGGCCTTCACCTCGTTGAGGATGCGCCGGCCTTCGCCCTGTTCTATACGGGCAATGTCGTCTTGGTATTTCAGCAGCACGCCGATCGTGTCGGAAACGGTTTCCGGATCGAGCGCCACCTTGTCGAGTTCGGTCAGCGCGCTGGCCCAGTCGATGGTCTCGGCAACCCCCGGCACCTTGAACAGCTCGATCTGGCGCAGCTTCTGTATGAACGAAACCACCTCTGCCGACAGCCGGCTGTTGGCCTGCGGTACTTTTCTGCGCACGATCTCCAGCTCGCGCTCGGCATTCGGGTAGTCTACCCAGTGATAGAGGCAGCGGCGCTTCAGCGCGTCATGGATCTCGCGGGTGCGGTTGGTGGTGATGATGACGATCGGCGGCTCCTCCGCCTTGATCGTGCCGAGCTCGGGCACCGTGACCTGGAAGTCGGAGAGAATTTCGAGCAGGAATGCCTCGAAGGCCTCGTCGGTGCGGTCGAGCTCGTCGATCAGAAAGACCGGGGCGGCGCCCGCCTTGCCGGTCAGTGCGTCGAGCACCGGGCGGCGGATCAGGTATTTTTCGGAAAAGACGTTGCGCTCCATGTCGGAGCGATCGACCTTGCCGGCCGCCTCTTCCATGCGGATCTCGATCATCTGCGCGGCGTAGTTCCACTCGTAGACGGCGGACGAGACGTCGAGGCCTTCATAGCATTGCAGGCGGATCAGCCGGCGGCCGAGCGCTTGCGCCAGCACCTTGGCGATCTCGGTCTTGCCGACGCCGGCCTCGCCCTCAAGGAACAGCGGCCGCTTCATGCGCAGCGATAGAAACAGCACGGTCGCCAGCGACCGGTCTGCCACATAGTCCGCACCGGTCAGTAGATCGAGCGTCTCATCGATCGTCCGCGGTGCGGGACGCGGTTTCAACTCGGTCATTCTTTCTCCGTGGGTGCAGCCATCCAGGGCCTCTACAGAGCGTGATAGCCGCGGTCGTGATAGATCAGCGGCCGCAAATTATCGCCGGTGCGCAGGCCTGTCACCTTGCCAAAAAGCACACGGTGGGTGGCCAGATCCTTGGTGTCGATCAGTTCGCAGTCGAACACGGCGAGCGCGCCCTTCAGCGTCGGCGCGCCGGTCGAGATCATATCCCACTCGCCGAGCGCGAAGCGTTCCTCGACGGGCAGGCCGGTGAGGCCGGAAAAGCCGACCGACAGCGCCTCCTGGTCCGAAGCCAGCGCGTTCAAGGCGAACCTGCCATTCTTCACGAACGGCTCGTTCTTGGGATTTTCGCGATTGAGGCAGACCAGGATGGTCGGCGGCGTGTCCGACACCGAACAGGCTGCAATGACAGTCGCACCCCGCCTGCCGGCGGAACCATCGGTGGTGACCACATGGACGTGGCCGGCAAAATGGGCCATCGCGTCGCGATAGGCCTGCGGCCCTATGTCGTTCTTCTTCAGCACCGGCGATTTCCATTGGTTTGAAGCGAGATGAACCCAACCGTTATATATGGCGGGATATTGCATGCCACAAGCGAAGTGGTTGACATGCATCCTGAATTTCGCGTGTTGCGTGAAAGCTGACCAGCCTTTAGGTCTTGGCAGGAAGTGGCGCCGGCAAACACGCGACCGGCGCGGAGGAAATCTTCGCTCGCATGCGACCCCGGACAATAGGCACGACAACGACAATAGCGGTGCTGGCTTGGCTGTCTCTCGCCGGTGATGCGAACGCTGAGATGCTGCTGGTCGGCGTCGCAGCACCACTGTCCGGGCCGTCGGCGACCCTCGGCAAGCAGATCGAGGCGGGCGCCGGCCTGGCGGCAGCGGCGAACGGTGCTCAACTCAAGGTTGTCGACGACGCCTGCACGGCCGATGGCGGGGCTGCCGCGGCGAGGAAATTCGTTGCGTCGAAAGTCGGCGTGGTCGTCGGCTTCCTCTGCACCGAGGCGATCGAGGCGGCACTGCCGATCCTGAAGGACGCCGACATACCGGTCATCACCGTCGGCGTGCGCACCGAAAGCCTGACCGACCGGCGCGCCAAGACCGGCTGGCCGATCTTTCGGCTCGGGCCGCGCGGCGATGACGAGCGCAACGCCGTCGCCTTCAATCTCACCCGCCAATGGCAGAACGAGCTGTTCGCCATCATCGACGACGGCACGATTTACGGCCGCGAAATCGCCGAGACGCTTCGGGCGGCAGCCGAGCAGGCGGCGCTGAAACCGGTGTTCGTCGACACATTCAGGCCGCAGCTCGACAACCAGATCGGACTGATCGGGCGGCTGAGGAAGGCCGGTGCAACGCATGTCTTCGCCGGCGGCGACGGCGAAGACATCGCCATCATGGGCCGCGACGCCGGCCAACTCGATGCCGGCATCATTTTTGCCGGCGGCGAAGCGCTGCGCACACCGCCCGGCGACGTGCCTTATGCCACGGGCACGCTGATGATTGCGCCGCCCGAATGGGCCGATGTCGCCGACTCCAGGGTGCTCGAAAGCTTTGCCGCACAAAACATCGTGCCGGACGGCTACACGCTGCCGGCCTTTGCGGCGGTCGAGATCGCCGAAGCGGCGACGGCGCTGGCGGAAACCTCCGGCAAGCCATTGGCCGATGCGCTTACCGCGCATGACTTCAGCTCCGCGATCGGGCCCATCCGCTTTGACGGCAAGGGCGACTTGACCGAGAACCTCTATCGGGTCTTCCGTTTCAACGGCGCACATTTCGTGCCGGCGGAGGCCAAATGATGTTTCGGACAGGGCCGCGCAATCTCATCACCGATGTCGCCGGCCTGCGCGTCGGCAACGCTTCCGATGTTAGGCTGAAGTCCGGGGTGACCACCATCGTCTGCGACGAACCGGCGGTGGCCGGTGTCCAGATCCTGGGCGGTGCGCCAGGCACCCGCGAGACCGACCTGCTCGATCCGCACAATTCGATCGAGGCGATCCATGCCGTGGTGCTTTCGGGTGGCTCGGCTTACGGCCTCGATGCCGCATCCGGCGTACAGGCGGCACTGCGCGAAAACGGCATCGGCGTAGAGGTCGGCGGCTTTCGCGTGCCGATCGTGCCGGCGGCGATCCTGTTCGACCTGCGCAACGGCGGCGACAAGGACTGGGGCCGCTATCCGCCCTACCGCGATCTCGGCTATGAGGCGGCACAGGCAGTCGGCATCGATTTTGCGCTCGGCACGGTCGGCGCGGGCACCGGTGCCCTGAGTTCCGGCCTCAAGGGCGGCCTCGGATCGGCCTCGACGGTGCTCGACAGCGGCGTCACCATCGGCGCACTCGCCGCTGTCAATCCGACCGGCTCGGTGACGATCGCCCGTAGCAGGCACTTCTGGGCAGCGCCCTTCGAGATCGGCGACGAGTTCGGCGGGCTCGGTTATCCCACGCCGATGCCGAAGGACGCGAAAAGGATCCTGCTGAAATTTCGCGACAAGCACGTCGGAGGCAACACGACCATCGCCGTCATCGCCACGGACGCCCTTCTCACCAAGGCCGCCGCAAAACGCCTGGCGATATCAGCGCATGACGGCTTCGTGCGCGCCATTTGGCCGACACATACGCCGGCCGACGGAGATCTGGTTTTCGCGCTGGCGACCGGCAAGAGCGGCATCGAGCTCGCGCCCAACGACGCCATCGAGCTTTACGCCGCGGCCGGCGCCACCATGGCGCGCGCCATCAGCCGCGGCGTCTTTGCCGCGACGCCCGCCGATGGCGACCTGTTTCCGGTCTGGTCGTCGCGCTGAATGCGGGCTGCCGTGGCCCGTCATCAGGTGGGGTCGGATTTTTCTTCCTCGAACGTGACCGCGACATCCGAATTTGCCGACAGCCGGACTTTCTGGCCCTCGACTTCGGCTACGAGGCTGAGCGGAATGAAGTGGTGATGCCCCCTGTGGGCGCCCTCGCCGCTGTCGCGCTTGGTCAGCTTGATTCGTTGTCCCTCAACTTTGTCGACAGTGCCGACATGGACGCCGTCGGCGCCGATCACTTCCATATGTTCGCGAATGCTGGCTGCATCGGTCATTGTGGGTTCTCCATTAGAGCGCCGCGCGTCCTTTTGGACGCGCAAAGGACGCTCTAACACTTTAAATCAACGCATCGTACTTTCCGAAAATCGATTCCGATTTTCGGGTCGATGCGGTGAAGCTGCCAACATAAACAAGTGACGGCACGATTGGATGCATCGAGTTGCGTCTCAGAGGGCACGACGTTTTGACGATGTCGTGATAGTGATCGAAACAACGCTGGCTGCTCAAACGGAAATCCGATGCGAATTCTCGTCCTGTTTGCTGTGTCCCTCCTTGCCCAGTTTGCAACTTCGCTCGCCGCGCATGCCGGCGATGTTGCCGAGCTTGAAATCCTCGGCTTCACCGGGGGTGGCGGCGCCTTCGCCTTCGAGGAGTACGGTGTCCAGGACGGGTCGGGGTTTCCCTATGCCAATCGCTATTACATCAACACCGCCGACGACAGTTTTCTCAAGGGCACACCGATCAGGGTGCGGCTTGACGACGAGAACGCAACGCTCGACGCGGCGCGTCTTGCAGCCCGGCAGAAAGGTGAAGCTATCATCAAACAAGCGGAATTGACGGCGAATCGCGGCATCACCGCCGGCTCCAACCCGGTGACCGAGCTTTCGGCCGATCCGTTCCGCATGGTGGTCAACCCGCGGCCGATCTTTTCGCCGGTCGATGATCCGCTCGAGTTCCGACTCGACGAGATCGGCATGAACGATACCGAAACCTGCCAAAACCTTGGCGAGATCAACGGCTTTCGCCTTTTGCGCATCGAGGCGAAAGGCGGCGGCAAGACTGAACTCCTGCACGAGGACAAGTCGATCCCCAAAAGCAGAGGCTGCCCGAACGGCTATCGAATCGGCGCGGTGCAGACATTTTCCATGCAGGGCCTCAGCGCCTATGCCGTGCTGATCGCGGTGCGCCAGTACGGCTTCGAAGGGCCTGACTATCGCTGGATCGCGGTGACCGGCCGGCTGTGACGTCGCTCCCCGCCATACGCAACGGCGTCCTGGATCGCATCGGCAAGGCCTTGCCGTCGCCGTCCGCCGCAGTTTGCGGCGCCCTGCTGTGGGCCGCCGCGATGGGCGCCAGCGCACTTGTCAATCTGCTGCTGGACGACTGGGTGACCCCGGCAAATATCCGCTTCGTCTCGTTGCTCTATGCGGCGGGCGGTGCGCTCGCCTTTCCGGTTGGCCTGTTCCTGGCACGGCTCGTCTCGCTCGGGCGGCATTGGCAAGTAGCCTTGGCGGCCGCGTTTGTCTGCCTTCTTGCCACCACGATCGGCTTCACCGGTGGGCTCTTTGCGCTGCAATACCGTTCCTACTATGCCCAGTGGCATGAACCTGCACTGACCATTGGCTGGTCCATCCAGTTCGTGCACACCATGGCAACGGCGTTCTATCAATTCATCGTGCTGGGTATCCGGCTTTATTTTCCGCTCGGTTTCATCGCGCTTGCTCTCGCCAGCATCTGGTTTGCGCGGCAGCAGCGTTGAGCATTTTGTCTGCCTCTGTTACGACGCGGGCGAACGCCCTCGCAAGTCAGGACTGACCGATGATCCCTCGCTACTCCCGGCCGGAAATGGTGGCCATCTGGTCGCCCGAAACCCGGTTCCGCATCTGGTTCGAGATCGAGGCCTACGCTTGCGACGCGCTGGCCGAGCTCGGCGTGATCCCGAAGGAGGCCGCCAAAACCATCTGGGAAAAAGGCGGAGCCGCCAAGTTCGACGTCGAGGCGATCGACGAGATCGAGCGCGTCACCAAGCACGACGTCATCGCCTTCCTCACCCACCTCGGCGAATTCGTCGGTCCGGACGCCCGCTTCATTCATCAGGGCATGACCTCCTCGGACGTTCTCGACACCTGCTTTGCCGTGCAGCTCACCCGCGCCAGCGACATCCTTCTGGCCGACATCGACGGCCTGCTTGCGGCGCTCAAGCGCCGCGCCTTCGAACACAAGGACACCGTCACCATCGGTCGCAGTCACGGCATCCATGCCGAGCCGACCACCTTCGGCGTGAAGCTGGCGCAGGCTTATGCCGAATTCTCGCGCTGCCGCGAGCGGCTTGTGCACGCGCGCGAGGATATTGGGACATGCGCCATATCAGGTGCAGTCGGCACCTTCGCCAATATCGATCCCTATGTCGAAGAACATGTGGCGAAGCAACTCGGATTGAAGCCGGAGCCGGTGTCGACGCAGGTGATCCCGCGCGACCGCCATGCGATGTTCTTTGCGACGCTCGCTGTCATCGCCTCGTCGATCGAACGGCTGGCGACGGGAATCCGCCATCTGCAGCGCACCGAGGTGCTGGAGGCCGAAGAGTATTTTTCGCCCGGGCAAAAGGGCTCGTCAGCGATGCCGCACAAGCGTAACCCGGTGCTGACCGAAAACCTCACCGGGCTTGCGCGCATGGTGCGTTCGTTCGCGCTGCCGGCGATGGAGAACGTGGCGCTCTGGCATGAGCGCGACATTTCGCATTCGTCGGTCGAGCGCATGATTGGCCCGGATGCGACTGTGACGCTCGATTTCGCGCTATCGCGGCTGACCAGTGTCATCGACAGATTGCTCGTCTATCCCGACAACATGCTGAAGAACATGAACAAGTTCCGCGGCCTCGTGCATTCGCAGCGTGTGCTGCTGGCTCTGACCCAGGCCGGCGTCAGCCGTGAGGACGCCTACGGGCTGGTGCAGCGAAACGCCATGAAGGTATGGGAGCAAGGCGCTGATTTCCTTGATGAACTTTTGGCCGACAAGGAGGTCACCGCAGCCTTGCCCGAGGCCGAAATTCGTGAAAAATTCGACCTTGGCTATCATACCAAGCATGTCGACACGATCTTCAAACGGGTGTTCGGAGAAGCGTGAGGCCACGCGGTTTTGACCGGTCCCAGCCGGCGGTTCCAAGCTGGAGCACCCCTCATCGGACCGCGGAGCCTGTCCTCGGGCTTTCCGAAGGCAAGACCCGTGGCGGCCACCTTCTCCCACAAACAAGGGGAGAAGGTAAGACGGCATCGACCTCGCCGCACCGTCAGGTTCGAATAATCAAGCCTTGCCGGGAACGGTCCTGATCACCGTTCCCCACGGGTCCTCGCGCGTCGCTGCATCAGTCACATTGTCGGACCGCATTTCGACCCAGGCGAGGCCGGACCGGGAAGGATCGCGACGGCCGGCGCCGGCGCTCTGCCACGAATTGGCGCCGATGTGGTGGTGGTAGCCGCCTGATGACAGGAACACCGCCGCGCCACCATATTTCGCCATGGTATCGAAGCCGAATTCCTGGTGCCACCAGGCCTCGGCGTCTTCCGGCCGTCCGACGCGCAGATGGACATGGCCGATGATGCTGTTGTCCGGCATGCCCTGCCAGGCGGCATCGCCGGCCGGCACGTCGGCGACGACCGACGAAATGTTGAGCCGTTCGGTCGCCATCGCTATCTTGTCACCATTCCACTTCCAGTCCTCATGGCGGCGGTCGGAATAGATCTCGATGCCGTTGCCTTCGGGATCGGTCAGGTAGAGCGCCTCGCTGACCAGATGGTCGGAAGCGCCGTCGATGCCGATGTTGTTGGCGATGGCGTGGTTGATCCAGCGCCCGAGGTCGGCCCGGCTGGGCAGCAGGAAGGCAGTGTGGAAGAGGCCGGCGCTGCGCGGATCGTCGGGCTTCGCCGCTGCATCCGCCTCGATGTCGAGCAAGGGACGATTGGCGGCGCCCAGCGTGATCGTGCCACCGGTGCGGCTCAGTTCCTGCAGCCCAATGACATCGCGATAGTAAGCGGCCAAGCTTTCGGCATCTCGCGCCCGCAGCCCGACGCGGGCAACGCTGACCGGGGTCGTGGCGGCAAAGGGCAGTTCGCTCATGAAAGTCTCCGTTTGGGCGGCCTTCGACGAAATCCCCAAAACCAGGAGCCCGGCGCTACCTACCATTGTTCGTCGTGTCAGTTCCAAATCCTGGGTCTCATGTACACGGCAGTTTCCTTTCCCGATGACAGATCGTCGATCGCGATCGTTCACACAAGACGGCAAGAAGCGAACATGGTGTTCACTATTTGTGAGTATCGCACCGATCATCATCACGGTTGCACGAAACCGTGTCCCTCGCTACATGCGCGCCATGAAAGTCAGGGATGCAGACATTCTCATCGTGCCGGGCTACACCAATTCCGGTCCCGACCATTGGCAGAGCCGCTGGCAATCGAAATTGTCGACGGCGCGGCGCGTCGAGCAGGCGGAATGGTCGAAGCCAGTGCGCGAAGACTGGACGGCGAGCGTGGCGAAGGCGGTCAACGAGGCCGAGCGACCGGTCGTTGTCGTCGCGCATTCGCTCGGCGTCGCCGCCGTGATCCAGGCAATGCCGCAGTTCCAGCGTCGGGTCGCCGGAGCCTTCTTCGTGGCGCCGCCCGACGTCGCCAATCCAGAGATAAAACCCAGGCACCTGATGACCTTCGGCCCTTATCCGCGTGAACCGCTGGCATTTCCCTCGGTGGTGATCGCCAGCCGCAACGACCCGTTCTGCACCTTCGAGGTGGCCGAGGACATTGCCGGCGCCTGGGGCTCGCTGTTCATCGACGCCGGCGAGGCCGGACATCTCAACGCCGATGCCGGCTTCGGCCCGTGGCCGGAAGGCTCGATGACTTTTGCGAAATTCCTGACCGACCTTTAGGGGCCTATCGAGTCCCTCACGCTCTTCAGCAGGGTTTTTGCGCCCAGCCCGATCAACGCGTGCTCGGAGCCCATCGCCAGCAGCCGGTAGCCCATCGACACCACGCGGCCGGCGATGGCCGGCTCGATGACGTAGATCGCGGCATGCTTGCCGGCCTTGCGCGTCCGCTCGGCGATCGAGGCGACTGTTTCCATCATGCTTTCGAGCGTCGAGTTGACGGCGGCGCCGTTCGACCAGGCAATCGAAAAATCCGATGGGCCTAGGAAGATGCCGTCGATACCCGGCGTGTCGAGGATGCCGTCGAGTGCATCGAGCGCGGCGCGCGTCTCGACCATGGCGAAGGCCATGGTGCGCGCGTTGCTGTCGCGCAGCCAGTCGGCATAGTCGCCCTTGCCATGACGCGGAAAGGCGTAAGTCGGGCCCCAGGAACGCTCGCCGAGCGGCGGATACTTCATGGCGGCAGCGAACAGCCTGGCGTCCGCCACCGAATTCACCATCGGCGCAATCACCGCCTCGGCGCCGAAATCGAGCGCGCGGCTGGCCATGTCGAAGCGGCCGACCGGAATGCGCACCAGCGCCGGTTTGTTGGCGGCCAGCACCGGCGCAAGGCCGCGCAGCACGCTGTCCTCATGATGTCCGCCATGCTGCATGTCGAGGGTGACGGCATCGAACCCCTGTCTGGCAAGAATCTCGACCGTCAGGGCATCAGGCACGCCGGACCATGCGGTGCACAAGGTTTCATCGGCCGCAAGGCGTGACTTGAGGGACATGGGCGCCTTCCTTATTCGACCTCGCATCGGCCCAAAATCGCCGACAAAGTCGGCCCGACGCGAGGAGTCAAAGTTTTAGAGCGTACTTTCCGAATGGATGCACGTCGCTCTAATGCAGTTCAGCCGGAAACAGCTGCAAAGGCAAAGAAAAACCGCCCGGAGGGGCGAGGCGGTCGATTGGTCCAGCGTGTCGATTGGCTCAGAGCAAGGGTCAGGTGTTCTTGATCTGCTCGATTGCCTGCGCCATCAGATCGTCCATGGTGCGGCGAATCTGATGATCCGACTGGGCGACCCCGGCTTCGTCGAAATCCTTGCGGATCTTGCGGAAAACGTCGTGGTCGCCGGCTTCCTCGATATCGGCGAGGACGACCTGGCTGGCATAGGCTTCGGCGTCGGCCCCGGCCTTGCCGAGCTTTTCGGCGGCCCACAGGCCCAGCGCCTTGTTGCGGCGCGCCGCAGCCTTGAACCGGAGTTCCTCGTCGATTACGAACTTGCGCTCGAAGCCCTCCTCGCGATCTTTCATGCTGCTCATGGCATCCCTCCGGTCAAATCCGATTTGGTTGGCAGTCGAAATATGTGTCTTGCCCAGCACAAACCAAAAGGCCGCGGGCCGGTCAATATGCTACATCACTTGCTGCGCTGCGGCATTTCATTCCGGAAAGCGGTGATTGAAAGGATTTGCCGATTGAGCAAACACTGCGATTGGGATAGACACCGGCATTGAACCCCTACCGTTGCCGCACTAATTTAGGCGTACGGACAGGAACTGGTCGCTTGCCGCCTGCCCGGAAATCCAGAGAAAAGATCAGATGAAAAATCGCCGCCGCATTTATGAAGGCAAGGCCAAGATCCTCTATGAGGGCCCTGAGCCGGGAACACTGATCCAATTCTTCAAGGACGACGCGACCGCTTTCAACAAGAAGAAGCACGAAATCGTCGATGGCAAGGGCGTGCTCAACAACCGCATTTCCGAGCACATCTTCAACCATCTCAACCGGATGGGCATTCCGACCCATTTCATCCGCCGGCTCAACATGCGCGAGCAGCTGATCAAGGAAGTCGAGATCATCCCGCTCGAGGTGGTCGTGCGCAATGTCGCCGCCGGCTCGCTGGCCAAGCGTCTCGGCATCGAGGAAGGCACCGTGCTGCCGCGCTCGATCATCGAATTCTATTACAAGGCCGATGCGCTCGACGACCCAATGGTGTCTGAAGAGCACATCACGGCTTTCGGCTGGGCAAGCCCGCAGGAGATCGACGACGTCATGGCGCTGGCCATCCGCGTCAACGACTTCCTCTCCGGCTTGTTCATGGGAGTCGGCATCCAGCTTGTCGACTTCAAGATCGAATGTGGCCGGCTGTTCGAAGGCGACATGATGCGCATCGTCGTTGCCGACGAGATCTCGCCGGACTCGTGCCGTCTGTGGGACGTGGCGACCCAGGACAAGCTCGACAAGGATCGATTCCGCCGCGACATGGGCGGTCTGGTCGAAGCCTATCAGGAAGTCGCCCGCCGCCTCGGCATCATGAACGAGAACGAGCCGCCGCGTCCCGCCGGACCAGTGCTCGTCGCCTCGACCGATGGCCTCAAAGGCAAGCCGCACTGAGATTTCTTGCCGCTCAACACGTCGAACAGGAGCATGTCCAGCGTGATCAAGGCCCGCATTACCGTCACTCTCAAGAACGGCGTGCTCGACCCGCAAGGCAAGGCGATCGAACACGCATTGTCCGGGATGGGCTTTGACGGCGTCGGCCAGGTTCGGCAGGGCAAGGTTTTCGACGTCGAGCTTGCTGAGAGCGACAAGGCCAAGGCCGAAGCCGATCTCAAAGCCATGTGCGACAAGCTTCTGGCGAATACGGTGATTGAGAACTATAGTGTGGCCATTACCTGAGGTTGTGCCGGAGGGCAGATGGCCGAGATTGATGGAAGCTTGATATTTGAAGTCCTCAAGTCCATTCAGTCGCGTCTGGACAGGATGGATTTGACGCTCGGGGAGGTAAAGTCCGAGCTTGGCTCTATCCGCGGCCATCTCATCGCCACCGAGGGCGACGTGAAGAACATTTATGGCGTGCTGGCTCGCCAGGACGAGCGCCTGGAACATATTGAACGCCGCTTAGACCTGCGCGAGCTTGCCGAAGCCCAGAGGCCTTACGAAACGAAATGAAATCAGCCGTCGTCCTCCTGCCAGGCCTCAACCGTGACCGCGACATGATCGCGGCGCTGACCAAAATTTCGGGAACGCCGCCGGTCACCGTCTGGCAGACCGACACCGAAATTCCCGACGTCGACCTGATCGCCATTCCTGGCGGCTTCTCCTTCGGCGACTATCTGCGCTGCGGCGCCATTGCCGCGCGCATGCCGGTGATGCGGGCGGTCGCCGAAAAGGCGGCCAAGGGCGTGATGGTCATCGGCGTCTGCAACGGCTTCCAGATCCTGGTCGAGGCCGGCCTTTTGCCAGGCGCCTTGATGCGCAACACGTCGCTGAAATTCGTCTGCCGACAGGTCAAGCTGCAGATCGCCAACGCCAACACAATGTTCACCCGCCGCTACCAGCCGGGCCAGATCATCCGCTCGCCGGTGGCACATCATGACGGCAATTACTTTGCCGACGCCGAGACGCTGCGCAGGCTCGAAGGCGAAGGCCAGGTCGTGTTCCGCTATGCCGAAGGCACCAATCCCAACGGCTCGATCAACGACATTGCCGGCATCATCAACGGCCAGGGCAATGTGCTCGGCCTGATGCCGCATCCCGAGAACCTGATCGAAGCGGCGCATGGCGGCAGCGACGGCCGGGCGCTGTTCGAAAGTGCGCTTGGCATCGCCGCTTGATA
Organism: Mesorhizobium sp. WSM4815; assembly: GCF_055811575.1. Classification (NCBI taxonomy): domain Bacteria; kingdom Pseudomonadati; phylum Pseudomonadota; class Alphaproteobacteria; order Hyphomicrobiales; family Phyllobacteriaceae; genus Mesorhizobium; species Mesorhizobium sp. WSM4815. The sequence continues at coordinate 273,640 of NZ_JBVVQS010000098.1, read as the reverse complement.
TCTTCAGCGTTCATCTTTTTTCCGAATTCGAAATAGGCGCCGCATGAGCCCGAGACAGACGATCGCCCGCCTCGCTCTTGTCGCCGCCGCCGGCCTTGTGCTCGCCTCCTGCCAGTCGAAGCCGAAGAACGCGCCGGCGCCTTCGGGCAAGAGTGCGGCGCTGCTTGCCATGGAACAGGTGGCGATCGCCGCCCACAAATGCTGGATCGCCAGCAAGGATCCCGCTTTCAAGCCCTATCAGATGGCCAACGAGCTGAATTCGTTCACCGGCACGCCGCGCTTTCTGCTGGTTCCGGTCAAGCATTATGGCGGAAAGCCGTTGCTGGTCGTGCAGGCACAGGGCAATTCACGCCGGGTTGACGTGTACGGTCCGCTGATGGCCGAACCGCTCGGCGCACGCATCGGCTCGGACATTGCCCGCTGGCAGGCTGGCAATCAGGCCTGCGGTGCGGCTGCATAGGGCTGTGCGCCGCTTCGCGCAGGTCGCCGGTCTGGGCATCGGCCTGGCCGCCCTTGTCCTGCAAATCTGCATCACCGTTCAGGCGTCGATGGCAGCCGGCCGCAGTTTTGTCGGCTCGCTGGTCTTCTATTTCAGCGCGTATTCTCAGTCCCAGAACGGCCTCAGACCCTCACGATGGGCGTCGGCACGCGAGATGCCGATATCCCTAAGCTGATCGTCGGTCATTTCCAGCAAGACCAGCCGACTGCGCCGGCGATCCAGCAAGCGGCCGATCCGGTTTGCAAGTGAGCTGACCCTTCGCACCAAGCGACGGACATAGCCTTGACGGCCTGACGGGCGGGCTCCGGGCAATCCAGCTCTCATGTAACGGATTGTATCGATTGCAGCCATTTTCTTGCTACCAAAATTCGAGATTGTACCTATTTGTTGCGCGGTCACATATGTATTGACTCTCAAAACGGTGCAATATAGAAAATTGTCACCATGACAAATTGGCTTCCCGACCTTTCCGCCGGCTCCGGGCCGCTCTATCAGCGGCTTGCAGATTCCATCGAAACGGACATCGACCGTGGCTTGATCGCCGCCGGGGCAAAATTGCCGCCGCAGCGCGATCTGGCATACGACATCGGCACGACCGTCGGCACGGTCGGCAGGGCCTACCAATTGTTGCGCGAGCGGGGCCTGGTGAGCGGCGAAGTCGGACGCGGAACCTATGTGCTTGGCCGGCATGATGCCAAGACCGATCTGCTGGCGCCCGACCCGCAGGTGGAAGGCACGCGCTATATCGATGCGCCTCGCGGCAAACTGCGCTTCGACAGCACGGCTGCGCCTGATACCGGCCAGGGCGCCATTGTCGCCGATGTGCTTTCGCGCACGGCGCAGGAGCATCCGTACGAGATTTCAAGCTATACGCGGGATTTTCCCAACCGCTGGGTCGAGGCCGGCTGCAACTGGCTGTCGCGAAATTCGTTTCGCCCAAGCCCCGATGGCATCGTTCCGACGCTCGGCACCCATGCCGCGGTTATGGCGGCGATTGCCGCGCTGACCACGCCCGGCGACTATATCGTCTTCGAGCACCTCACCTACTCGCAGATTTCTCGCAGCGCCGGCCTGATCGGCCGCCGCACCGCGCTGGTGACATCGGACGCGGAAGGGCTCGATCCAGAGGATTTCGAGCGCGTCTGCGCGCAAAAACACCCGAAAATGATGTTCCTGATGCCGACGGCACAGAACCCCACACTGGTGACGCTGTCGGCGACGCGCCGCGAGGCCATCGCGCGCGTCGCGCGCGAATACAATGTCATCCTGATCGAGGACGATCTCTATGGCGATCTGACCGACGACCCGACGCCGCTCCTGGCCGAATATGCCCCCGAACGGACCATCGTTGCCGCCGGCCTGTCGAAATCGGTTGCGGCCGGCGTTCGCGGCGGCTGGCTCGCCTGTCCGCCGGCCTATCGCCACCGGATCCGGGTCGCTCACAAGATGCTGACGGGTGGCCTCCCCTTCCTGCTGGCGGAAGTGTGTAGCCGACTGGTTCTGTCCGGCCAGGCCAGCGAGATGCGCAAGCGCAGCATCGTCGAGATCAACGCGCGCGTGGCGATCGTGCGCGAGACACTAGCCGGGTTCGACTTCAACGCACTAGACAATGTGCCCTTCGTCTGGCTCACCCTGCCTGATCCATGGCTTTCCGGCACCTTCAAGAACGCCTGTCTCGAACATGGCGTGCTCATCGACGATGAGGACGAGTTCAAGGCCGGGCGTTCCGAGCAGGTTTTTCACGGCGTGCGGTTTGGCGTTTCACAGCCGGAGCGACGAGAGGACATCGCGGGCGGCGTTGGCGTGATCCGGCGGCTGCTGGACGAGGGCCGCGCCGGCTACGACAGTTTCTCCTGAACCGGCTTGAAACCGGCAGGCCGAATGGCGATCTTTCGCTACTTGCTGCACCCTTTCCATCGTTTTTCGTCGCTTGATGGGTGTATCGGCTGCAAAGCTTGCGATAAGACCGGACTCGATCCCAAGGACATAAATTGCCGCCCATGACCATTTCCAATTCCGTGCCGATCACTCCGGAACTCATTGCCTCGCACGGGCTGAAGCCCGACGAATATCAGCGCATCCTCGATCTGGTCGGGCGCGAGCCGAGCTTTACCGAGCTCGGCATCTTTTCGGCGATGTGGAACGAGCACTGCTCGTATAAATCCTCAAAAAAGTGGCTGCGCACGCTGCCGACCACCGGGCCGCAGGTCATCCAGGGCCCGGGCGAGAATGCCGGCGTGGTCGATATCGGCGACGGCGACTGCGTCGTCTTCAAGATGGAGAGCCACAACCACCCCTCCTTCATCGAGCCCTATCAGGGTGCGGCGACCGGCGTCGGCGGCATCCTGCGCGATGTCTTCACCATGGGCGCCCGGCCGATCGCGGCAATGAACGCGCTGCGCTTCGGCGCGCCGAACCATCCCAAGACCAGGCACCTGGTTGCCGGCGTCGTTGCCGGCGTCGGCGGCTACGGCAATTCCTTCGGCGTGCCGACGGTCGGCGGCGAAGTCAATTTCGACGCGCGCTACAATGGCAACATCCTGGTCAACGCCTTTGCGGCGGGGCTGGCCAAGACCGACGCGATTTTCCTGTCGGAAGCCAAGGGCGTCGGCCTGCCGGTCGTCTATCTCGGCGCCAAGACCGGCCGCGACGGTGTCGGCGGCGCCACCATGGCCTCGGCCGAATTCGACGACAGGATCGACGAGAAGCGGCCCACCGTTCAGGTCGGCGACCCGTTCACCGAAAAATGCCTGCTCGAAGCCTGCCTCGAACTGATGGCGTCCGGCGCCGTCATCGCCATCCAGGACATGGGTGCTGCCGGCCTCACCTGCTCGGCGGTCGAGATGGGCGCCAAGGGCGACCTCGGCATCGAGCTCGACCTCGACAAGGTGCCGGTGCGCGAGGAGCGCATGAGCGCCTATGAGATGATGCTGTCGGAGAGCCAGGAGCGCATGCTGATGGTGCTGCGCCCCGAAAAGGAAAAGCAAGCCGAGGCGATCTTCCACAAATGGGGCCTCGACTTCGCCATCGTCGGCAAGACAACCGACGATCTGCGCTTTCGCGTGCTGCACCAGGGCGACGAAGTCGCCAATCTGCCGATCAAGGACCTTGGCGACCAGGCGCCGGAATACGACCGTCCCTGGACCGAGCCGAACAACCCGGCGCCGCTGGCGGCCGGCAATGCACCTCAAGCGGATGTCGCCGAGGCGCTGCTGAAACTGCTTGGCGGGCCCGACCTGTCCTCGCGCCGCTGGGTATGGGAACAATACGACACGCTGATCCAGGGCAATTCGCTGCAGCTTCCCGGCGGCGATGCCGGCGTGGTGCGCGTCGAGGGCCATCCGACCAAGGCGCTCGCCTTCTCCTCCGACGTGACGCCGCGTTATTGCGAGGCCGACCCTTACGAGGGCGGCAAGCAGGCGGTGGCCGAATGCTGGCGCAACCTTACCGCCACCGGCGCGCTGCCGCTCGCGGCCACCGACAACCTCAATTTCGGCAACCCGGAACGACCCGAGATCATGGGCCAGTTGGTCGGCGCCGTGAAAGGCATCGGCGATGCCTGTCGCGCGCTCGGCTTTCCGATCGTCTCCGGCAATGTCTCGCTCTACAACGAAACCAACGGGCAAGGCATCTTGCCGACGCCGACCATCGGCGGCGTCGGACTGATCGCCGACTGGTCCCAGATGGCGCGGATCGGCTTTGCCGCCGAGGGCCAGATGATCCTGCTGGTCGGCGCGCCGTCGATGTGGGGAACGCATCTCGCCCAGTCGGCCTATATGCGCGACATCCATGGCCGCACCGATGGCCCGCCGCCGCCGGTCGACCTCGACCACGAAAAGCGCGTCGGCGACCATGTACGCACTCTGATCGCCTCCGGCGTCGTCACATCAGCGCATGACGTTTCCGATGGCGGCATTGCCGTCGCGCTGGCCGAGATGGCGATGGCGTCCGGTATCGGCGCAACCGTCCCCGGCCTGGTCGGGACCGACCCGATCCCGGTCTGGTTCGGCGAGGATCAGGGCCGCTACCTCTTGACGCTGTCGATCGATCCGCAAAGCGAGGAATGGGACGCCATTCGCGAACAGCAGAGCAAGCTCGGCATCTTCGCGCCGTGGATCGGCTCGACCGGCGGCAGCGACCTGAAACTCGGCGAGGCGCGGGCGATCCCTGTCGGCGAATTGACCGCTGCCCACGAATCCTGGTTTCCTCGCTTCATGGCAAATGAGGTCGTGGACCCCTGATTTGATCGAGCGGGGTCGTTGCGGTGTGGTTCATCCGCCGTTTCGATCATATCTATGAGATCTGAACAAGGAATCCTCGCATGGCAATGGACGCGCACGACATCGAACGGTTGATCAAGGAAGGCATTCCGGACGCCAAGGTGACGATTCGCGACCTGGCCGGCGACGGCGACCATTATGCGGCCGAAGTGGTGGCCGAAAGCTTTCGCGGCAAAAGCCGCGTCCAGCAGCATCAGATGGTCTATGACGCGCTGAAGGGCAATATGGGCGGCGTGCTGCACGCGCTCGCACTGCAGACCAGCGTGCCGGAATAAGCTTTTTTAGGGCTTGCTGGCTTGGGAAGATAGCCGTCCGATGCTCTTGGCCCAGGCCATCCTTTGCGCCATTTGCGTGACGAGGGCGGCAAACGTCTTGTTTCAGGCAACCTATGGGTTTATTTGAAAGGGAATGTTTCGAGCCCGACTCCCGCGGGCATGAAAGGATTTTCTATGAGCGGTATCAACGACTACATCGACAGCGAAGTGAAGGCCAACGACGTCGTTCTCTTCATGAAGGGCACTCCCGGTTTTCCGCAATGCGGATTTTCCGGTCAGGTCGTGCAGATCCTCGACTATATCGGGGCCGACTACAAGGGCGTCGACGTGCTGACCTCGGCCGAGCTGCGGCAAGGTATCAAGGAATACTCCAACTGGCCGACAATCCCTCAGCTCTACGTCAAAGGTGAGTTCGTCGGCGGTTGCGACATCGTCCGCGAGATGTTCCAGGCTGGCGAACTGCAGACGTTCCTCGTCGAAAAGGGCGTCAGCGTCAAAGGCGCCGCCTGACGAACATTTAGGGCACTTCGCCAAGCTGATTATCTCCCCGGTATCGGGGCACAAGACGAATGAATGCGCCGGTGCGCCGGCGCTTTTTCGTTTGAAGATCGGACTTTGCCGTGGATCAGCATGCAGAAGCGCAGCAACAGGCAAGCACCTTGCCTATTCCGCGCTGGGAATTCATCGCGCTGTGCGCGGCGTTGATGGCGCTCAACTCGCTGGCCATCGACATCATGCTGCCGGCGCTGCAGCAGATCGGCGCCTCGCTGGGCGTGGAAAATGAAAACCATCGCCAATATGTGATTGCCGCCTATATTCTGGGCTTTGGCGGCGGACAGCTCTTCTTCGGGCCGATCTCGGACCGCTTCGGACGCCGCGCTCCGCTCGTCGTCGGACTGGTCATCTATGTCGCCGCGGCGAGTGCGGCGGCGATCGCCCCGACATTCGCCACGCTTATCCTGTGCCGGGTGGTGCAAGGCATCGGCGCCGCGGCCACACGCGTCATCGCCGTCTCGATCGTGCGCGACACGTTCGACGGGCGGCGCATGGCCGAAGTCATGTCGCTGATCTTCATGGTGTTCATGGCGATTCCGGTGGTGGCGCCAGGCATCGGCCAGTTCATCATGCTGTTTGCGACCTGGCACGTGATCTTCATCACCATGGCGGCCGGGGCCCTGATCGTGTCGGCGTGGGCGCTGCTGCGGCTGCCGGAAACGCTGCGTCCCGAATATCGCCGGCCGCTGACGGCCGAATCCATCATCGGCGGTTTCCGCATCGTGCTGACCAATCGCATCGCGCTCTGCTATGCCTTCGCCAGCACTTTTGCTTTCGGTGCGATGTTCGGCTTCATCAACTCGGCGCAGCAGATCTATGTCGACGTCTTCGGCGTCGGCGAGATGTTCCCGGTGATTTTCGCAGGTATCGCCGGCGTGCTCTCCTTTTCAAGCTATCTGAATTCGCGCCTTGTCGGCCGCATCGGTATGCGCCGCCTGTCGCAAAGCGCGCTGCTCTTGTTTCTGGCCATCAGCCTCGCCTGGCTGGTCGTTTCCATCCAGATGAAGATGCCGCTCTGGCTTTTCATCACCTTCTTTGCCGGCACGATGGTCCCGTTCGGCGCACTCGGCGCGAATTTCAACGCACTCGCCATGGAGCCGCTCGGCCAGTTGGCCGGGACGGCGTCGTCCATTCTGGGCTTCATGCAGACCTTCCTCGGCGGCGTGCTCGGCACGCTGATCGGCCAAGCCTTCAACGGCACGGTGACGCCCTTGGCCGCCGGATTCTGCAGCGTTTCGCTTGGCGCATTGGTGATGGTGCTGATCGCCGAGCGCGGCAAATTCTTCCAGCCGCAGAACCCGCCGGTTTAAGGCCGAACGCGTTTCAGGATTCATCCCCGCTCGCTGCGGTGAAGCGAGGGAACAGCAAACGCCCTGCGATCGCCCCACCCATGCTGTCCGAAACCGGCAGTGGCAGAGCCTTGTCGAGGGCCTCGAGGACGGAGGCGACGAAAGCCCGGTTGAGGCTGCCATCATCCCCCAGACGGGAGTAGGTGGCGCGAGGCTTGCCGATAAGTGTGCCGTTTCGGCGAATTGAGAACTGCAGCGTCAGGGTCATGCCCGCGGTTCCGGGCGGCGGCTCCCAACAGGCGACGATCGCGGAGAACATCTCGTTTATGGTGTTGATGGGATCGGGATTGCGACAGCCGCGCTCCTGCGATGTTGCCGCGTTAGGCCCGGCAACCAGGGCAAGGGTAAGGGCGACAATTGCGGACCGAGGTTTCATCTCGGGTCTCCGGTTTCGCGCGATAAATGTAATCCAATTTATCGACGAAAGCTTCCATCGAGTATCAGCGCTGCGGATGGATCCTTTCAGACGTCGGCGCTTTAGTGGCGCACCATGCCGGCGTCGACATTCAGCGTCTGGCCGGTGATCCAGCGTGCGTCATCCGAGGCCAGGAACGACACCACATCGGCGATATGTTCCGGCTGCCCTTTGCCTTTCATAGCCTGCAGCATCTCGACGAAGCCGAACGCCTCGTTGTGCGGGCTCGCCTTGACCCCATCGCTCTCGATCAGGCCCGGCGTCACCGCGTTGGCGGTGATGTTGTATTTGCCGAGTTCTGTGGCGAGCGCCCTGGTGAAGCCGATGACGCCGCCCTTGGCCGCGACATAGGCCGCCATGTTCGGCGTGCCGGCAAAGAAGCTGTTGGAGGCGATGCTGATCACCCGGCCGGCCTTGCCGGCGGCGCGCATCTGGTCCGTTGCCGCGCGGCTGACGATGAAGGTTCCGGTCAGATTGACGTCGATGATCTTGCGCCAATGGTCGAGGTCGACATCGTCCCAGGCGACGAAGGGCACGATGCTGGCGTTATTGACCAGGATATCGATGCCACCGGTCAGTGCCTGGATCTCGGCGAACAGCGCCTTGACGGATGCCGGATCGGAAATGTCGGCGGCGATCGCCTTCGCTTTTGCGCCGATCGCCGCCGCCGCCGCTTCGGCGCCTTCCGCATTGATGTCGCTGACGATGACGGTCGCGCCATCGGCGGCCAAGCGCGCGGCGATCGCCTTGCCGATGCCTTGTGCGGCCCCGGTAACCAGGGCGGTCTTTCCCGCAAGCCGTTCAGTCATTTTCCGTGCTCCATGTGATCTGTGACTTCATCTCAGGCGTCGGCGTCGATAACGGCGAGCGCCGCGTCGATGCCTTTGCCGACCGCGAGCTTTTCGCCCAAAGCATTCATCGCGCCGCCAAGTGCCGTCAGCGCCGCGATCGCATAGATCGGCTGGGCGGTCGGGCCCATATGGCCGATGCGCGTCAACTTGCCCAATGTCTCGCCCCGGCCCGACGAGAACACCACGCCGTAACGGGCGCGCGCAGCCTGGCGAAGCGCCTCCTCGTCGATGCCTTCGGGCGTCCGGACGGCAGTCGTGGTCGGCGATGCGATGATGTCGCTGGCCGCCCAGATCGACAGACCCATCGCGGCGACGCCCGCGCGCATGGCCTTGGCGGTGAGCGCGTGGCGCGCCCACACCGCCGCCGGTCCCTCATTGAGGTAGAGGTCGAGCGCGACGTCGAGCCCGTTCACTTCCGCGACAGACGGCGTGAACGGAAACGGCTTGTCCTTCGACCACGCATGCTCCCAATCGACGATGCTGAGCATCGACGCGCGCGGCGCCAGTGGATTGGCCTTCATTTTCGCCCAGGCCCGCTCGCTGACGCCCATCATCGTCAGCCCGGGAGGCGCGCCGAGGCATTTGTTCGGGCCGGTGACATAAATGTCGGCCTTGCAGTCCTCCGGATGCGTTTTCATGCCGCCGAAGGACGAAACGGCGTCGACGATCAGATAGGCGCCATGCCCCGAAACCAGCGCGCCGATGGCATCGATCGGGTTGATGGTGCCCGACGGCGTGTCGTGATGGCAGACGGAAACGATGCTGATTTCCGGATGCGCTTCCAGCATTGCCGCAACCGCCTGCGGGTCGATCGCCTCGTTATAGGGCACCTCGATTTCGAGCAGATGCGGCGAATAGCGCTTCGCCCAATAGCCAAAACCCTTGCCGTAGACTCCCGAGGCAAGGTTGAGCACGACGTCGTCTGGCGTGATCAGGGAGGCTGCCGCGGCCTCCAGGCCAAGGACCGGCTCGCCATGCAGAATGACCGGCTTGTTGGACAGCCGCATCGCCTTCTGCACCTTGTCGACCACACGCTCGTAAAAGAGCTGGAACGCCGGGTCGTAATCGTAGAGCACGGTGCGGCCGAGGCCGCGCAGCACATCGGGATAGGCGTTCACCGGCCCGGCGGTGAGCGTGATGACTGGTTCGGCGTGTTCGAGATAGCGCATGGTCTTTGTCTCTTCGTTGGCGGCGGTCAGCCGTAGAATTGCGTGCCGGTCCGATAGGTCTTGAAGTTTTCCATGTCGTGCGAATACATCAGCTCGGCCCCATAATCCTCGGCGAGCTTCTTCACCTTGCGCATCGAGTTGACACCCGCCACCGGGTCGATGTGGAAGGCCGCCTGGCACAGCGTTTCAAGGCTCTTCTGCGTGTAGGCAGCATCGATAGTGAACATGATCGGCTTGCGCTTGGGAAATTCGACCAGCAAGCTGTAATGGCCGATAGAATGGCCGGGCGTCGAGATCAATTTGACCCCCCTGGCAAGCTCGACATCGCCGTCGATGCCCTCGAAGGTCGAGTTGGCCCGCGTCGTGCCCTCCAGCAATTGCGCGGTCGCGCCACGCGCTTCGGCAGCCTCCGCCGAAAAGCTCAGATCCGAATAGCCAAGGTGCTCGAAAGGCTGAGGATTGCAGGCCTGCGGCACCTCGGTGCGATGACAGACCTTCTTGGCATGCGGAAAATACTTGTTGCCGCCGCAATGGTCGAAGTGGAAATGCGAGTTGACGACGACGTCGATATCCTTCGGCTCGAGGCCGAGCAGCGCCAGGGCGCCGGGAATGGTCTGGTGCTTTTCCTGGATCGGCTTTTCGAAAGGCAGCACCTTCATGACGTGGTCGTAGTCGTAGCCGGTGTCGATGAGAAACCGGCCCTCGGCATGCTCGATCAAGATCGAATAGACGGGAAAGCGCACTTCGCCGCCGGGGCCACGATTCCAGAACACGTGATAGCCGTCGAGAACGAGCGAGCCACCATCGAGCAGGTAGACCTTGGTATCCGACATTTTGTTCTCTCCTCTGTTGGCGCGGGTCCCGTCCGCGCCTGAACCTGATCAGCGCACGCCGCGCTCGTATGGAATGCCGAGCGCTGCCGGCAGGCTGGCCCGCCGGCCGAACAGAACCAGCATGATCATCACCGCCAGGAACGGCAGCATCTGGATGACGTCGGTTGGTATGTTGATGCCGGCCACCTGCATGGCTGTCGTCAGCGACAGGCACACGCCGAACAACAAGGCACCGAACAGCACCCAGACCGGGCGACCACGCGCCAGCATGGCAAGCACGATTCCGAGAAAGCCCGCGCCATTGGTGATGAAGGGAATGAACAGGCCGGCGCCGACATTGGCGAGAAAGGCGCCGCCAAGCCCTGCCAGCGCTCCAGTCGTCAGCACGGCGATGGTGCGGGTTCGTGCGACGTCGATGCCGGCGACGTCAAGCGCGGCCGGCTTGTCGCCCGCCGCCTGCAGGTTCAGGCCGAGCTGCGTGCGCCGATAGATGTAGCCCATGGCGAAAACCAGTGCTACCGCCAGGTAGACGATCAGATGCTGCCTGAACAACGCCGGCCCGATCACCGGAATGCCCGACAGCAACGGAATGACGGTCACATCAACCGCTGGCAGGCGGGGATAGCTGCGCGAAAACTGGAAATGGTGGAGCAGCGCCGTCAGGCCTTCAAGTCCCAATGTCAGCGCTATGCCGATGACGATCTGGTTCAAGCCGATGCGCACGCAAAGCAGCGCCATGACCAGCGCCACGGCGATACCGCCGCCGGCGCCGGTGAGAAAGCCCAGCCACAGCGATCCGGAATAGAAGGCGCCGACGAAGCCGAGATAGGCGCCGGCCAGCATCATGCCTTCGATGCCGATGTTGAGCACGCCGGCCTTTTCGGACATCTGTTCGCCGAGGCCGGCCAGCAGCAGCGGGATCGCCGCGGTGACGGCGCCAAACAAAAGCGCGCTGAGAAAGACTTCGCTGAACAGCCCGGTCATAACTTCAGGCCCTCCGCGACTGATTGTAGCGGTGATCGATGTATTCGGCGAGCGCGAGCACGATCAGCACGATGGAGACCAGCACCAGCGTGAAATGATTGGGCACGCCGAGGCGGCGGGCCGCGCTCTCGCCGCCGATCGACAGCACCGAAAGCAGGAACACGAAACCGATGGCGGCAAAGCCGTTCATGCGGGCGAGGAACACGACGGGAATGACCGCCAGCCCATAAGCGGGGTTCCAGTCGGCGCGGACGTTACCCTGGACGCCGAGGATATCGACAGCGCCGGCAAGTCCGGCCAGCCCGGCCGAGATGGCGAAGACGGCAATGGTGAGCTTCGGCACGCCGAGCCCCGCATGGATGGCCGCGCGTGGGTTGGCCCCGACGATCCTCAGCTTCAGGCCGAAGGCCGTGCGCGTCATCACCAGATGTACGGTGATGATCGCTGCCAGTCCCAGAAGCAGACCGCTGGTGATGGTCGTGTCGAGCAGACGCGGCAGCCGGTCCTCGACCAGCAAGGTGCGGGTCTGCGGCACAGTCGTGCCCGAATCGCGAAACACCAGCTTGACCAGCACATTGGCGAGCGAGGTGCCCAGGAACGTCATCATCAGCGTAGTGATGATCTCGTTGACGCCCTGATAGGCCCGCAAAAGGGCCGGCACCAGCGACCAGAGCATCGCAACCGCCATGGCGATGACAAACGAGCAGATCAGCGCCAGCCAGGCAGGCATGACTTCCACGAAGAGCGGGGCGCTGGCGGCGGCCGTTACCGCGCCGAGCAGGAACTGGCCATCGCCGCCGAGATTCCACATGCCGGCGCGAAAGGCCACGATCAGGCCAGCGGCAAGAAACAGCAGCGGCGCCATGCGCGTCAGCGTCTGCTGGATGCCGAGCGGCGACAAAAGCCCTCTCTCGAGCACAAAGCGATAATAGGCAAGCGGGTCGACGCCGACGGCAAGCAGGATGCAGCCGGCGATGATAAGCGCGGCCAGTATAGGGCCGATGGTCATCAGCAGCCGATGCTGGATATCGCGGCGCGTGACCACAGCAGCCGTGGCATCGAGTGCGGTTGCACCGGCGGCTGGGACGGTGTCGATGCTCATGCGGCAAGTCCGATCATCAAGCGACCGATCTTGGAGCGGGCATCGCCGACATTCTCGACCGTGCCGACCAGCGAGCCGTTCGAGATGACGGCGATGCGGTCGCACATGCTGAGCAACTCCTCCAGGTCGGTGGAGATGAGCAGCACGGCAAGGCCGCGTGCCGCCGTATCGCGGATTCGCTGGCGCGAAGCCAATGTATTGGCGAGATCGAGGCCATAGGTCGGCTTGTTGAAGATCACCACTTTTGCGCCTTCGGCGAGTTCGCGCGCCAGCAGCACCTTCTGGATATTGCCGCCGGAGAGCCGGGCGACCGGCGTTTTCAGGCTGGGCGTGCGCACGTCGTATTCGCGGATCAGCTGAGCGGCGCGCTTGTCGATTTCACCGCGCTGCTCGACGCCGTTGCGCCAGAAGGGAGCGGCGCCGACCTGCTTGAGGAAGAAATTGATCGAGACCGGAAAAGTCCCGACCGTGCCCTCGCCGAGCCGATCGTCGGTCAGGTAGCGAAGGCCTCGCTCACGGCGTTCGCCGACGCTCAGCGCCTCGATGGGCGTGCCCTGCAGCCGCACCGAACCGCTCACCGTCGCCCGCTGGCCAGCCAGCGCCTCCGCCAGTTGCTTCTGGCCATTGCCGTCGATACCAGCGATGCCCAGCAGCTCGCCTGGACGGATGTCGAACGAAATCGATAACAAGCCCCGCGCGTCGTCTGTCGGTGCGACCGCGAGTTCATGGACCTGAAGCAGCGGAGCCGCTCCGGCGTGAATGGTGCGAACCGGACGCTCGGACGCTTCCGGGTCGTCCTTCTGCTTGCCGAACATCAATTCGACGATCTCCGAAACGATCGCCTGCTCGCCTAGCGCGCGAAACCGCTCGGGAGGAATTTCGCCGACCTTGCGGCCGAGTTTCAGCACCGAGATTCGATCGCCGAAGGCCGCCGCCTCCTTGAGCTTGTGGGTGATGAAGACGATCGCCAGCCCCTGTTCGACAAGGCGGCGCATCAGCGCGCCCAGCTCATCGATGCCCTTCGGCGTCAGCATCGAGGTCGACTCGTCGAGGATCAGAATCCGGCTGTTGCGCACCATCGCGCGCAGGATCTCGACCTGCTGCTGTTCGCCGAGCGAGAGTTCCGACACCTTGGCATGCAGCTTGACCGTGATACCGAGCGCCCTGGTGATATCGGCGACGCGCGCTTCCAGTTCCTCGGTCTTGGGCCGCTGCCACCACGGGCCGCCGAGCAACAGGTTTTGCGCGACCGTCAGCGTCGGCACCAGCATCATGTGCTGGAATACGGTTCCGATGCCGAGCGCCAGCGCATGGCGCGGCGAGGTGATCGCGATAGGCTCGCCGTCGACCAGTATGCGGCCCTCGTCCGGCTGCTGCAGGCCGGACAGCATGCCGATCAAGGTGGATTTTCCGGCGCCGTTTTCACCGAGCAGCACATGCACTTCACCCGGACGGATAGCCAGATCGACGCTGTCGTTGGCGCGTCCTTGAGGCCGATCGAGTAGCTCTTGGTGCCGAACGTGTCGGCTTTGAGGTCGGCGATCATCGCCGCATAGACCGGCTCGATGTTCCAAACCACCGACGACAGCAGGAAGCCTTTGTCGATCGGCGTCTTGTCGCCGATGACGTCGATGAAATAGACCTTGCCGCCATCGCCGGCCTTGGTCGTTTCGACCGCCTGCAGCATACCGAAGCTCGAGCCGTTGCCCTGGCCGAAGATGATGTCGGCGCCCGATGCGATCACGCTTTCGGTAACGCGCTTGCCGCCGGCCGCATCGCTGTAGGCGGCGGGTCCGATCACCGCATAGGTGACCTTGACGTCCGGGTTCTCGGCCTTCACACCTTGCGCGAACGCCGCCGACTGCGAGTTCCACGACGGAGGCTCGCCGGACACGACGATGCCGACCGACTTGGAACGCGACATCTTGGCGGCGAGACGGCCGGCAAGGTACGCACCTTCGTGACCGCTCAGCGTGTAGTCTGCGACGAGCCCAGCCTCCAGGCCGGTCGGCGTGTCGACGATCGCCACTGGCACCTTGGTTTCCTTGGCGATTTCGGGAGCCGCGGTGTTGTACCCGCTGGCATGGGCAATCAACAGGCTGGCGCCGTCGGCCGCCAGTTCGCGCAATGTCGGGCGCACGTCGCCATAGCCGAGCCCCTGCGCCGTCACTATCTCGACACCGGCAGCTTTCGCCGCTGCCTTGGCAGCGTCGATGCCTTGCTGGTTCCAGCCATAATCGGTGCCTTCTTCCGGCGTCAGGATGGCAATGGACTTGACTTCGGCGGCAAGTGCATTACCCAGCAAGAGGCCGCTTAATATAACAGCGCTTACGCTGCCCTTCAGGAACTTAGACATGTTACCCTCTCTGTTCGGTTGACCCAAGATATTCTTATTGTTATTGCGCAAAAGCGAGGTAGACTGCCTGAACAATTCCACACGGAGTTCAGGCAAGGTGGTTGTGCGATACATTCTTCCGATAATTCTGGCGTTCACGTCGTTCGCCAACGCGGTTGAATTGCGGCACATCACTGTGCGAACCGGCACCGAAGGGCTCGATCCGGTGCCGCTGACGATCTCGAATGCGGGGCGTGAGGCGCTTTCCTGCAATGCAGACTTCGCCCACTGGTATTCGGCCACGATCGCCACCGCGGCGCCTGGCAAGAGCGCCCGTGTCGAGCTGTGGTTCGATCCAGAAACCGGGATGTTTGCGATCCTCAACGACAAGCGCGAAAACCTGCCCGTCGAGCGGCTGTGGTGCGGCCTCGCCAGACAGGCATACGCACTCTGCCGCCAGGAATTTGTCGGTGAAGACGTCGTCGGCCGACAGTGCCGTTTTGAGCACGCCCTGATCCGTCAGCGTCTTCAAGGTCTCTTCCCATTGGGTCTTCGTCATCCAGCCGAGGCCGTGTTCCTTCGTCGCCGGGCTGTTGAACGTCGAAGCGATGTCGGCCTTGAGCTGGGCCAGCAGCACATCCTTCTTCTCCGCATAGCCAGGAACGGCCTTGGCGGTGATCTCGGCGGCTTCTTCCGGATGGGCCGCGACATAGTCGAAAGCCTCCCTGTAGGCCTTCACGAAGCGGCGCACGACATCGGCATTGTCCTTGATCATCGCTTCAGAGGTGAACAGCCCCGAGCCATAGGCCTTCCAGCCGTGATCCGCGCCGAGCATGATGCTCAGCGACCCTGGGCCGCCAGCCTTGGCTTCAAGTTCTGGCACTTCTGCGTCGAGATAGCCGACGACCGTCTGGACCCGTCCGAGCAGCAGGTAGCTTTCGTAAGGCGGCGAGACGCTGTTGAGCGTCATGTCCTTCTCGCTCATGCCGTTGGCAGCCAGGAAGCCCCTGAAGAAAATGTAGGTGGAGCCCGCCGGGTGAATGCCGATGGTCAGGCCCTTGAGGTCTGAAGGCTTGGTCAGCTTGAGCGTCTTGGCGAGCGAAATAATGCCCAGCGGCGACTGCTGGTTGACCGCCGCCAGCGCCACGACGGGAACATTCTGCGACCTTGCCACGGCAAGCGTGGGAAGATCGCCGAAGCCGAATTCAGCGTTGCCATTGCCCACCAGCCGCATGGCGTCCGGCGAGCCGGACCCTTTGCGGACCTCGCTCACATCGATCTCGTTCTTGGCGAAGAAGCCTTTTTCCTTGCCGACAAAGAACATGGCGTGATTGCCGCGCACCACCCAGTCGAGCTGGACGTTGACCGTGTCCGCCGCCAGCGCCGCGTTCGAGAAGCCAAGCGCGCCGACAAACGCCGCAAAAGTGGCTGCCTTGATAAGAGAGCGTCTCAGCATTGTCTGTTCCCTTGTTTGGTTGTTCGAAAGATCCTAGGCCTGGCTGAATTTCGGCGCCCACGGCACCACGACACGCTCAAGAATTTCGGCTGCGTAGTAGAAGGCGATGCCGAGCACTGAAACCAGCAGCAGCGCCGCGAAGACAAGGCCCGTGTCGAGTTGGGTCGACGCGAATTGGATGACGTAGCCGAGCCCGTCCGAGGCTCCGGCAAATTCGCCGACGATGGCGCCGATCACGCTCAGGGTCGCGGCTATCTTGGTCCCGGCCATCAGGCTCGGAAGCGAGTGGGGGACACGGATCCTGAACAGGATCTGGGTCGGGCTGGCGCCGACCGAATTCATCAGCGACAGAAGCGAACGGTCGACCGATTGCATGCCGGCCAGCATCGACAGCGTCACCGGGAAGAAGGCGATGACCAGAATCAGACCGATTTTGGGAGCGAGCCCATAACCGAACCAGAGGATGAAGATCGGCGCCAGCGCGACCTTCGGCACATTCTGGAACAGCACGACGAGCGGGTAGAGCGCGCGGCCCAGCCAATCGAAGCGCACGATGACGAGAGCAAGCGCAATGCCGACTATAACCGAGACAAGAAAGCCAAACAGGATTTCGCCTGCCGTGACCACCGTCGCCTGCATGAGAGTGCCCCACTGCGCGACCAGCGATTTCGCAATCTCGGATGGGGCAGGAACGATAAAGGAAGATATCGAGAATATCCGCACCGCCGCTTCCCACAACACGATCGTCACCAGCAGAAGGATAGCCGCCGGAAGCCAGCTGCTTGTTGCCGCGGCCCAGCCGGAAACCGGTTGCGGCGATGAGAGATTCATGAGGGGTTGCCTGCTCACGTCGCGCCTCCCGGCTGATGACTGGAGCGCAGCATCGTTCGAAGTTGAAGCACCAGCCTGACGAATTCGGGGACTTCGGTCACGGAAGCGTCGCGCGGATAAGGCAGCGGAATGTCCAGGCTCTGGGTAATGCGTCCCGGTTTGATTCCCAGCACATGGACCTGGCGCGACAACTGAATGGCTTCGTCGATCGAATGCGTCACGAAGACGATCGTCTTGCCGGTCCGCTGCCAGATCTCCAGCAGCGACTGGCCCATTGAGTCGCGGGTGATCGCGTCAAGGGCGCCAAACGGCTCGTCCATCAGCAAGACCGCCGGATCGAGCGCCAAAGCCCGGGCGATGGCAACCCGCTGCCGCATGCCGCCAGACAGTTCGTTTGGGCGCTTGTGGGCGGCATCGCCAAGGCCCACCAGTTCCAGCATTTCCCGTCCACGTGCCCGCAGCGCCGAGCGCGACATCGATTTGTCGGCGATGCCGAGCAGCATCGAGGCATTGTCGACGGCGTTTTTCCACGGCAGCAGATTGGCATCCTGAAAGACCAGACCGATCATCCGCTTGCGCGCCGCTTCGCCTGGCGAAACGCCGGCAACCGAGACGCTGCCGCTGCTCGGATTTACCAACCCAGCCAGCACTTTGAGCAGCGTACTCTTGCCGCAACCCGAAGGGCCGATCAGGGAAACGAACGAGCCTTGCGGAACTGCAAGGTCTATATCCCTGAGGATCAGCTGCCGGTTCCGATCCGTGCCCATGACCACCGTAACGCCTTTGGCGGAAATGAGATCGCCGTGGCGGATGTGGGTCGGTCGGCCGCCGGCGGGTCGAATGGTTTCAACCTGCATGGTCGGTCACCCCATGCATCGTGATTGGCCGCAGCTGCGCTGTCTTGATGGCACAGTCCGCATGAACGGCCAACCGGGTGAAGTCTCCGGCATGGCCAGCCTCATGCCTCACTCGTGCCATCGGCTACTCCCGGCCCTCGAGGATGCGGCGCACCGCGACCAGCTTGCGCGCCCGTTCGCCTTGCAGCGCCCTTATCTGTTCGGGCGTGTAGGAGAACATGCCCTCGCCCGACTTGATGCCGAACTTTGATGCACCGGTCTTCTCCAGCACCATCGGCGCCACATCATCCCGATTGGAGAGATCGGCGTTCAGGAACGAAGAGACGGATTTGTAGATATCGAGGCCGGCCATATCGAGCAGCGCCATTGGCCCGATGACGGCGATCTTGTAGCCGATGCCCCAGGATACGCAGGTGTCGAGATCCTCCGGTTCGATGACGCCGCGCTCGACCAGATCCACCGCTTCACGCAGCAGTGCGTAAAGAACGCGATTTTCGACGAAGCCGGGAACGTCTTTCTTCACGACCACCGGCAACAGGCCAATCGAGCGGATCAGGTCGCGTATCGTCGCCACCGTTTCGGGCGCGGTCTTCTCGCCGCCGATCACCTCGATCATCGGAATGATGTGCGGCGGGTTCGACCAGTGCATGCCGACCATTCTCTCGGGGTGCGAGATATGGGCCTGCAGCTTGGTGATCGGAATACCCGACGTATCCGAGGAGACGATCACCGAAGGACCGATCAGCGGGTCGATGGCGCGATAGGTTTCGGCCTTGATGTCGATATTCTCAGGCACATTCTCGATGACCAGTTCCGCACCATCAACGGCCTCGGCGATGGTGCGGGCGAAGCGCACCGTGCCGGCGCCCGTTGCCGGCACCTTGATGTCGAGACGGTCCAGAACCCCGCCGGCGATGTCGAGCATGCCGCGGGCGCGTTCGACCGCGACATCGGAAACATCGTACGCCGCCACGTCGAGCCCGCCGCGCGAAAGCCGCGCGGCGATGCCCGGACCCATCGTTCCCAGTCCGATGAGAGCGGCGCGCTTGATCATCATGCGGCCTTTGCGGGAGCCGCAGCGGTTGCCGCCTTGAAGGCTGGACGAGCGGCGACTGCGGCGACCCAGCGCTCGAGATTGGGCAGCGACGGCCGGTCGATCTTGAAGTCGATGCAGCGTTTCAGGATCGGTGCGCAGGCGATGTCGGCAATGGTCAGCTTTCCCAGCGCCAGGAATTCCTTGCCGGCCAGATGCCCGTCGATGATCTTGAGCTGCGCCACCAGGTCCTTGACCTGTTCCTTGTATTCGGCGGTCTGTTCCTCTGGCGTCAGCTTGGCGCCCTTGAAGGCAGCCATATAGCCGGGATTGACCGCCGCCAGCAGAAAATCCATCCAGCGCTCGACCTCGGTCTTTTCCGCAGGGGTGGCGCCGTTCAGCCGCTCGCCGCCGGATGCCGCGAGATAGCGCAGGATGGTGTTGGACTCCCAGATCACGGTGTCGCCGTCGACCAGCGTCGGGACTTTCGACGTCGGATTAAGCGCCTTGTATTCGGCCGTCTGGGTGTTTTCGAACTGGCGGCCGTAATCCTCGCGTTTGTATGGCGCGCCAAGCTCTTCGAGCATGAAGAGCACCTTTTGAACGTTGCCCGATGTCTGGCGGCCTAAGAGCTTGTACATATCATCTCCTCGATTGTGGCCTACTTGCCGGCCGGCAGCGGCTTGTAGACGATAGCGTCCATTTCGATCTTGGTGTTGATGACGGCCTTTGCCTCCACCGTCGTGCGCGCCAGCACCGCGTCGCCGATCCCTTCGAGAAACGCCTTGTTGTAGCGGCCGAAGTCGCGCGTATCCTCGAGATAGGTGGTGATCCGCACGACATCGGAGAGCGTTGCGCCCTCATCGGCAATGACGCGCGCGATGGTCCTCAGCGTCGCCAGTGTCTCTTCCTCGATCGTGCCGCTGATCATGTTGTTGTTCTCGTCCTTCGGCACCTGGCCGGAGACGAAAATGAAATCGCCGGCACGCACCGCCGGATGAAACGGCAGGTTCGGATTCTTCTTGCCGATGGCGTAGTGGCTGGCGGATTTTCGCGTGCTGTCGCTCAACCTATCCCCCTAGAGAACGCTGGTTTCGATGATATCGACGCCACGGACGCGGTCGATGAGGTAGACGATGCCGCGATCGTCGATGGTGACGTCGTTGGAAGACGATCGCTCGGCGCCCTCAGGCGCATCGGGCACGAAATGGCCGACCTCCTTGGGTGCGAACGGGTCGGCGATGTCGACCAGCCGCAGCCCCTGGGCGAACCATGCAAACGGAATGATGGTGCCCTTGAACCGCTCGGAAGGCTGATGGCAGCCGGTCATTGGCGGTTGTGGTTCGCCATCCGGGTCGAGGCCAGGCACCTGGAAGGTCGAGATCGGCAGCGGGTTCGTTTCGTCGGTGATGTCGTAGATCCAGGTGAAGGCCGGCGGCGAAGCTCGGAGCTTGGCGACATCCTCGTCCGCCACCACCATGATGTTGCGGCCCTTGAGCGGCTGCGGGATCGGCAGGCATGTGTGCGTGGGATGCGGGAAGCTCGGGCTCGAATTGACATGCGAGACAAGCTTCGGCTTCGAAATGTCGGAAATGTCGAGGATGAAAAGGCCGTGATGCCAGTAGCTGACATAGAGCCGGTCGCCCATGCGTAACGGATGGTGGCAGCGCGGCGTGACGTAATCATGCCACGGATACTCTTCGCCGCCGCCGGTCCATTGCCCCGGTATCCACCAGCGGCCGATTTCGACCGGATTTACCGGATCGATCAGGTCGAGGATCATCACGATGTTGCCGACATAGCCGTCGGCAGTCGGCGAGATATAGGCATAGCGGCCGTCATAGTCGTAGCGATGCACGCCATGGCCGCCGGTTATCCACTTCGAGATCAGCCTCGGCTCCGCCGGTCGGGTCGTGTCGTAGAGCGCCAGGCCACCGCCGAAATCGGCCGGGCCCGCATTGCCGAAGCGCTCGTGGTTGATGATCATCAGACCGTCCTGGGCGCGCACCTTGTGCGAGTGCCAGCCGGGCGGAACGTCGATCGTCGCGACCTTCCTGGGATTGCGCGGATCGGAAATGTCGACAAGCGTCGTGCCGCTCGGCGGACGCATGTGGCCGATATAGAGAATGTTGCCGTCGACCCAGACCTGACCACCGCCCGGACAGTCGACATGGCCGATCTGCTTTGTGTTGAACGCCGAAACCAAATGCATCCGCCCTTGCTGCTGAACCGTCTCGTTCGATGTCCGCGCCACTATGGCGGCGCGGACGGTTTCCGCTGCAAACTAGACGATGCGGAGCAGATCGCCGGCCTGGTTGCGGCCCCAGCGCTTGTAGAGCAGCAGCGCCTTCTGTGTCGGCGCATCGGTCGCGCCGAAGAAGATGACCGGCTCGGTCGAGGAGCCATTGACATGCTCGACCCAGCAACCGCCCGGTATGGCGATCGTATCGAACTGGTTCCAGTCGTAGCGCTTGCCATCGATCATCGAATGGCCATTGCCGCGGAACGGCGCCAACAGCAGGCTGGCGGTCTCGCGTTGCGGCAGCGTCTTTTCGCCCGGCCGCAACATCTGCACGTAGAAGTTGATCGTGCGGAAGACCGGGCCGCCGGTGGTGGGGTCGACATAGTCGATGACGATGCCTTCATGCGGATCGCCGTCCCAATCCTTGTGCGCGTCGAGGATCGCTTCCATCTTTTCCCAGCGATAGACATACATCGGCGACGACAGGCCGCCGCCGCGCTTGTGGTCGACGAAGCGCGGCATCAGGCCGCCCTCGCCATAGATTCGCTGCGAATAATCGCTCGGAAAACGCGCGGTCTGCACCTTCTTCTCGACTTCCTTGCCGTCGACCATCTCGGTGTATTTGTGAGCGAAATGCACGGCGTGCAGCGTCTCGACCAGCGGCAGGTCGAGGACAGAAAGGTTGACCGCCTGTTCGCCGCCGACCGTGCCGTGATTGTGCCAGGCGTCGTTCGGCGTCAGCACCATGTCGCCGGGGCCGAAAACCACGTCCTCGCCCTCGACGCCGGTAAAATTACCCTTGCCGGTCAGGCCAAAACGTATGGCGCTCGGCGAATGCTTGTGCGGCGGCATGATCTCGTCCGGATCATTCAGGCGGTAGGCGGTGTACATGGTGCTGACCGAGGCGCGCTTGGGCGCGAGCCCCGGATTGACCAGGATCAGCGACCGGCGCTCGCTGTCGTCCATGGTCACCAGTTCGGCGGCGCGCTGCAGCAGCGGCTCGATATCGGCATAGGACCAGACGAAGGGGATCGCCTTCGAGGTCGCCATGAGCTGCTTGATCTCGTCGTGATCGACGCCTTCCGACGTCGCCCAGAACGGGAACATATTCTTTTCGTAGAGGGCGTCATAAAGGCCCTTCAGCGCTGCCTTCTTGTTGGTGACGGTAAGGTCTGCCGGTTGCGCCAAGGACATCTCTGACACCTCTCTTCACGAAGAAAATGCGTTTAACCAACTCAACCGTATTCGGATTGGTTTTTCTGGACAATCCCAAAACTGAGAATTTTAAAAATTTTTGGTTGAGTGCTTCTATGGAGGCCGAATGGCCCCAAAAGGGGCAAGAAAGTCGAAAAGATGCGAGAAAATGGCCGGCGGATCGTACCATTGCGGCCGTGGCAATCGCTCGGCAGCCCAACCAACTCGAATTTTGTTTTCAACCAAAGGAACTTGGTTGAACCCGGGCGACAGCAATCAGGCGGCCATGCTTTGTTCAGCACGGCCGCGGATCAGGTCCGAGGCCTTTTCGGCGATCATGATGACCGCCGCATTGATGTTGCCGCAAACGAGATCCGGCATCACGGAAGCATCCACCGCGCGAAGGCCGGCAACGCCGCGCACCCGTAGTTGCGGGTCGACCACCGAGCCCGCGTCGACACCCATGCGGCAGGTGCCGGCCGGATGATGCACAGTGATCGAGGTGTTGCGAATATGCTCATCGATCTCATCGTCGCTCTGGCATTGTGAGCCCGGAAGGAACTCCGAGGCGATGAACGGCGTCATCGACGGTTGTGCAGCGAGGTTGCGCGCGACGCGGAAGCCGGCGCGAAGCGACTGCCAGTCGTGCGGCGATGACAGGAAATTCTGGTGGATCAGCGGCGCAGCCAACGGGTCGTTCGACGCCAGTTCCACGCTCCCCCTGCTCTTCGGCTGGACGGCGACGATGCGGGTCGCAAAGCCATCGGCGAAGGGCGCCTTGAATGGCGGCATGTAAGGCCATGCGGCAAGCGGCGCAGCCGTGAAAAGCAGCTGAACATCCGGCAACGGCCGGCTTGCATCGCTTTTCAGAAACGCCACGACCCCGCCGGGCACATCTCCCGAAAAGCCCTTTCCGGTAAAATAGGTCTTGACGAAATCCAGCCCGATACGATCGGCCCGCATCATCTTGTGGAACGGCCCCGGCTGCTTGCGCCGATACATCAGAATGACCGAGACATGGTCCTGCAGGTTCTTGCCGACCTGCGGACGGTCTACTTTCGTCTCGATACCATGCGCGGCGAGCTCGCCGCTATCGCCGATCCCCGACAGCATCAGCAACTGCGGCGTGTTGATGACGCCGCCGGCAAGCACGACCTCATGCCGCGCCAGCACCTGGTGGGTCGCGCCGCCCCTGGTATAGGCGATGCCGGTCGCTCGCCCATCCTTCAGCACGATCCGCGTCGCCATCGCGCCGGTCAGCACCTTGACATTGCTGCGGCGCATGACGGGACGCAGATAGGCCGACGCGGTCGAGCAGCGGCGACCGTTTGCGATCGTCATCTGCAGGCGGCCAAAGCCTTCCTGCACCGGGCCATTGTAATCGTCGGTCTGGGGGTATCCGGCATCCCGGCTCGCCGTAGCGAAGGCATCGATCAGTTCGTCCTTGTAGCGGCAGAACTGCGTGTTCAACGGCCCGCTGCCGCCGCGATAGTCGCTCTCGCCCTTTTCCCAGCGCTCCTGCTTCTTGAAATAGGGCAGCACCTTGTCGAATGACCAATCGGTGAGACCGCTGGCCGCCCAGCGATCGTAATCGCCGCGATTGCCGCGCACATAGGCCATGGCGTTGGTGGAGGAGGAGCCGCCGATGACCTTGCCGCGCGCACATTCGACCTTGCGTCCGCCGACATTGGCCTCGGGCTCGCAGAAATACATCCAGTCGTGACGGCGTTCGGTCAGGATCTTACCCCAGCCGAGCGGGATGTGGATCATCGGATCGCGATCCCAGTCGCCAGCTTCCAGGAGCAGCACGGAAACATCAGGATCTTCGCTCAGGCGGTTTGCAAGCACGCAGCCGGCCGACCCGGCTCCGACAATGACATAGTCGAATGTTTCCCCAAACGGCATGCACTGTCCTCAGGAGAAGACGGCCCCGCCGAGATATGAGCCGTCAAAGAAATAACTGCGGTACTCAACCATCGCGCAACTGGTGTTGTCAACCACCGGGCGCAGATGTAGATTGGTTGAGTTGGTTGAGTGCCGTTCTCATCGATTCCGTGTCACAACTTGATATCGGGACGTCGAGTCGACCGCTGCCGATCAGACAGGAGATTTTGGTTTTGAGCGCATTCGAGCCGCAGATCGTATCATCGGATCTCGACGACATCATCGCAGCGGTCCGCCGCTTGCAGCAGGGCGGCGGCAAGCTTCCTTCCGAGCGTGACCTTGCCGAACATCTCAACGTGAAACGCCATCAGCTTCGCAAGGCGCTCGAGATGCTGCGCCAATCAGGTGATTTGAAACCGGCGCGCGCCAGGCGTGCGCCGACTGCCCTGCCCCGATATGGCGAAGAACTTGTCAGGGTAACCAACCCCATCGAGGTTCTGGAGTTGCGCCTGCTCATGGAACCGGGCCTCGCCCGGCTGGCATCGCTGCGCGCCTCCTCGTTCGAGACGGCCCGGATCATCGATGCGGCAACCACGCCGGAGAATGCCTCGTCGGGCGCGGTCGATTTCGCTTTTCATTCCGCCATCGTCGCTGCCGCCCGCAACCATCTTGCCGCCGAATTCTACAAGATGCTGCGCCAGGTCGGGGTCGATGCGCGGGTCAAGGTCGCACGGGCCGCAGCACCCACCTGCCCTAAGCGGATCGCCGAGCGCGACGGCGAACATCGTCTGATCGCCGAAGCGATCTCGAAACGCGACCCCGAAGCAGCCGAAGCGGCCATGCGCGCGCATTTGCTATCCGTGCAAAGACGAATCACGGAACGGTCGAATGCCGGCGCTTTTGCGGCATGAGCGTCTCGCTTTCCAGCCAGACAGCCTGCTCGCGGGAACTTTCAAATTGATGCGTCATTTCGACGTGCTGGTCGTCGGCGCCGGATCTGCCGGCTCGGTGGTGGCTAGCCGGCTAAGCGAGGACAGCGCGTGCCAGGTCGGCCTGATCGAAGCCGGGGTCATGCCGTCCGATCCCGATATCGCCGACCCGTTGAAATGGACGATGCTGCAGGGCCGCGCCTATGACTGGGCTTATCGGACGGTGCCGCAACCCTTTACCGCAAACCGCGTCCACGAATGGCCGCGCGGAAAGATCGTCGGCGGTTCTAGCTGCCTGCATGCCATGGCCTATGTGCGTGGCCATCCCGATGATTTCCAGCCCTGGGCAGCAGCAGGCGGCGAGCGCTGGTCCTTTTCTGGCTTGTTGCCGGGCTTCGTCCGCAGCGAAGCTTTCACCGCGTTCGATGCGCCGTCGCGCGGCCGCTGCGGACCGTTGGACGTCTATCTGCCGGATGCGGAGGTCAGCCCCGTCGTCCGCGCCTATATCGCCGCTGGACAGGCCATGGGGATCCCCGCCCTGACCGACCACAATAGCGGCGAGCTCGCCGGCACGAGCCCTAATTCGCTGAACATCCGCGCCGGCAAGCGCCTGAGCGTCGCCGACGCCTACCTGCCGCCGGAGGTCATGGTGCGACCGAACCTCGCTCTGCTCCCCGCTCACGAGGTCGATCACCTCGTGCTGGAAGGCCAGCGGGCCACGGATGTGGCTGTCGTGTGCGATGGGGGGAGCATGACGATCTCCGCCGACAGGATCGTTCTTTGTGCAGGCGCGGTGTCGTCGCCGCTCATCCTCATGCGATCGGGCATCGGCGATCCGGATACGCTGAAGCGGGCGGGGATTCGCTGTCGTGCCGACCGGCGCGATGTCGGCCGCAATCTGCAGGACCATCTGCTGGCCCTTGGGAACGTCTACATCACGAAAAAGCCGCTGCCCCCGTCGCGCCTGCAGCACTCGGAATCGCTGATGTATCTGCACGGCAGCGACCCGACCCGTTCGACGGGAAGCCCCGATATCGTACTCGCCTGCGTCGTTGCTCCATCGGCCGCAGTGGGCTTGAATGCACCACCCTACGGCTCGGCTTTCACGATACTATGCGGCGTCACCCAGCCGACCAGTCGTGGGCGCATCGCACCGGGCGGGCCGGGCCGAAACGATGCACCGATCATCGATCCGCATTATCTCGAAACCGAACATGACCGGGCCGTTTTCCGGATAGCGCTGAAGACGGCGCGCGCGATTGGCCATCATCGAGCGCTCGACGAGTGGCGCGATGTGGAAGTCCTGCCGGGATCACAGGTGCAGTCGGACGACGAGCTTGATGCTTTCATCGCCAGCGCTGCCTCCACACATCATCATCCTGCCGGCACGTGCAGGATGGGCGGTGATGCCGACGCAGTCGTCGACCCGGATTTGCGGCTGAACGGCTTCGACAACGTCTTCATCGTCGACGCGTCGGTGATGCCGACGATCCCGAGCGGACCCATCAATGCCGCGGTAGTCGCCACAGCGGAAACCTGGGCGTCAGCTCCGCCTAAAGCGCGTCGCGTTTGACCGCCGCATTAGCGCATGATCCCAAAAATCGGATCGGCCGGGCATGGCCCGAATCGGATCGATCCCAAACGGCCTATTCCGCCCAGAGTTCCCGGCGCAGTTCGCGCCAGCTTGCTTCGTCCGGTGCGACAAGAAGGCCACCGCCGACATGCGACGGCCGGTAGGTGCTGCCGTCGAAACGCGCGGCGTAACCACCGGCCTCGGCATGGATCAGCACACCGGCCAGATGATCCCACGGCATCAGCTTGTTGTAGACGACGAAGTGGGCGTGGCCGCTCGCCAGCAGGCGGTATTCGTGGGCCGCGCAGCGATAGCCGAATTGCGACAAGCATTTCGTCTGGTTGCGCGCCAGCCGTGACCGTTCCGGCTCGGGCATGTATTGCCAGGAAACCGCGCCGGTCATTTGCGAGATCGGCGCAGGCTCGGCGACATGCACCTTCTCCAAAGTGCCATGCGCATGCCGTATGTGGCTGCCAGCACCGCTGGCGCCGATCAGCCAGTCCTTGCCGATGGGATCGTGAATGATGCCGGCGACGGTCTCGCCCTTCACGACGACGCCGAGCATGACGCCGAACAGCGGCACGCCTGAGGCGAAATTGAAAGTGCCGTCGACGGGATCGATGACGAAGGCGAGATCGGCTTCGCCGAGGCCCTGGAGCAGCGCCGGGTCGTCGGAGCAGGCTTCCTCGCCGACGATCATCGCCTGCGGGTAGCGCTCACGCAGCCTGACGGTGATGAGCCGCTCGGCACTCACATCGGCCTCCGTCACCAGATCGGCTGCCGAGGTCTTCTGGCGGACGTCGCCCTCATCCAGCCGGCGAAAGCGCGGCATGATCTCGGCAATGGCAGCGTCGGACAGAAGCGTGGCGAGCCAGTCGATCGCGGTATCGTCAAATGTCATCGGGAATGTCTTGCCTTGCGGTCAGGGTTTCGTTGAGTGCGGCGAAATCGAACAGCTTTCTGTCGAGCAGATGCGAGGGCCGCACATTGGTCATGGCGTGGATCATCGTGTCCTTGCGGCCGGGCATGCGCTTTTCCAGGTCGTCGAGCATCGCCTTCATCGCATTGCGCTGCAAGCCGTCCTGGCTGCCGCACAAATCGCACGGGATGATCGGGAACTTCATGGCGCCGGCGAATTTTTCGAGATCGGCCTCGGCGCAATAGGCAAGCGGCCGCAGCACCATGACGTCGCCGTCGTCGTTGAGCAGTTTTGGCGGCATGGCGGCGAGGCGCCCGCCATGCAACAGGTTCATGAAAAAGGTTTCGAGAATGTCTTCGCGGTGGTGGCCGAGCACCAAAGCCGAGCAGCCCTCCTCGCGCGCGATGCGGTAGAGATGGCCGCGCCTGAGCCGCGAGCACAGCGAACAATAGGTGCTGCCCTGGGGAAGCTTGTCGGTCACCACCGAATAGGTGTCCTGATATTCGATGCGGTGCGCAATGGCGTATGTGTTGAGATAATCGGGCAGAATGTGCTTTGGAAAGTTCGGCTGGCCCTGGTCGAGATTGCAGGCCAGCAGGTCGACCGGCAGCAGCCCGCGCCATTTGAGGTCGAGCAGCAACGCAAGCAGGCCGTAGGAATCCTTGCCGCCGGACAAGGCGACCAGCCAGCGATCGCCGGGCCTGACCATCGAAAAATCGTCGATCGCCTGACGGGCGAGACGCAGCAGCCGCTTGCGCAGCTTGTTGAATTCGACGGAGGACGGCACATCGGCAAACAGCGGATGAAAGCCGCCTGCGGCGTCAGTGATCGGTTCGATTGTTTCTGGCAGCATGTTCATGGCGCGGCGGCCCCAAAAATCCTTGTTGCTGCCCGGAGTAGCGCATCGGCCCGAAAATCGAAATCGATTTTCGGAGCCCCAAAGAAAAGGCCGCCTCGAGGGCGGCCTTCGATGATGTCGCAGATGAAAAAAATCGATCAGCGCGAATAGAATTCGACGACCAGGTTCGGTTCCATCTGCACGGCGAAGGGAACATCCGACAGCCCGGGGATGCGCCCGAAGGACGCCGTCATCTTGTTATGATCGACCTCGATGTAATCAGGCACGTCGCGCTCAGCCAGGCCTACCGATTCCAGGACGATCACCAGCTGCTTCGACTTTTCGCGCACTTCGATGACATCGCCCGGCTTGCAGCGGTACGAGCCGATGTTGACGCGCTTGCCGTTGACATTGATGTGGCCGTGATTGACGAACTGGCGAGCGGCAAAAATGGTCGGCACGAACTTGGCGCGGTAGACGACCGCGTCGAGACGAGACTCGAGCAGGCCGATCAGATTCTCCGAGGTGTCGCCCTTGCGGCGGTTCGCCTCTTCATAGACCTTGCGGAACTGCTTTTCCGACACGTCGCCGTAGTGACCCTTCAGCTTCTGCTTGGCACGCAGCTGCAGGCCGAAATCGGAAAGCTTGCCCTTGCGGCGCTGGCCGTGCTGGCCAGGACCGTATTCGCGCTTGTTGACCGGGGACTTCGGGCGGCCCCAGATGTTTTCGCCGAGACGGCGGTCGATCTTGTATTTCGCGGATTCGCGCTTGCTCATCGCATTCCCTTTCAAAAAGACACACCCGGCACCTCATGGTCCGGGTGAAGGAAACGCGCCCTCCTCTGGCCCCCGTTTTCGAGACCTGACAGGGTTCTCCCACGCAACGCGGCGGAAAACCCACGGGACACGTCATTGCACATAAAGAAACCACCGGACGTTGCGGCCCGGCGTTGGGGGCTGATTAGACGGAGATTTGACTGGTGTCAAGGTCGCGGTAGGCGTCGATGATGGCAGCCGATACGCCGCGGTATCCCCGCGCGCTGTGTGCGGGACCGCGGCTATCCAATCATGGGACCTGTCCTGCGGGTGGGACAAGCGGCTAGTGTTTCGATTTCTTCTCGGGCAGGCCCTTGCGCTTGGTCTCGGCGAACTCCTCGAGCTGCTTTTCGCTCATCGACTTGTACATTCCCTTCGAAGCGCCTTTCAGCTCGCTCTTCTTGGTTTCGCCACGCTTGGCGGACAATGCCGCGCCGGCGGCTTTCTGCTGGGCTTTTGAAGTGGCTGGCATGATCGTTTCTCCCGTCTTGCGATGAGGGAAAAACGCAGCGGTCGTGGTGATGTTCCCAGATATCAGGAAATCGCCAGCCCAAACCCCTGCATCAGGCGGCGAGTCGGGAAATCGACCCGATTCGAGGTGAAGACAGCAAGGTCGGCGCCTTCCGGCAACGCCTCGCCGCGGTGGCTGGCCTCGGCATGCGCGAGCAGCGAGAGCGCCCGCCGTGCGATCGCCTCGGCGGGATCGAGCCAATCGACCGGCCAGGGTGCCGTCTTGCGCATGCGATTGGCCAGAAAGGGATAGTGGGTGCAGGCAAGCACGACGATGTCGGTCCGCAATTCGTCATGTTCGACGAAGCACGGCGCGATCTCGGCACGCACCGCCTCTTCATCGACAAAGCCATCGCGCATATAGACTTCGGCCAGTCCCGCCAGACTATCGCTGCCAACCAGGCGGACATGGCATTTCTGCGCCCATTTGCCGATCAGGTCGCGGGTATACTGGCGCTTGACGGTGCCGGGCGTCGCCAGCACCGAAACCAGCCCGGAGCGCGTGCGTTCCGCTGCCGGCTTGATCGCCGGCACCGTGCCGACGAAAGGATGACCGGGAAATCTTTCGCGCAGCGCATCGATGACCAGAGTCGAGGCGGTGTTGCAGGCGATGACCGAAATGGCCGGCGAAAAACGATCAAGCAGCTTGCCGAACAGCTCCAGCACATGTGCCCTCAGTGCCGCTTCCTCCCAAGCCCCGTAAGGGAAAGCCGCGTCGTCGGCGACATAGACGAAGCGGCGGTCGGGCATCAGCACCCGCGCTTCGCGCAGCACCGTCAGGCCGCCGATGCCGGAATCGAACATCAGGATCGGGCGGACGCTTGAAGGATCGGTCATTGTCATAGTCTACAGGAGAAGGCGGAGAAGGCTGCGGGCCCGCGGCGGGAAGATGGTCACAAATCCCTGATCCATCATTTTGGGATGATGGACCACAGCAAATAACATTCGGTTACGGCTAAAGCCCCTGTCTCTCAGGCCTGGTCCTTGTCTGTCGCCTTGGCGGCGCGGGCCGCTGCCGGAAGCCGCCTTGGATCATCGCCCGGCGATCCGTCGCCGCGCGGCATGGCCGGCGAAAACCTGTCCAGCGATGATATTATGCCGCGCAGCACCTTGAGCTCCGGCTCGGCGAAGCCGGCGCGCGTCAGCACCGCGCGCAGGTTGTCGACCATTTTCGGCTTCTTCGCCGCCGGGCGGAAATAGCCGCGCGCTTCGAGCGCGCCTTCCAGATAGGCGAACAGGCCGTGCAACTGTTCCTTGGTCGCCGGCATCATGTCGGGACTGGAAAAGTTGGTTTTGGTCTCATCTTCCAGGCCCGACTTCATCCACTCATAGGACATCAGCAAGGCGGCCTGGGCGATGTTGAGCGAGGAGAAGGCGGGATCGACCGGGAAGGTGACGATCTCGTCGGCGAGGCCGACCTCGTCATTGTAGAGCCCGAACCGCTCGCGGCCGAACAGAATGCCGGTGCGCTGTCCGGATCGCTGCCGCGCTCTCAGCGCCCTGCCCGCCTCGACCGGTCCGCGCACCGGTTTGAAATTATCGCGCGCGCGCGCCGTGGTGGCGAAGACGAAGTTCAGGTCGGCGACCGCCGAGGCCAGATCGTCATATACTCCAGCGGCATCGATGACGTGGTCGGCGCGGCTCGCGGCAGCGCGCGCCTTTTCGCTCGGCCAGCCGTCGCGCGGATTAACGAGGCGCAGTTCGGACAGACCGAAATTCGCCATGGCGCGCGCGACCATGCCGATATTCTCGCCGAGCTGCGGCTCGACCAGGATGATCGCCGGGCCGGTGGCAGGAAGGATGTCGTTGCTGGCTTGCATTGTCTCAATGAACTGCTGTTTGCGGCATTTCAGCGTCCCCTGCCATATCCGGCCGCGAAAATGAAGCTTTGGCAGGCAACGCCCGATGCCAGGGGCAAGCCCGCTGGCGCGGATCGCCGTTTGCGCGGCCAAAAATGCTTTGATATACGGGCCGCATCCCCGGCCAAAGCCATGCGGGCAAGGCCGTTCCGATCCCCAACAATGAGGCATTCTTTCCATGGCGAAGATCAAGGTGGCGAACCCGGTCGTCGAACTCGACGGCGACGAGATGACCCGCATCATCTGGCAGTTCATCAAGGACAAGCTGATCCACCCCTATCTCGACCTCAAGCTTGAATATTACGACCTCAGCGTTGAGCACCGCGACGCCACCAACGACCAGGTGACCATCGATTCGGCCAATGCCATCAAGAAGCATGGCGTCGGCGTGAAATGCGCGACGATCACCCCCGACGAGCAGCGTGTCGAGGAATTCGGGCTGAAGAAGATGTGGAAGTCGCCGAACGGCACCATCCGCAACATCCTCGGCGGCACCATCTTTCGCGAGCCGATCATCATGAAGAACGTGCCGCGGCTGGTGCCCGGCTGGACCAAACCGATCATCGTCGGCCGTCATGCCTTCGGCGACCAGTACCGCGCCACCGACTTCCGCTTTCCCGGCAAGGGCAAGCTGACGATCAAGTTCGTCGGCGAAGACGGCCAGGTGATCGAGCATGACGTGTTCGAGGCACCGGCCGCCGGCGTCGCCATGGCCATGTACAATCTCGACGACTCGATCCGCGAATTCGCCCGCGCCTCGCTCAATTACGGCCTGCTGCGCAACTACCCGGTCTACCTCTCGACCAAGAACACCATCCTCAAGGCCTATGACGGCCGCTTCAAGGACATTTTCCAGGAAGTCTACGAGGCAGAGTTCGAAACCGAGTTCAAAGCCAAGAAGCTCTGGTACGAGCACCGGCTGATCGACGACATGGTTGCCTCCAGCCTGAAATGGTCGGGCGGCTATATCTGGGCCTGCAAGAACTATGATGGCGACGTGCAGTCGGACACCGTGGCGCAAGGTTTTGGGTCGCTCGGCCTGATGACCTCGGTGCTGATGACGCCGGACGGCAAGACGGTGGAGGCCGAGGCCGCGCACGGCACCGTCACCCGTCACTATCGGCAGCACCAGAAGGGCGAGGAAACCTCGACCAATTCGATCGCCTCGATCTTCGCCTGGACGCGCGGCCTGGCGCACCGCGCCAAACTCGACGACAATGCCGAGCTGATGCGTTTTGCCGAGACGCTGGAAAAAGTCTGCATCCAGACCGTCGAAGCCGGCTTCATGACCAAGGATCTGTCGCTGCTGATCGGTCCCGACCAGCCATGGCTTTCGACCACCGGCTTCCTCGACAAGATCGACGAGAATCTGCAGAAGGCGATGGCCTGACCAGCGTTGTGAGCAGGCCCGTCGTCTACGGGGCGGACTACAGCGTCTATGTGCGCATCGTCCGCCTCGCACTTGAGGAAAAAGGCATCGGCTACGAACTTGTGCCGGTCGACATCTTCGCGGCGGACGGCATTCCGGGCTGGTATTTCGACCATCAGCCGTTCGGCCGCATCCCGGCCTTCGAGCATGACGAGTTCCGCCTCCACGAGACCGGCGCGATCGCCCGCTATGTCGACGAAGCGTTCGACGGCCCGGCATTGCAACCGATCGAAACCCGGCCTCGCGCACGTATGAACCAGATCATCGCCATGCTGGATGCCTATGCCTATCGGGCCATGGTCTGGGATGTCGCCGTCGAGCGGCTGGAGAAAACGGCGCCTGACGAGGCTTTGATCGCCAATGGGCTTCTGCAGGCGAGAACGACACTTAAGGCGCTCTCATCGCTGAAAGCCGATGGGCCGTGGCTGCTGGGAGCGCAACTGACGCTGGCCGACCTGCATGCAGCACCCATCATCGGCTATTTCGTCAAGGTCACTGAGGGGCAAAACCTGCTGGCGGAGTTTGCCGATCTTCGGGATTGGTGGATGCGCATCGCTGGGCGGGAGAGTTTTGCGAAGACCGAAAAGGCTGGCTGACAGCAGGGGCCCGTGCCTGCCCGCTGGTGCGGCGCTCCCCTTCTCCCCCTTGTGGGAGAAGGTGGCCTCGCGAAGCGAGGTCGGATGAGGGGTGTTCCAGCTTGGCACCAAAGCGCTCCGGCCAGCACCCCTCATCCGTCTTGGCGCTGCGCGCCAATCCACCTTCTCCCACAAGGGGAGAAGGCAAGACCCGATCAGGCCGCCTCCAGAGCCGCCTTCACCGCAGCGATCGCGTCTTCGGCCCTCGAGGCGTCCGGGCCGCCGGCCTGGGCCATGTCAGGCCGACCGCCGCCGCCCTGCCCGCCCAATGCCGCGGACGCCACACGCACCAGATCGACAGCGCTGAAGCGGCCGGTCAGGTCGTCGGTGACGCCGACCACGACGCTGGCCTTGTTGTCCTCGCCGGCGCCGACGAAGACGACGACGCCGGAGCCGAGCGACTTCTTGCCGGCATCGGCCAACGGCTTCAAATCCTTCGGCGCGACGCCAGATACCGCCTTGCCGAGGAAGCCGACACCGGCAATGGTCTCGTTCTCGGCAGGCACGCCGGCTGGCGAGCGGTCGCCCAGCGCCAGTTTCTTGCGCGCTTCGGTCAGTTCTTTCTCGAGCTTCTTGCGCTCGTCCAACAGCGCTTCGACGCGCGCCGGCACGTCGGCCGGCGAGATCTTCAACGCCGCCGCAGTGGCCTTCAGCCGTTTGTCCTGCTCGTCGAGATGCTTTCTGGCCGCCTCTCCGGTCAGCGCCTCGATGCGGCGCACGCCGGCAGCGACTGCACTGTCCGACACGATGCGCACCAGACCGATGTCGCCGGTCGCCCTGACATGCGTGCCGCCGCATAGCTCGACCGAATAAGGCCGGTTGGCCCTGGCGCCATGCAAGCCCGTGCCCATCGAAACGACGCGCACCTCGTCGCCATACTTTTCGCCGAACAGCGCCATGGCGCCTTCGGCGATGGCATCGTCAACCGACATCAGCCGCGTGGTGACCGGACTGTTCTGGACGACGATCTCGTTCGCCATCCGCTCGACCTCTTCGATCTCGTCAGGCGAGATCGGCTTGTTGTGCGAAATGTCGAAGCGCAGACGCTCGGGCGCGACCAGTGAGCCCTTCTGCGCGACATGGGTGCCTAGCACCTCGCGCAGCGCTTCGTGGATCAGATGCGTCGCGGAATGGTTCGCGCGCAGCCTGGAGCGGCGCGCATGGTCGACCTTCAGTTCGACGGTCGCGCCCGTGTCGACCGTGCCGTCGGCCACCTTGCCGAGATGCACGAAAAGCCCGTCGGCCTTCTTCTGCGTATCGGAGATCTCGATTGAGAACCCTTCGCCTGAAATGACGCCGGTATCGCCCACCTGGCCGCCGGATTCGCCATAGAACGGCGTCTGGTTGACGACTACGGCAACTGCCTCGCCGTTGGCGGCGCTGTCGACGATCTTGCCGTCCCTGACCAGCGCCTGGATAAGGCCTTCCGCCTGCTCGGTCTCGTAGCCGAGGAACTCGGTGGCGCCATGCTTCTCGCGCACCGGGAACCACACTGTTTCGGTCGCCGCCTCGCCGGAACCAGCCCAGCTCTTGCGCGCCTCGGCCTTCTGCTGCTCCATCGCATTGGTGAAGCCGGCAAGATCGACCGAGATGTTGCGCTGACGCAGCGCGTCCTGCGTCAGATCGAGCGGAAAGCCATAGGTGTCGTAGAGCCTGAAGGCGGTCTCGCCATCCAGCATGTCGCCGGCACCCAGCTTTTCCGTCGCTTCCGAAAGCAGGCCCAAGCCGCGCACCAGCGTCTTGCGGAAACGGGTTTCTTCAAGCTTCAGCGTCTCGGTGATCATCTGTTCGCCGCGCACCAGTTCCGGATAGGCCTGGCCCATCTCGCGCACCAGCGCCGGCACCAGCCGCCACATCAGCGGATCACGGGCGCCCAAAAGCTGCGCATGGCGCATGGCGCGGCGCATGATGCGACGCAGCACGTAGCCGCGGCCCTCATTGGACGGCAGCACGCCGTCGGCCACCAGAAAGCAGGACGAACGCAAATGGTCGGCGATGACGCGGAACGATCCGACGGTGTCGGCATCCGGACCGCGGCCGAGCGCGGATGACGCGGCCTCGATCAGGTGACGGAACAGGTCGGTCTCGAAGACGCTCTCGACCCCTTGCAGAATGGAGGCCATGCGCTCCAGGCCCATGCCGGTGTCGATCGACGGGCGCGGCAGGTCGATGCGCTCATCCTTCGTCACCTGTTCATACTGCATGAACACCAGGTTCCAGAATTCGAGGAAACGGTCGCCATCCTCCTCGGGGCTGCCGGGAGGGCCGCCCCAGATGTGCTCGCCACGGTCGATGAAAATCTCCGAGCACGGACCGCAAGGTCCGGTGTCGCCCATCGCCCAGAAATTGTCCGAGGTCGGAATGCGGATGATGCGATCGTCGGAAAAGCCGGCGATCTTCTTCCAGTAGCCGGCAGCCTCGTCGTCGGTATGATAGACCGTGACCAGCAGCTTGTCCTTCTTCAGCCCGAACTCCCTGGTGATCAGGTTCCAGGCAAGCTCGATGGCGCGCTCCTTGAAATAGTCGCCGAACGAGAAATTACCGAGCATCTCGAAGAAGGTCAGGTGGCGCGCGGTGTAGCCGACATTGTCGAGGTCGTTGTGCTTGCCGCCGGCGCGAACACTCTTCTGAGCCGTCGTGGCACGCGAATAGGGTCGCTTTTCCAGGCCGGTGAAAACGTTCTTGAACTGCACCATGCCGGCATTGGTGAACATCAGTGTCGGGTCGTTGCGCGGCACCAGCGGGCTCGACGCGACGACCTCGTGACCCTCCTTGCGGAAATAGTCGAGGAATGTCGACCGGATCTCGTTCACGCCACTCATGAATACTGCCTTTTAGCTTTTAGAGAGAGCCGCCGGCGCGGCCGACGGCAAATGGACATGGCCTTTTAGCCGCCGCGTTGCACCCTGTCCAGAAACACGGAATTGGGCCAATTTGCGGGGCTTGCCGGTCATCTCGTTGCCGGCCTGCCGGTCATCTTGGCGCCACCGCTGAAACGCAAACCGCCGGCGCTAGGCCGGCGGTTCGAACGCAACAATACAGGACTCGATTACACAGGCTGGAGCTGATGCGCGGGAATCATGGCCAAACTCCGGCCACTGCCGAAGCCTACATGGCGCCGGCTTCGTCCTCGAAACCATCGTCTCCGCCTTCGGAACCACCATTCTCGAGGAACTTTTCCGCAATCAGCCCGGCATTCTGCCGTAGTGCCAATTCAATTTCGCGCGCCGTATCGGGATTGTCGCGCAGGAACAGTTTTGCATTCTCGCGGCCCTGGCCGAGACGCTGCGAATTGTAGGAGAACCAGGCGCCCGACTTTTCGACCACGCCAGCCTTGACGCCGAGGTCAACCAGCTCGCCGGTCTTGGACACGCCCTCGCCATACATGATATCGAACTCGACCACCTTGAAGGGCGGCGCCAGCTTGTTCTTGACCACCTTGACGCGGGTCTGGTTGCCGACGACCTCGTCGCGGTCCTTGACCGAGCCGATGCGGCGAATGTCGAGGCGCACCGAAGCGTAGAATTTCAGCGCGTTGCCGCCGGTCGTGGTCTCGGGCGAACCGAACATGACGCCGATCTTCATGCGGATCTGGTTGATGAAGATGACCATGGTGTTGGAGCGCGAGATCGAGGCGGTCAGCTTGCGCAGCGCCTGGCTCATCAGGCGGGCCTGCAGGCCGGGCAGCGAATCGCCCATCTCGCCTTCGATTTCGGCGCGCGGCGTCAGCGCCGCGACCGAATCGACCACCAGCACGTCGATGGCGCCGGAACGCACCAGCGTGTCGCAAATCTCCAGCGCCTGCTCGCCGGTATCGGGCTGCGAGATCAAGAGGTTTTCGAGGTCGACGCCGAGCTTGCGGGCATAGACCGGGTCGAGCGCGTGCTCGGCATCGACGAAGGCGCAGATGCCGCCCTTCTTCTGGGCCTCCGCCACAGTGTGCAGCGCCAGCGTCGTCTTGCCCGAGCTTTCCGGCCCGTAGATCTCGATGATACGGCCGCGCGGCAGGCCGCCGACGCCGAGCGCAATGTCGAGGCCAAGCGAACCGGTCGGCACCGTTTCGATCTCGACGACCTGCTCGTTTGCGCCGAGCCGCATGATCGAGCCCTTGCCGAAGGCACGCTCGATTTGCGACAGCGCCGCATCCAGAGCCTTTGATTTGTCCACCGTTTTGTCCTCTACAAGCCGCAAAGAATTCTGAGCCATGATACATCACCCCTTGGTCGTCAATGAAGGCCGGACAATCCGTAATCCCTATCAATTTGTACCTTTTTTGTTCTCGATTGGCAAGGAGATACAACCGATTGAAAAACCAACAATATCCGGATTTGTTCGTTTTTTGTTTCGTGTTTTCACCCAGGATGCATCCCGGCTTCACCCGCAGGATTCTGCAAGGCATCTTCCGAATCGCGCCTCCGGTTGCCGGGTTCCGCCGGACAACCTAGTCTCCTCCCGGCAGCAGCAAAGGTCATCTCACTGGGCATGATGAAGTCGCCGACGATCCTGGCCGTAGGCGGCGCCTATATCGAGCGGCGCGGCCAGGTTTCGGGCGCCTTCGTGCCGGCGGCGTCGAACCCCGGCACGATGCGCGAGGAAGTCGGCGGCGCCGTCTTCAATGCGCTGCGCTGCGCCGTGCGCCGCGGCGTCTCCGGCTCGCTGTTTTCGGTACGGGGCGGCGATGTTCTGGCCGATACGCTTTCACGCGCCATTGCTGCAGCCGGCATTGCCGATCTTTCCGTGGTGTTCCTCGATCGCACGACGCTGAGCAACACAGTGCTGATCGACGGCGACGGCGCGCTGATCGCCGGCCTCGCCGACATGGCGCTCTACGACCTGGCGCTTGCCAAGCAGATCCGCCGTGCCAAGATGCGCGAGGCAATCAGCACCGCTGATGCAGTCCTTTGCGACGCAAACCTGCCGTCGGCGGCGCTGGAGCGGCTGGTGACGCTTGCAGCCGGCAAGCTGGTCTTCGGCCTCGCCGTCTCGCCCGACAAGGCGGCGCGGCTCGCACCGGTTCTGGGCAGTCTGGCGCTGGCCTTCATGGACCGGCGCGAGGCCGGCGTGCTTACGGGCGCCGACGTCGATGCCGACAAGCGTGGCATTGTCGACGGCCTAAGGCGCGCCGGCCTGAAAAGCGGCGTGGTCACCGCTGGCGACGGTCCGGTGCTCGGTTTCGACGAAGCCGACGCCTTCTTGATCCTGCCGCCTAAAAAAGTCGCGGACGGCGCCGCCGATGCGCTGGCGGGCGCAACGGTCGCCGCCCTGTGCGCGGCCTGACGCTGGGCGCAGCGTTGCGCGAAGGCGTTGCCGCAGCGATGCTCGCCGTCGAGAGCGCCGCCTTCACAAGCGCTATCTTTGCCGAGGCGCTGGCATTCGTGCCCGAGGCGCGCGACCTGGCATGAAATCCTGGATGTTGGCGCCGCCCCTCAACCCCCTGCCGGGACCTTCTCCCCGTGAAGGACGGGGAGAAGGGGCTTGGCCGCGACGCCGGCGACCCCTCTCCCCGTCCTTCACGGGGAGGGGCGGCGCCAACCTGGAGCGATTGTCTTTAGCTGAGTGGCTAGCGGGCACACCTATTTGCCGGCACGCAGCCCCGCCTCATGGGCCAGGCGTGCCCAGACCGCCATCTCATCCGGATCGTCGAAGGCGCTGTCGGGAACGCTCCAATACGGCATCGACACCAGCTTGCCGTGCCGCGACCCCGTATAGGTCCATTGCCGGCAGCCGGCCGCCTCGAATTCGGGCGCGCTTTCCGCATCGGCTTTCAGCATCAATTCGTCACGAATGACGATGGCGACGATCACGCCGTCGAAATAGATGCCCTTGCCGCCGAACATCTTGCGAATGCTGACCGGTCCGAGGCCTTCGAAAAGTTCGGCAATGCGTTCATTGTCCATGCCGTGATCATGTCACCCGGATTTCCCCTTGTCATCGCCGCAGCCGGCACCATCCTGACAAGTTGAAAGCCAATTTCGTCGGAGTTTTTCATGCCGCTTCTGCTCAAAGGGTCCTGCCGGTGCAATGCCGTCCGCTTCGAGGTGGAAAGCCACACGCCGGTGCCGTTCATGCTGTGCTACTGCTCGATCTGCCGCAAGCAGCAGGGCGGCGGAGGCTTTGCCATCAATCTCGGTGCCGATTTCGAGACGCTGAAAATCAAGGGCAAGCGCCATCTTGGCGTCTACCAGGCCGAGATCGAGGACGACGAGCATCCGCAATGCGAGATCTCGTCAGGCGAGCGGAATTTCTGCAAAAAATGTGGTTCGGCACTGTGGCTCTATGACCGGACCTGGCCGGAACTGGTCCACCCCTTCGCCTCGGCGATCGACACAGACCTGCCGAAACCGCCTGAAAAGGTGCACCTCATGCTGAAATACAAGGCGAACTGGGTCGAGCCCGAAATCGGCAAGGACGACAAGGTCTTCGACGTCTATCCCGAGGAATCGATCGCAGACTGGCACAAACGAACGGGAGTGTGGGTGGAATAGTATTTCTTCGCCCCGTTTACATAGGCTAAGCCCCCTCACCCGGATTGCCAACCGAATTGCGAAGGGCAATTCGGGGCAATCCGACCTCTCCCCGAGGGGAGAGGAGGTCGCCAGCGTTGATGCAAGCCTCTTCTCCCCAGCGGGGAGAAGGTGGCCCGAAGGGCCGGATGAGGGGGACAACGGGGAGAAGGGAAATCAGGCCGATGCGCGCGCCTCGGCCAGGACCTTCAGATCGGCCGGCTTGAGCTCCACCGACTCGCCGCAGCCGCAGGCCGAGCTCTGGTTCGGGTTGCGGAAGGTGAAGCCGGTGCGCAGCGTCGTCTGCTCGAAATCCATCTCGGTGCCGAACAGGAAAAGCGCTGCCTCAGGCGCGACATAGACATGGGCACCGTCGCGCTCGATATGATCGTCCTTGGTGTTGGGCTCGGTCACCAGATCGACTGTATATTCCATGCCGGCGCAGCCGCCCTTCTTGATGCCAAGGCGAATGCCATGCGCATTCTCACGGGTCGCGACGATCTCGCGAACCCGATCGGCAGCCTTTTCGGTCATCGTGATGACGGCGAAGCGTCCCATTCTTTTTCTCCGCGTTCACGCAGGTTCAAGGCCTGCGGAATGAGTCTTCACCTAAAATGGTGAAGTTTTCTGCCTGGCGCAAGTGCGCCTCAATACCAGCCCACCGCGACCTGCGCCTCTTCCGACATGCGGTCGGGCGACCAGGGCGGATCGAAGGTCATGTTGACCTCGACGCCGGAAACGCCTTCGACGGCGCCGACGGCATTTTCCACCCAGCCCGGCATTTCGCCGGCCACCGGGCAGCCCGGCGCGGTCAGGGTCATGTCGATCTTGACCGAGCGGTTGTCCTCGATGTCGATCTTGTAGATCAGGCCGAGCTCATAGATATCGGCCGGGATTTCCGGGTCGTAGACCGTCTTCAGCGCCGAAACGATGTCGTCGGTCAGCCGCGCCAGTTCGTCGGCGGGAATGGCCGAGGCGGAAACCAACTCATTGGTTACCGTTTCCGACGTGGTCTCAGCGGTGTGGCCTGCATCATCCATGATCGTCATCCGAAGAACTTTCGCGCTTTTTCGAGCGCATCGGCCAAAGCGTCGACTTCGGCCCTGGTGTTATACATGCCGAACGATGCCCTGCATGTGGAGGTTACGCCAAAACGTTTCAACAGCGGCTGGGCGCAATGGGTGCCGGCACGGACGGCGACGCCTTGCCTGTCGATCACCATCGACACGTCGTGGGCATGAATGCCTTGCAGCTCGAAGGAGATGATGGCGCCCTTGTCAGGCGCATCGCCGAAGATGCGCAGCGAATTGATGGCGCGCAGCCGCTGATGGGCATAATCCCTGAGATCGGCCTCGTGGGCGGCGATGCGCTCGCGGCCGACCTTTTCCATATATTCGAGCGCTGCACCCAGCCCGATCGCCTGGACGATCGGCGGCGTGCCGGCCTCGAAGCGGTGCGGCGGATCGTTGTAGGTGACGATGTCTTGCGTCACCTCCTCGATCATCTCGCCGCCGCCCATGAACGGGCGCATGCGCTCCAGCATGTCCTTCTTGCCATAGAGTACGCCGATGCCAGAGGGCCCATAAACCTTGTGGCCGGTGAAGACGAAGAAATCGCAATCGAGGTCCTGGACGTCGATCGGCATATGCACGGCGCTCTGGCTGCCGTCGACCAGCACCGGAATGCCGCGCGCATGCGCGATGCGGACGATCTCCTTGATCGGCGTCACCGTGCCCAGCGCATTCGACATGTGCGTGATGGCGACCAGTTTTGTGCGGTCGCTCAGCCGCTTCTCGAACTCCTCGATGTGGAAGACGCCGAGATCGTCGACCGGCACCCAGACCAGTTTCGCGCCCTGGCGCTCACGGATGAAATGCCACGGCACGATGTTCGAATGGTGCTCCATGATCGACAGGACTATTTCATCGCCCTCGCCGATATTGGGCATGCCATAACCATAAGCGACGGTGTTGATCGCCGCGGTCGTGTTCGAGGTGAAGACGATGTTGTCGGTGCTTGGCGCGTTGAGAAATCTCTGCACTATCTTGCGCGCGTTCTCAAAGGCATCTGTCGAGGCGTTCGACAGGAAATGCAGCCCGCGATGGACGTTGGCGTATTCCTGGGCGTAGGCGTGCTGGATGGCGTCGAGCACGGCCTGCGGCTTCTGCGCCGAGGCGCCATTGTCGAGATAGACCAGCGGTTTGCCGTAGACTTCCCGCGACAGGATCGGAAAGTCGCGGCGGATCGCCTCGACGTCGTAGGGGATGTTTTCGACTTTCTGGTCCATTTCGAAGTCCTTGCTACGCCGCGTTCCTTCCAGCACCCCTCATCCGTCTTGGCGCTACGCGCCAATCCACCTTCTCCCACCAGGGGAGAAGGAGAGGCGCTCTTCCTTCTCCCCTTGTGGGAGAAGGTGGCCGAGCGGAGCTCGGTCGGATGAGGGGTGTTGGTCGAATCGCCAAACCCTCACCCACTGTCACCCGTGCGCCGCGAACCAGCCGTCGAGCCTCGTTTCCAGCGCCTCGACGATCGCCTCGTCGTCGAGTTCCTCGATGACCTCGGCGACGAACGCCTTGACCAGCAGGCCACGGGCCGACTTCTCGTCGATGCCGCGCGCCATCAGGTAGAATAAATGGCTATGGTCGATCTCGGTGACGGTGGCGCCGTGGCCGCAAACGACGTCGTCGGCGAAGATTTCGAGCTCAGGCTTGGTCGAGAACTCGCCGTCATCCGACAGAAGCAGCGTGTTGCAGGCCATCTTGGCGTTGGTCTTCTGCGCGTATTGGTGGACGTTGATGCGCCCCTGGAAAACGCCGCGCGCTCTTCCCGTCACCACGTTGCGGATCACTTCCGTCGAAGCCGTATGCGGCACCGCATGGTCGAGCACCATGGTCACGTCGGTATGGGTGTCACCGGCCAGCAGGTTGATGCCGCGCAGCGTGAAATCGGCACCTTCGCCGGTCGTCCTGACCACGATCTCCTGGCGCACCAGCTTGCCGCCGGCATTCATCACGAACAGCGTCAGCTTCGCATTCTTGCCGAGATGCGCCTTGAACTGGGCAAGATGCGTCGCCGTATCCGGCTGCTCCTGCACGATCAGCCAGGTCACCTCGGCGCCCTCGTCAAGCAGAAGCTGGCTGACCGAACTGACGAGTGCGGCGCCCTCGCCCGCCTGGCGCTCGACGATCACGGCCTTGGCGCCGGCGCCGACGCGGACGCTGAGGCGCACATGCGTCTGGCCGCCGGCCTGCAGGTTCTGCAATTCGATCGGCTTGTCCAGTTCGGTACCGTCGGCGATGTCGACAAAATAGCCGTCGGCCACGAAAGCCATATTGAGCGCGCCGATGGCGTCGTCGGCGCCATAGGGATCAAGGCCCGGCGCGATGCTGCCGTCGGTCAGCTTCTCCGACAGGCGCTGCACGGCGATGCCCTCGATTTCAGGCAGTTTCGCGCTCGACACGCCGTTGAGCACCGGCAGAACAGCGGACCCTTCGACAACAGGCGCAATGGCTTTTGGGGCG
The DNA here is from genome assembly GCF_055811575.1 of Mesorhizobium sp. WSM4815. Classification (NCBI taxonomy): domain Bacteria; kingdom Pseudomonadati; phylum Pseudomonadota; class Alphaproteobacteria; order Hyphomicrobiales; family Phyllobacteriaceae; genus Mesorhizobium; species Mesorhizobium sp. WSM4815. The sequence continues at coordinate 229,965 of NZ_JBVVQS010000098.1, read as the reverse complement.
GCTGCGGGATCGAAATCCGGAACCGAAGTCAATAGGCGGCGCAGGTCGGTGTAGTGCCAGGATTCGATGCGCCGCGTCGGCAGGCCGCTCTTGATCGCCTCGATGGCGTCGTCGCGCTTCAGCATCACCGTGCCGTCGCCGGGCAGCAACGACAGCCGGTCGCTGAAGGCGTCGATCAGCGCCGTTTCGGCCGGCGTTCGCTGGGGTGTCGTATGTATATTCATCGGTCTCGCCTTGTTTGGCTTGCCTTCTTGGCCTTCTGGCATCTCACGCAGCTTGGCCGATCACGCCGGCATAGCCGTTGGCCTCGAGGTCGAGCGCCAGCGACTTGTCGCCCGACTTGACCACCTGGCCTCTGTACAGCACGTGCACACTATCCGGCACGATGTACTGAAGCAGGCGCTGGTAGTGGGTGATGATGACGATGGCGCGGTCCGGCGCGCGCAACGCGTTGACGCCTTCCGAAACGATCTTCAGCGCATCGATGTCGAGTCCGGAATCGGTCTCGTCGAGCACACAGAGTTTTGGCTCCAGAAGCTTCATCTGCAGGATCTCGGCGCGCTTCTTCTCGCCGCCGGAAAAGCCGACATTGAGCGGCCGCTTCAGCATCGCCATGTCCATGTCGAGCAAGGCAGCGGCGTCCTTCACGCGCTTCAGGAATTCCGGGATCTTCAGCGGCTCCTCGCCGCGCGCCTTGCGCTGCTCGTTCATCGCCACCTTCAGGAATTCCATCGTCGCCACACCCGGTATCTCCATCGGATACTGGAAGGCGAGAAAAATGCCTGATGTGGCGCGCTCGGCAGGATCCATTTCGAGGATCGACTGGCCGTTGTAGAGGATGTCGCCTTCGGTCACCTCATAATCCTCGCGCCCGGCGAGGATGTAGGACAGCGTCGATTTTCCCGAGCCGTTCGGCCCCATGATGGCGGCGACCTCGCCGGCCTTCACCGTCAGGTTCAGGCCGCGGATGATCTCGGTGCCGTCATCGACGATGCGAGCATGCAAATTTCTGATTTCAAGCATTTTTTCTTTTCCTGAAAATTTTCGGTCCGGTCAGCCGACCGAGCCCTCGAGGCTGATCCCAATCAGCTTCTGCGCCTCGACCGCGAATTCCATCGGCAGTTGCTGGATGACGTCCTTGACGAAGCCGTTGACGATCAGCGCGATCGCCTCTTCTTCGGGAATGCCGCGCTGCATGACGTAGAATTTCTGGTCCTCGGAAATCTTCGACGTCGTCGCCTCATGCTCGAACTGCGCCGTTGCGTTCTTGGCTTCCATGTAGGGCACGGTGTGCGCGCCGCACTGGTCGCCGATCAGCAGCGAGTCGCAGTTGGTGAAGTTGCGGGCGTTGGTCGCCTTGCGGTGCGCCGAGACCTGGCCGCGATAGGTGTTCTGCGAGAAGCCGGCGGCGATGCCCTTGGAGATGATGCGGCTCGACGTGTTCTTGCCGAGATGGATCATCTTGGTGCCGCTGTCGACCTGCTGGTAGCCGTTCGACACGGCGATCGAATAGAACTCGCCGCTGGAATCGTCACCGCGCAGGATGCAGCTCGGATATTTCCAGGTGATCGCCGAGCCGGTCTCGACCTGCGTCCATGAAATCTTCGAACGGTGGCCGCGGCAGTCGCCGCGCTTGGTGACGAAATTGTAGATGCCGCCCTTGCCTTCGGCGTCGCCGGGGTACCAGTTCTGCACCGTCGAGTATTTGATCTCGGCATCGTCGAGCGCGATCAGTTCGACAACCGCAGCGTGAAGCTGGTTCTCGTCGCGCTGCGGCGCCGTGCAGCCTTCGAGATAGGAGACGTAGGCCCCTTCCTCGGCGATGATCAGCGTGCGCTCGAACTGGCCGGTGTTCTTCTCGTTCATGCGGAAATAGGTCGACAGTTCCATCGGGCAGCGCACGCCCTTGGGCACGAAGACGAAAGAACCGTCGGTGAACACCGCCGAATTCAGCGTGGCGTAGAAATTGTCCGAGGTCGGCACGACCGAGCCGAGATACTTCTTCACCAGATCCGGGTGCTCGCGGATGGCTTCCGAGATCGAGCAGAAGATGACGCCGGCCTGCGCCAGCTCCTTCTTGAAGGTGGTGACGACGGACACGGAATCGAACACGGCGTCGACGGCGACGCGGCCCGACTTGTAGACATTGTCGCTGGCTTCCTCGAGTTCCGACGCGTCGGTCTTCTGCACACCGGCGAGGATCTCCTGTTCCCTCAGCGGGATACCGAGCTTTTCATAGACCCTCAACAGTTCGGGGTCGACGTCGCTCAGCGATGTCGGTCCTGGCGTGCTCTTGGGCGCCGCATAATAGTAGAGGTCCTGGAAATCGATCTTTGGATAGTGGACGCGCGCCCATTTCGGCTCGTCCAGCGTCACCCAGCGCCGATACGCTTCCAGACGCCATTCCAGCATCCAGGACGGCTCGTCCTTCTTCGCCGAAATGAAGCGGATAATGTCTTCACTCAGGCCCTTTGGGGCCTTGTCCATCGCGATTTCGGTCTGGAATCCGTATTTGTATTGGTCGACGTCGATCTTTCGAACCCGATCGATCGTGTCCTGCACAGCAGGCATCAGCGTTCTCCATCCACGCCGGGGTCAAGGCCCGGCAGTTTTCAAACTATGGCACCGCGAAACCAGTACCCGCGAGGCACCCGAGGCGGCGTAAGTTCCATATAGTGCGTCCCTGCCGGGAATTCACCCGGCCACCATGAAACGCACGGCTCTACCAGGCCAAAAAGCCTGCGTTTGTTTGCCGCGCTCAGGCGGCCTCTTCCCTGCCTGCGCGGCGTGAGGCAATGCCTGCCAGCGCAGTGCGGAACAGTTCGATGTCCTGCGCGCTCGTTGCGTGGCCGATGGACACGCGCAAAGCGCCAAGGCTGTCATTGTACCCCATGGCTTTCAGCACATGGCTCGGGCCGACCTTGCCCGACGAACAGGCGGAACCGGCCGACAGCGCCACGCCCGCCAGGTCGAAGGCGATCTGCGCCGTCTCGGCCTTGATGCCCGCAATAGCGAAGAATGTCGTGTTGGCAAGCCTCGGCGCGCCGGTTCCGAAGATCTCCGCATCCGGCACCAGCGTTTTCACGATGGCCTCGATCTCATCGCGGCGGCTGCCGACCGCTTCGATGCGCTTCAATCCGATCAGGGCTTCACGCGCCGCTGCGCCAAAACCGGCGATCGCGGCCAGGTTTTCAGTGCCGCCGCGATGACCCTTTTCCTGGCCACCGCCTGATATCAAGGGCCTGGGCATCATCAGATCCGCGGCGGCGACGATGGCGCCAACGCCCATGGGGCCGCCGATCTTGTGCGAAGACAGAATCAAGTAATCGGCATAACCCGCTGACATATCGAGCGGAATGCGACCGGCTGCCTGCACGGCGTCGACGACCAGGATGCCGCCTGCCGCCTTGACAATTTCGGCGATGCGCCCGACCGGCTGGATGACACCGGTCTCGTTGTTGGCGGCATGGATTGCCACCAGCGGCAGGCCGTCTGCCTTGTCATGACGGCCAAGTGCCGCCGCCAGCGCGTCCAGCCTGACAATGCCGTCGGCGTCGACGCCGATGCGTGTTACCCGGGCTGCCGGAAAGCGCCCGCCGTTCAGCACACAAGGATGATCGGCTTCGCAGACATAGAGCCGGCTCATGCGGACAGTGCCGCGCCCCATCTGCCAATCCGGCGTCAGCAGCGTCGAGGCGGCTTCCGTCGCACCGGAGGTGAACACGACATGCTCGGCGCCGGCGTTGACCAGCAGCGCCACATCGCGCCTTGCATTCTCGATCAGCCGCCGTGCGGCGCGGCCCTCGGCATGGACCGATGACGGGTTGCCGGCAGTATCGAGCGCGGCATTCATTGCCGCGGGGGGCGCGGGCCCCCGCGCCCCGCCGGGGGGGTGTGAGGTGATTTAGGGGGCGGGGGGGCGGGTTGGGTGGGTGGGGGGGGGGAAAAAGAAAAACAACCGGCAGGAGAGGGTTTTTTAGTGGT
>NZ_JBVVQS010000098.1:0-225971 GCF_055811575.1 Mesorhizobium sp. WSM4815 | reverse complement strand
ACCCACCCCACCCCAAAACCAATCATTAAAATAATCTTAAAATATCACCAACCCCCCCCCCCCCCCCCGCCCCCGCCCCGCGCGGGGCCCCCCCCCCCCCCCCCCCCCCCCCCCCCCCCCCCCCCGCGCCGCGGCAAGCAGCGGCGCGCTGGCATTGTAGTCGAGATAGGCGCGTCTTCCGGCCATTTTCGTTTCGATCGGTCCCTTCAAGAGCCATTCCGCGAGGATAGCGCGTTATTTCCTTGAAATTGCAAGGCAAGCCGTCCTATTTACGCGACTTGCGGCGTGGATGGCCGAACCACGACGTTTTGGCCACCCAGTTTTGAACAATTCTAAACTAGCTTCTAAGAAGACGCTCGCCCTACGTCAAGGCCTGCGGAAGACTGGGGCCAGAGGAAGAGTTGTTCCGGGCGCCGCGCATTTATGCCATGTGGAGTATTTTATGCCTGAGGTCATTTTCACCGGTCCGGCCGGCCGCCTGGAGGGTCGCTACCAGCCTTCCAAGGAAAAGAGCGCGCCGATCGCCATCATCCTGCACCCGCACCCACAGTTCGGCGGCACGATGAACAACAAGATCGTCTACGACCTCTTCTACATGTTCCAGAAGCGGGATTTCACCACGCTGCGCTTCAATTTCCGCGGCATCGGCCGCAGCCAGGGCGAATTCGACCACGGCACCGGCGAATTGTCGGATGCGGCCGCGGCACTTGACTGGGTGCAGTCGCTGCATCCGGATTCCAAGAGCTGCTGGGTCGCCGGCTATTCGTTCGGCTCGTGGATCGGCATGCAGCTTCTGATGCGCCGGCCGGAGATCGAAGGCTTCATCTCGATCGCGCCGCAGCCCAACACCTATGATTTCTCGTTCCTGGCGCCCTGCCCGTCGTCCGGCCTCATCATCCATGGCGACGCCGACAAGGTCGCGCCGCCAAAGGACGTGCAGGGGCTGGTCGACAAGCTGCACACGCAAAAGGGCATCACCATCACCCAGAAGACCTTGCCCGGCGCCAACCATTTCTTCTCCAACGATGCGGACCTCTTGCTCCAGGAATGCGCGGACTATCTCGATCGCCGTCTGGCAGGCGAGTTGTCCGACCCGCGGCCGAAACGGTTGAGATAGGCCGAACAGCGAAGATATCTCCGGCATCTCGCGTCGGGCTCTGTCGCAGGATATGGCATTCGATTCGAAGCCGTGCGGCGCCGTTACAGCGGTCAGGTGGAAAAACCGGATTCCCCTTTTGCTGACCGCGCTTGGATGCTAAACGCCCGCGTTCACGCATGCCACGCCCGATCCGCTTCGGTTGGGCGCTTTCGGGAAAGAAAAAATGTCCGCCTTCAAATCCGATTTCCTGCGCGTAATGAGCGAGCGTGGTTTCATCCACCAGATTTCGGATGATGCCGGCCTCGACCAGCTTTTCGCCAGGGAAACGGTGACCGCCTATGTCGGCTACGATGCCACCGCGACCAGCCTGCATATCGGCAATCTGATTTCCGCAACCATGCTCTACTGGCTGCAGGAGACCGGCCACCGGCCGATCGCGCTCATGGGCGGCGGCACTTCGATGATCGGCGATCCTTCCTTCCGCGACGACCAGCGCAAGCTTTTGACGCCTGAGGCCATCGCCACCAACATCGAGGGCATCAAGCGCATCTTCGGCCGCATCCTGCGTTTCGGCGACGGTCCAAACGACGCGATCATGGTCAACAATGCCGACTGGCTGATGAAGCTCAACTATGTCGAGTTCCTGCGCGATGTCGGCCGGCATTTTTCGGTCAACCGCATGCTGACCTTCGACAGCGTCAAGCTGAGACTCGAGCGCGAGCAATCGCTCTCCTTCCTCGAATTCAACTACATGATCCTGCAAGGCTATGATTTCGTCGAGCTCAGCCGGCGCTATGGCTGCCGCCTGCAGATGGGCGGATCGGACCAGTGGGGCAATATCATCAACGGCGTCGATCTCGGACACCGCATGGGCACGCCGCAGCTTTATGCCCTGACCACACCGCTGCTGACGACGTCGTCAGGCGCCAAGATGGGCAAATCGGCCAACGGCGCGGTCTGGCTGAACGGCGACCTCTACTCGCCCTATGATTTCTGGCAGTACTGGCGCAACACCGAGGACGCCGACGTCACGCGCTTCCTCAAGATTTTCACCCGCCTGCCGCTCAGCGAGATCGCGCGGCTCGCCGCGCTTGGCGGCTCCGAGATCAACGAGGCCAAGAAGGTCCTGGCCACGGAAACGACGGCCATCGTGCACGGCCGCGAGGCGGCCGAGCAAGCCGAGGAAACCGCGCGCAAGACGTTTGAAGAAGGCGCGCTGGCCGAAACGCTGCCGACCGTCGAGGTCGGCAAGGCCGATCTGGAAAGCGGCGTCGGCATATTGTCGCTGTTCGTTGCCGCCGGGCTTGCCGCGTCCAACGGCGAGGCGCGGCGACACATCCAGGGCGGCGCGGTGCGCCTCAACGACCAGTCCGTGTCCGACGATCGCCGGTTGGTGACACTTGAGGATCTAGGTCCGGAACAAGTCGTAAAGCTGTCGCTCGGCAAGAAAAAACACGTTCTGGTGCGGCCGGTCTGACCAGCGCTTGATCGATCTCGATGGAATCGGGATGGGGCTTCATTAGTCCTTTCCCGAAACCGGTTTCACATCTTGCTGCGCCGACCTTCGGTTCGGGATCACGGCCCAGGTAAAACCTAATCAGGTAGGTACTGAGAAGGGCCGAGATGGGTGAATATTGCCATTCGTCTCATCAATCGGAGCGAGCAGGTAGCGCCATAAGCCGACACCTTGGATACCGTGATCCTCGACGACTTGTCTCACCTCGATAGCGGACGAGATCATTGTTGACGGCGGCGAGCCCGGATTACGACCGCGAAGCGGTCAGAAATCCAAATCCATATCGTTTTGATGATGCTCGTGACCGGGAAGCTCCGGCGGCGGCGGGCCAGGCACTTCGGCCACCATCGCCTCCGTCATGATGAGGAGGCCTGCCACCGAGGCTGCCCCCTGGAGCGCCGTTCGCACCACCTTGGCTGGGTCGATGATGCCCTTTGACACCAGATCCGCGTACACGCCCGATTGGGCATCGTAGCCATAGGCGTTGTCGTCGTTTTCGAGGATCCCGGCGATGACGACCGAGCCTTCCAGGCCGGCATTGATCGCGATTTGCCGAGCCGGCCAGGTGATCGCCTTCCTGACGATCGCGATGCCGACCTGCTGGTCCTCGTTGCTGCCCTTGAGCTTCTTGAGCGCCCTGCCGGCGCGCAGTAAGGCGACCCCACCGCCGGGGAGAATGCCCTCTGCAACCGCGGCTCTTGTCGCGTTCATCGCGTCATCGATGCGATCCTTCTTCTCCCTGACCTCGACTTCGGTTGCACCGCCGACCCGGATAACGGCGACGCCACCGGCGAGCCTGGCCAGCCGCTCCTGGAGGTTCTCGCGGTCGAAATCGGAGGTGGTTTCAGCAAGCTCGAGCTTGATCTCGGCGATGCGGGCCTCGATGCTTTCCCGCTCGCCGGCGCCGCCGACGATCGTGGTGTTTGCCTTGTCGATCATCACCTTCTTGGTGCGCCCGAGCATATCGAGGGAAGCATGTTCGAGCTTGATGCCCAAATCCTCGGAGATCACCGTTCCGCCGGTCATCAGCGCGAGATCCTGCAGCATCGCCTTGCGGCGGTTTCCGTAGGCCGGCGCCTTCACGGCTGCAACCTTGAGAGCGCCGCGCAACTTGTTGACCACCAGCGCCGCCATCACCTCACTCTCGACATCCTCGGCGATGATGAGCAGCGGCTTGCCGGCCTGCACCACCTTCTCCAGCAGCGGCAGTATTTCGCTCAGACTGGACAGTTTCTTCTCGCTGACGAGGACATAGGCATCCTGCATCTCGACCCGCATCTTTGCGCGATTGGTGATGAAATGGGGCGAGATATAGCCGCGGTCGAACTGCATGCCCTCGACGAATTCGAGTTCGGTTTCCAGCGACGTCCCATCCTCGACAGTGATCACGCCGTCATTGCCGACCCTCTTCATGGCGTCGGCGAGGCAGCGGCCGATCTCCCTGTCGCCGTTGGCCGAGATGGTCCCGACTTGCGCAATCTCGACGTTCGAGGTGACCTTCGTGGCGTTGTTTTTGAGTTCCGCGACGACGGCTTCGACCGCGAGATCGATGCCGCGTTTCAGGTCCATGGGATTCATGCCGGCCGCCACCGCCTTGGCGCCCTCCCGGGCGATCGCATGCGCGAGCACGACGGCGGTGGTCGTGCCGTCGCCGGCCTGATGGGAGGTTTTTGTTGCTATCTCGCGCACCATCTGGGCGCCCATGTTCTCGAACTTGTTGTCGAGTTCGATTTCCCTGGCGACGGTCACGCCGTCCTTCGTGACCCTTGGCGCGCCGTGCTCCCTGCCGATCGCGACGTTGCGCCCCCGCGGGCCAAGCGTGACGCTCACCGCATTCGCCAGGATGTCAATGCCGCGCAGCATTCTGTCGCGAGCTTCGAACGAGAACATGATTTCCTTGGCAGCCATTTCCTTGATCCTTAATACCAAATCTTCGGGGAACGGCGACGCCTCATTCGGCCGCTCAGGCGAGATTGTCCCGTGGCAGCCCGAGCCGATTCCAGACATCGAACAAAGCTGCCGCGAGCCGATCAATCATGATGTCCTCATGACAGGGTGTCGGCGTGATGCGCAGCCGCTCAGTTCCCTTCGCCACAGTCGGATAATTGATCGGCTGGATATAGATGTCGTGATCGCTCAGCAGCAGGTCGCTCGCCGCTTTGCAATGCGCCGGATCGCCGACTGCCACCGGAACGATATGGGTGTCGCTCAGGATGACCGGCAGCGCAGCGGCACCCAGCGCCGCCTTGACCCGCCGGACGCGATCCTGCTGGCGCTTGCGCTCCCAGTGCGAGGTTTTCAGATGCCGGATCGCCGCTGTGGCCGCGGCGCAGATCGCCGGCGGCAACGCGGTGGTGAAGATGAAACCCGGAGCATAGGAACGAACCGCATCGATCAGCACAGCACTTCCCGTGATATAGCCGCCGAGGCAGCCGAAGGCCTTGGCGAGCGTGCCTTCGATCACATCGATCCGGCTCATAGCGCCGTGGCGCGCGGCGATGCCGGCGCCGCGAGGGCCGTACATGCCCACAGCATGGACCTCGTCGAGATAGGTCATTGCGCCGTAACGATCGGCGATTTCGCAAATGCGATTGATTGGCGCGACGTCGCCGTCCATCGAATAGAGACTTTCGAAGACGATGAGTTTTGGCCGATCCGGACCCGCTGCCTTCAACAATTCCTCGAGATGATCGACGTCGTTGTGGCGGAAGATGCTCTTCTGCGTACCGGACTGACGGATGCCTTCGATCATCGAATTGTGGTTGAGCGCATCGGACAGGATCAGACAACCGGGGATCAGCTTGGCGATGGTCGAGATGCCAGTCTGGTTCGAAACATAGCCGGACGTAAAGACCAGTGCCGCCTCCTTGCCGTGGAGATCGGCAAGCTCGCTCTCGAGCTCTAGGAGCGGATGGCTGGTGCCGGAGATATTGCGCGTCCCGCCGGCCCCCGTTCCCAGGCGGGTAGCAGTCTCCACCATGGCGGCGACCACTTTTGGGTGTTGTCCCATCCCGAGATAGTCGTTGGAGCACCAGATCACGACGTCCTTCGGTCCATGCGGGGAATGCCACACGGCATTGGGAAAGCGTCCGGCGACGCGCTCAAGGTCCGCGAACACACGGTAGCGCCGTTCCTCCTGCAGACGCGCGATCGCATCTGCAAAGAAACCGTCATAACTCGTATTGCCTGGCACCAAGATACGGCCTTGCCCATCGGCCATATCGCCCGCATCTCCGGTCATCGGAGGTCCAAATCGCCGCGGCGCAAGGACGTTCTTTACGCCGCCAGGTTTGCCGGTGTGCAACGCTGTGGGTTCCGCCATCGCTCGATTCCCCTGCTTGCATACGAATTATGTCGAAGCGCGATGCGCGCCGATCCCGCTCGCATAGTTCCTCACGACCCGCGTTCAGGAAGGTCGAAATTGAGCTGCAACATTCGCGCGATGTTTATCAGAATTGTCTCGCAGACCTTATCTTGATTAGGATCCAGATATTTGACAGTCCAGTTTGCCCCGTTCTCCTTGGTTTCGAGCCGCTGAATCACAAAATCAGTGACGTGCTCGCATCCCGGCTCCTTATGAAGATCCGCGAGGATCAATGCCTTAAGCTCCGAAGCCTCCTTTGTATGTCTTTGCATGGTCGCTCTCCTTCCGGATGACAACTTTCTATGGATCGCTCAACTGCTTAATCGTGATGTCCGTCATCCCAGGGCTGGTGTCATCGCACCAGTTCACCCAACCTAGCGGCAATGCCGCTGCTTGGTGTGTCAGAGTCTAGCCCCTCCACGAATTGCCCCTGTGGGTTCATGATGTAGATGTGGGTGCCGTGATCCATTAGGTAGTCGTCACCGCCCGCCTCGCCCCGGCGCGCCACACCATAGGCGCCATATGCCTCCGAAACCGCAGCGATCTGTTGCGGGCTGCCGGTCAGTCCCACGATGCGCGGATCGAACGCTGCGGTAAAGCTTCCCATCACCTCAGGCGTGTCGCGTTCGGGATCGACAGTGATGAAGAGCGGTTGCAGTTTTGCGGCGTCGGGTCCGAGTTCCTCAATCGCCGCGGCGATTGATGACAGCGTCGTCGGACAGATGTCCGGACAAGAAGTATAGCCGAAGAAAACCAGCAGCCATTTGCCGCGATAAGTCTCATCGGTGACCGTCGTTCCGTCCGGCGCCGTAAGCGTGAATGGGCCACCGACCGTCACAGGCGCCGTGTCGGCCCGCACGAGCGGTTGGCAGATCGACAGGGCCGCTGCGAATATTATGCAGAAGAGGGTATGCGAACCGTAGGCCCAGGGGCTGAGGAGTCCATGCCGCCGCTTCATCAAGTACCTCCGGCACTTCGAGAATGACGCACCAACCCCCGCGTGTGTTTGTGATTAACAAACTCGCCTAAACTATCTCACTTTATCATGTTTTGTTGCTGAATGGCTAGACATGGTTCTGGTTTAGCTCTATTTTTAAAAGTTGCCCCTCATCTCGCTAGAAGGAGGAGGCTTTTATGACCATTCGCGAATTGATGAGCGGGCTGGCGGCGATCGCTTTCGTTGCGATGGTGTCCGCGCCTGCGCAAGCCTACGAAGTGGGTCCGGTCACGGGAGGCGGAACGATCGAGGGTACGATCGTCTACCGCGGCGACGTGCCGACAACAAAGATCATCCCCACCAAGGATATCGAGGTGTGCGGCGATCCCCGCGAGGAGCCGCTGATCGAAGTCGGCAGCGATCAGGCCGTGCTGAACGCGGCGGTGCAGCTGGTCGACGTGGCACAGGGAAAGGCCTGGCCGGAGCCCGGAAAGCCGCCTGAGCTCAACAACCTCAAATGTCGCTTTGAGCCCGCGGTTCAGATGATACCCGCCGGTTCGCTGGAGGTGGTCAACAGCGACCCAATGCTCCACAACACCCACGGGTATTATGGCAAGCGCACCGCCTTCAACCTGGCGCTGCCCAATAAGGGCCAGCGGATACCCGTCGAACTGAAGCGGGCCGGCACTGTCCGCGTCGACTGCGACGCGCATGGCTGGATGGAAGGCTGGGTCTATGTGGTAGACAATCCCTACTACGCTGTCACCGGCGCCGACGGCAAGTTCAGCATAACCGATGTTCCGCCTGGGGACTACAAGCTCGTGGCGATCCACCCCTTCACCGGGCCGATCGAGCAGACCGTAAAGGTAGAGGAGAATAAGGCCACCAGTCTGACGATTGAACTGAAAAAATAAGAAAATGGGCGACCCACTGATTCAATAGGGTCGCGCTCCTGCGAGAAGGCCGACGCTTTAAGAAACGGTCTGCACTGAGGAGGAACCCTGATGTCTGACGAGCTTGACCGCATTCGGCGCGAAATGCATGCGGTGCTGCAGCCGCCTGGAGTACGGCCCGACGACTCGCTCCAAATCACCCGCCGCACCTTCATTCACAGATCGCTGCTGTTCGGCGCTGCTTCCGTCGGCCAGACCTTCGCGTGGTGGCCGCTGCTCAACACCATCGACGTCGCTCACGCCGCCGAAGCGCCCTTCAAGTTTGCCTGGATTTCGGACACCCATCTCTATCCGCGATCGCTGAACACGCGCTTCGTCGACAAAGTGGTGCGCGCCGTGCGAGAGGTCCAGGCCATGGATCCGCCGGCCGACTTCCTGATCTTCGGCGGCGACCTGGCCCAGCTCGGAAAGATCGAGGAACTTGAGCTTGGCGTTGAGCTCCTCAAGGATCTGAAGATCAAGAAGTATTACATCCCGGGCGAGCATGACTGGTATCTGGATATGGGCAAGAAGTGGGGCGAGTTGTTCGGCCAACCCAACTGGACCTTCGATCACAAAGGCGTGCGCTTCATCGGGCTCGATACGGTCAGCCGGGGACCGGACTACTGGACAGCGAAGAAGATGACGCCAGAGGAGCGCATGGGCCACATGGCTACCCTTGACGGCACGGTTGCCGGCGCGTGGGCCGGCGTCGGCCGCGAGCAACTCGACTGGATGCAGAAGACACTCGCCGAGTGGGATAAGTCCAAGCCGATCGTCATCTTCAGCCACAATCCGCTGTACGAGTACTACCCGCCCTGGAATTTCTGGGTGCGCGACTGGCGCGAAGTGAATGACGTGCTGAAGCCTTATACCAAAGTCACCAACATCCACGGTCACGTGCACCAGGTGCTCTACAACGAGATCGGCAGCATGCGCTCGATCGGCATGCTGGCGACCTCCTGGCCGTGGCCGTATGCGCCGGAAGGCGTGCCCAAGCTGACCAAGCCGATGATCCGTGTCGATCCTGGCGATCCCTTCGACGGGGTCGGTTGGGAAACCGTGAGCGTCAACGCCGACGACAAGGTCGATGTCGAGTACATCATGTGGGGGCGCAAGGAGGTGCTCGTCCAGTCGCCGGAGGACCACGACAAGAGCATTGAGGAGGTCATACAGCCACGCATCGCCGACAGACAGTACCCGTGGGAAAATCCATAAAAGGGGGTGGCTATGATAAACACATCGACATTCCTCTGCATTCTGAGGCGTTCCACCGTCGCCGGAGCAGTCGTCGCAGCTGCCGTCGTCATCGGCCCGGCCAGTGCCAACAAGGACCCGGTGACGCCAAAGCAGCTGAAACTCTATCAAGAGGCGTTCATGGAGGAGGTCAGGAAGGGAGACCTCCTGTTCCACGGTGATGCGGCGATGGCGGAGCAGTTGGGCGTCAAGTTGTCGACCACCGGGTGGGCCTGCGCCATGTGCCATCCAATGGCCTCCGATACCCACCCGCATGCGTTCCCCAAGTTCCAGCAGTCGATGGCCAAATTCGCGACACTGCGCGACATGATCAACTGGTGCATCGAGAAACCGAACCAGGGTGAGAAGATTGATCCCGAATCGGAGGCGATGAAGGCGCTCGAGGCGTACATCACCTGGTCGAACACCGGTTCGGTGTTGGTGCCAGGCAAGTACTAGTCTCGTCGATAGCCGGGGCTCGGCTTCACGGGAGCGCGTCCGCCATCGGGGTGACACCTCGATGGCGGGGTTGGAGCAGTCGTGCGGCCCGGGAACCGCGCGGGGAGGTCTATGCGTTGGCAGAGACTGGGATGGAGCTGCGCGGCAAGTTCGCGAATGTGGACCTGGATGCGCTGGTCGACAACCGGGTCGTGCGGACCTGGCTTTATTTCGGCATGTTCTGGCTGATGGTGACGCCATCCGTCGGCGTCCTGATATCGAGCACCTTCAACTACCCCGACTATCTCGGATCGGGGAATCTCGAGCTCACCTTCGGCCGGCTGCGCCCGGTCCACGTCAACGGTGTCATCTTCGGCGCTTTCTCGACGCTTTTCATCGGCCTTTGCTACTATCTCGTGCCGCGTCTGTCGGGGGTGCGGGTAATATGGTCGGAGTGGTCGGTTCTTCTCGCATGGGTCTGGAACGTCGCAACGCTTGCCGGTTTGGTCGGCTTGCTGTTCGGCGACAGTGACGGTTTGGAAGCCGGAGAGTTTCCGCTCTATGCGAAGGTCGCATTCTTCATCGTAGTGGCTGTTGCTACCGCGCAATTCCTGATCACGATCAGTCGAAGGCTCGAGCCGGCGATCTATGTCGCGCTGTGGTACTTGATCGCCACTTTCGTGTGGACGACGATGAACTTCGTGCTTGGAAGCTTCATCCTGCCGTACACGATCTCGGGCATCAACAGCGCCGCCTTCCATGGCCTCTATCTCCACTACATCGTCGGGCTGTGGCTAACGCCCGCGGGCTACGTGATCATTTACTATTTCCTGCCGATCAGCGCGCGAAATCCGCTCTATGCCCATAAGCTCTCGCTGGTAGGCTTCTGGTCCCTGGCATTGTTCTACCCGTTCGTCGGCATCCACCATTACCTCTACAGCCCGATCGCGGACTGGGCCGAGACCTTGGCCGTCGTCACGTCGATGCTGCTGATCATTCCGGTGTGGACGGTGCTGGTGAACTTCTTCGGCACCATGATGGGCAAGTGGCATGAGTTCGGCAGGAACTTGCCGGCGAAGTTCCTGATCATGGGCTCGCTTATGTATCTCGTCGGCTGCTTCCAGGGCTCGACCGAGGCGCTGCGGCAGCTGCAGCAGCCGACCCATTTCACCGATTTCGTCATCTCGCATTCGCATCTCACCGTGTTCGGCACCTTCGTCGTCTGGGCGATGGGGGGCCTCGTCTATACTTGGCCGCGGCTGTTCGGGCGCGAACTCTGGTCCTTCAAGCTCGGCAACTGGTCGTTCTGGCTGATCACCGTCGGCATCACGACCATGGGCCTGGTTCTCACAGCGGGCGGGCTGCAGCAGGGTTATCAATGGATGAATGGTGTCGAATGGCTCGACTCGCTCGTCTGGGTGAAGCCCTACTGGCTGGCGCGGACCCTGGCAGGCATCAGCATGGATATCGGTATGTCGCTGCTGGTGGTGAATCTGATGCTGACCGCACTGACCAGCCCGGCGGCTGAGGCGCGACGCGTCCGCGCGCCGGTGGAGGCGCCTATCCCGGCCCCGGCGGGAGGGCCCGCGCAGTGAACGTTCGCTTCTTCGCGCTGTTCGCCGGCGTCTTTTGCATCACCCTTGCGGTGATCACGCAGGGCGTGCTGCCCTTCGTGGAGCCGTCCTCGCGAACTACGCGCGTGACCTCGGTGGTGCGCACGGATTTCGGCCAGCTGAAATGGACGGTTTCAGAGGCGACGGACTACACCGAGCAGCAGCGTCGCGGCCGCAACATTTACCTGCGCGAAGGCTGCTGGTACTGCCATTCGCAATTCGTGCGGCCGGTGACCGGCGAGATCCGCCGCTGGGGGCCGGTCAGCGAGGCAGGCGAATACGCCTATGACGTGCCGCACCTGTTAGGCACACGCCGGATCGGGCCGGACCTGACGCGCGTCGGCCTGAAATACAGCGACGAATGGCACCTGGCGCATTTCTACAATCCGCGGATGCTGGTGCCGGACTCGATAATGGCGCCGTATCGAGGCCTCTTCCACGAGCCCGATGCAGCCGTCCGTATCGTTGACGACGGCGCTGGCAGTCGGACCCTGGAAAGGACAGAGGTCACCGAAGGCCTTTTCGACTTTGACAGCCAGCAAGCGATCCAGCTGACGCCGAATGCGTACGGGTTGCTGTTCGTGCCGCTGAAGGCGCGCGAAAGAAAGCCGATCATCCTGACGCCGAACGAAGAATACACAGGAGAAACCGTCAGCATCGCGGCGGAGACGGAATCGCTGGCGGCGCTCGTTTCCTACGTCCAGAAGCTCGGCACGAACCGGGGTAAATGGCGCGATCTTTTCGAGCCGCAAAGCCTGGAGGTCATGGATGCGACCATGCCGCGCTCCGAGGAATGGATTGCCTATGGCAAGGAAGTCTATGAGCGCCGCTGCATCGGTTGCCACGGTGCCAAAGGCGACGGTAACGGGCCGGCCGCCACCTTTATGTTTAACCAGCGGCCCAGGGACTTCACGTCCGCAGTCTTCAAGTTCAGGTTGACAAAGGAGCCCCTGCCCACGGACGGCGACATGCTGCGCACCATTACTCGCGGTATCCGCGGCACGGCAATGCCCCCTTGGTACGAACTGCCGCTCAACGATCGGCTGGCGGTGATCCAATACATCAAATATGAGCTAGCGGTTGACCGTTCCGATCCCGCCAGTCCTTACGCTTTCTTCGTCGAGGAACCGCCTGGCCCACCGTTGTATATCGGGCGCCCGCCGACGCCGTCCCAGACGATGCTGGACCGAGGTAAGGAGGTTTGGCAGGTGGCGAAGTGCTGGGAGTGCCACGGCCAAGGCGGCAAGGGCGACGGCGAGAAGGCTGCCGGCCTCAAGGATGATCTCGGGTTCGCCACCGTGCCGGCCGACCTCACCAGCGGCCAGTTCAAGTCTGGCCCGGCTGTCGAAGACATCTTCCGAACGATAACTACCGGCCTCAGCGGCACGCCGATGCCGTCGTATCGGGATTCTTTTCCGGACGAGGACCGGTGGGCGCTTTCTTATTTCGTGGTGGCGCTTTCCGCCTATAAAGACCCGCTCTCGCTGCAGCCGCTGTCGATCAAGAAGGAGGCCCGCGCGGCGCTGAACGATCTGGAACTGGTCGCTGACAAGCCTGAGCGAGCCTATGTGCCCGATCCGTCGGTGCCGGCGTCCGGCCCGCCAGCGCCGCCTGGCGAGGAACAGGCACCCGTCGGAGGTTAGCGCATGCTCGGTTTTGAAGTCACCGGACCCTATGTCGGCGCCATGATGATGAGCCTGGCGGCCCTGTTCTTGTTCATCTGGGGCGTCCTATCCGGCGCGTTGAGCGGCACCGACAAAGCCGCCAACGGCTTTTTTGAAAGGGAGATGGAGAATGAGCGATCTGCAGAGCAGCGATCCGGAGAGCCCGAGGCACCCGGAACTGGATGTACGTCAAAGCTCGCACCCTGAACTAGAGGACTATGCCGGCGGCCTGATACAGGCGCGTGTGGGCTTCATTCCGCTATGGCTTCTCGTCGTCTACGTGCTGCTGTTCGCCTGGGGGCTGTATTACATGTATGTTTACTGGGGCGGGCTCGGCCCCGGCCGTCTGTTCTAAGAAGACTGTCGCAAGAGCTGGTAAGGCAGGAGTGATGGAGATGTTGGTAGCCAAAATTCTCCTTGGGGTCGCCGCATTGAACCTCCTTTTCCTGGCCTTCGAGGTGGCGGTAAACGTGCTTCGTCTTTATTTCGGCTGACATAGGAGCAGCGGATGCTACAGGACACGGTTTTCAAGCTCGCTGACGCCGGCTTGCCACAGATGCTCGGCTTCCTCATCTATGGCGGCTGCACCGTCGGCTTTATCATCTTTCTTGTCTATCTTGTGCGGCAATAGCGACGCGGACGCGGCGCTGCGAAAACGCCAATGATCTATTACCTTGTGATCTTCGCCGCTGGATTTGCAGGCAGCTTTCATTGCATCGGCATGTGCGGCGGCTTTGCCTGCGCGCTGGGCCGCGATCAGCGAGGCGGAGGCGCAACCATCCTTCGCCACCTGCTCTATAATACCGGCCGATTGACAACCTATTGCTTTCTGGGCGGGCTCGCGGGTGCGATCGGTCAGGTCATCTGCACCACGCAAGGTCTAACGGCGGCGCCGCTCTTGAACGGCTCCCTCGACACCGCCCAACGAATTCTCGCGATCGTCGCTGGCCTGCTCATGATTGCCATGGCGTTGCAGTTCTTCGGCTTGCTGCAGGTCTTCCATCGTCTTGCGATCGGATTTGGCGGCAGCACATTTGCATTGTCTCTGCGCGGTCTGTTGACCGCCCGGAGCAGCGCAGCACCGCTTGCCTTTGGCGTTTTCAACGGCTTCCTGCCATGTCCCCTGGTCTATGCCTTCGCCGCCCAGGCGGCGAGCACCGCCGGAGCGCTTCCCGGGCTTCTCGTCATGGCATGGTTCGGACTGGGAACCTTCCCCGCGATGTTGATGATGGGCGGCGTTGGCCGGATACTAGGGCCAGCCTGGCGGCGGCGCGGCGTGCGGCTGGCTGGCGGCTTTATTCTTTTGCTCGGTCTCATCACGCTCGGCCGTGGTCTCCTGCCTTCCGACGCGCATATCGGCCTTGCCTGGCTGGGCGGACATCCTGCATGACTGCGCATGGCGATATCCTCTGTAGCCATTGTTCGCTGCCCGTCGGCCTGCGCCCGATGGAGCGCAGGCTCAACGGTGAGGCTTGCGCATTCTGCTGCTACGGCTGTTGCATCGCCTTTCAGGTGAAGAGCGGCAGACACGAAGAGTGGGAAGCCGCCTGGCTTCTGATCCAGCTCGGCGTGGGAGGCTTTCTCTCCATGAATATCATGATGTTCAGCCTCCTCCTCTATTCGGACGCGTTCACCGGCGTCGATGCGGGCGTGCTGCCGTGGATCCACCTTTTGCTCTGGATCTTCGCGACGCCGGCGGTGGTGATTCTCGGCGGACCCTATCTGCGCGAAATGTGGCTCAATGGTATTCAGGGACGAGTGACGTCGTCGGCACTCATCGTGCTTGGCGTCGCTGCCGCTTACCTCTATTCGGCATTTGCCGTGTTCGAGGGCAGCACGCATGTCTATTTCGACACCGCCGTGATGGTGCTGATGCTGTTCACCGTTGGCCGCTATCTCGAGGCTGTTGGCCGCGCCAGGGCGGCGCGCGACCTCGAACCTCTTCTGGCCGCAGAAGGCGAGAGCGCGACCGTGATCGATGGCGCAGCAGAGATCCGCCGTCCGGTGCGGGAGGTGTCGGCCGGCATGCTGGTGCGGGTCCGGCCAGGCGAGCGCATTCCGGTTGACGGCGTGGTTGTCGAAGGGGAATCGAACACCGATGAAGCCGTGATTACCGGAGAAAGCCGGCAAGTGACCAAGGGCGCCGGCTCCAAGGTGATTGCCGGCAGTATCAATATCGACGGCCCGCTCCTGATCCAAAGCAGCGGTGACGGAACTGCAACCCGCTGGGCGCGGATTTGCCGGTCGGTGCGCGAAGCGCTGGGCCGTCGCAGTCCAACCCAGCGTCTTGCCGATCGCGTCGTTGGCGTGTCCGTGCCGCTCGTCCTCGCCCTCGGCGGGCTGACGATCGTTTACTGGGCGCAGTCATTGCCGTTCGATCGGGCGTTGCTGATTGGCCTCTCGGTACTGGTGGTTGCCTGTCCTTGTGCCGTCGGCCTCGCTGCTCCGATGGCGACATCACTCGGCATCGGCCGGTTGGCACGGCACGGCTGCCTTGTCCGCGACCCCGGCGTGCTTGAGACCCTCGCGCGTGTCCGGTTGCTCGCCTTCGACAAGACCGGCACTCTGACGGCGGGCAAAGCGCGTCTCGTCGGCGTCGACCGCCAGGAGGTCGGCATCGACGAAGTGCTGGCGCGCGCCGCCGGTCTGGAGCGACTTTCCGAGCATGGTCTGGCGCGGGCCATCGCGGCAGCCGCCGCTCAGCGCGGCATCACGCCGCTCGTCACCCGCGATGTCCGGACGGTTCCCGGCCGTGGCGTCCGCGGCAGCGCCGAAGGCCGGCCCGTAGCGGCAGGGAACGGCAGATTGATGAATGATCTGGGCTGGCCGCTTCCCCCGTCGCTGACTGAGCGTGCGCGGTCGCTGGAGGCGAGCGGTTATTCGGTGGTCTATGTCGGTTGGGGCGAGCAGGTTCACGCCGTGCTGTCGCTCGATGATTCGCCGCTCCCCGAGGCGCATGCCGCGATCGCGGCCCTGCGTGAGCGCGGGCTCGACGCCACGCTGTTGACCGGCGACTTGGCGCAAGCGGCGGAGCGGATCGCGGCTCTGGTCGGGATCAAGGACGTCCAAGCGGGCCTTTCGCCGGAGGCCAAACGGCTGGCCCTGGATCGGCTCCGCCATGACCACGGTTCGGTGGCGATGGTCGGCGATGGACTGAATGACGGGCCGGTCCTGGCCGCCGCAGATGTCGGTATTGCCGTCGGCTCCGCCACCGATCTCGCCCGAGAGACTGCAGCGCTCGTGCTGCCTGCGGACGGATTGTGGATGCTGCCCTGGATCGTCGACGTGGCCCGTGCGGTCCGCAGGACCATCTTGACCAACCTTATGTGGGCGTTCGGCTACAACCTCGTCGCCCTGACGTTCGCAACATTCGGACTTCTGCAGCCAATCCTTGCGGCGGCGGTCATGGCCGGCTCGAGCATTCTCGTGGTGGTGAATTCGCTGCGGCTGGAGCGGCTGCCCGATCCTGTTCCAGCGCTGATCCCGGAGCAACGATCCGGCACCAAGTCGCAGCGTACCCACGATGGCGCCGGCATTTCCGCAATGGCCGGCCCGGCCGTCGAGCGGAGTTGAGTTTCGTTTCAGCCAAACACGTCGTGCGTGAAGGCGTCATACCAGCCTTCCGCCGCGCGCGCAGCCTGCCGGCGGACCTCGGAGCTTTCCTCGACCTTGCTGACGAAGCTGATGACGCTCTTGAGCTTCCCGTCGACGGGCTTGAAGCTGATGGCGTTGCTGAACGCATCGTCGGGGGCGAGATAGGTGTAGCAGGTGTTGAACAAATGCGCCGGGAAACGCGCTGATCCAGTGAGATCGGCCGCGATGGCAAAGGCGCAGGCTTTGGCCTGGCTGTTGGCGCAGAAGGCGGATTTCGGCATATCCCCGCCGATGATCGCGTCACCGACCAGATGGACGCCGGGCTGCAGCGCCGATTCGAAGGTGACCGGATCGACCGGACACCAGCCCGACCGATTGGCGAGCCCCGCCTGCTGCGCCAAGCGCCCGGCCATTTGCGCCGGGATGACATTGGCCACCGCGGCCTTGAATGTAGCTCCCGCGGTGATCACCGACCGGGTCTTCGCGTCGATTGCCGTGACCCCGCCGGTGAACTGAGCCGGTAGCCATTCGATCATTCCCGGATAGTGGCGGTTCCAAGCGTCCTGGAACAGGTCCTGCGCGTTGAAGCTGTCTTTCGCATCGAGGATCAGAATTTTGGCCTTGGGTTTGCGGCGCTGGAAATAGGATGCGACGAGGGAAGCGCGCTCGTAGGGGGCGGGCGGGCAGCGAAACGGATTCGGCGGAGCAACGAGCACGAACAGCCCGCCGTCCTCCATGCTTTCCAGTTGCCGGCGCAGCAGCTTGCTTTGCGGTCCTGCATTCCAGGCGTGCGGCATGATCTCCATCGCCGCTTCGTCATAGCCCTTAAGCGCCCGATCCCTGAATGCGATGCCTGGCGCGACAACGAGACGGTCGTAGCTGAGCTTTGAACCGTTGTTGAGCGCAACGGTTTTCGCCGCCGGGTGAATCGCCGCGGCGGACTCATGAATGACGATGACACCATTTTGTTTTGCCAGCGCTTCATAACCATGGCTGAGCGATTCGAACGGGCGCAGCCCGGCGAGATAGAGATTGCTGAAGAAACAGGTCGCGTAGCTCTGCCGCGGTTCAACCAGTGTCACCTCGATAGCCGTGGCGCTGGCGGCGAGATATCTGGCGACCGTTGCGCCGCCGATGCCGCCGCCGATCACGACGACACGCGCCTTGGCCTGGCCCCGCGCCTTCGGCTGGTTGAGCGCCGTTAACAACGCTGCTCCGGTGAGGCGGCCGAACTCGCGACGAGTCCAGGATTTCATCGCGGGTTACTTCCCTGCGCTGCGACATAGCGCGCGACGCTCGCGATCTCCTCGTCGCTGAGCGACAGCGCGATAACGTGCATGATGTGATTTGGACTCTCGCTCGCCCGGTAGGCAAGCAGGGCGTTGGTAAGCCTCTCCTCACCAAGCCCGATGATGCTGGGAATGCCTGTGCCGCCGCCATCGAGACGATGGCAGGACGCACAGATTGCGGCGAGTTGAGCGCCTTGATCGGGCCCCGCCGCCGCGCCGGATTGGCTGAAGAGCAGCACGAGGCCCGTGGCAATCGCAGATCTCGCGACGGGGCGTATGCTGAATACCCTTCTGTTTCGCAGTTTTCCGGTCACGCTCCCACTCAACTTGTCACGCCGTAATTCGCGCAGCTCGATTGCGTCGATACCTCAACTGACCGTGAACTGGTGCGACAACATATAGACGCCACCCCCGTCTTCTTCCCAGACGAAATCGAGCCGACCGCTTTCCGTCGCGCACAAGGAAAATTCGAAAAACGGGTTGGCCGAAATCGCCTCGTGGAGATCGACACTGAACACCACGGTTTCGTTGTAGCGACAGACAAACTTGTTGATGATCTTGCGCGGGATTACATTGCCTTGATCATCATGGCGTAGCCCCGTTTCCATCTGATGGCTGATGATGGTCTTGACCTGAAAAATCTCCCCCTTCGCCGCAGCATTTGGCACGATCACGCGTGGTGTCGGGGTGGTCACTGTCTCTCTCCGATCTCAGGCACAGCCATCCGTAGCGACACGGACCCACGTCGTGGTCATCAGCATGATGCCGTCATTCATTTCAGCGACAGCGACGACGTGTTGCGGTTTGGCAAGCCGGATGCGCGTCGACACGCGGGGCAGACTGCGTTGCGGGACGAAGTGGAAACTGGCCACTTCGATGAGCGGGTTCCGCGGCGCGAACACGCGCATCTGCCTTACATGGTCGGCCTCGGTCATGGGGCTGTCGATGTAAAGACTCATGGGCACGGTGTAGCCGGTCGGGAAGTCCGTCGGCATTATCAGGTGAAGGCGATCCGACACCGTGGCCGTCCGTCCGGTGAGCTGCTCGATGAGATCCAACGCTTCATCGTTCGCACGCGCGCTCCGCGGCGAGAAGAGCGCGACCCCGGCAAACCCCACACTCCCGGCGATCAACACATCGCGGCGCGTCAAGCTCATCGTCCCGGTCTCCAAACCCTGCCACCTCTTTAGGCCACTCTAAGAACGCATCGGCGGCGGCAGGCGGCGCACTCGGACACATCAGTGCGGCAGCTTCTACCAAATTTAGCACCGACAACCGCTGGGAGCAATCTCGCGGAAGTGCCCATGGCCGCCCTTTAAACCAATGCATTCTGTTTTACCGGCCGTTGGGAGCACGCCGGCGGATTCTGCGACTACCCAACTTCGGTCGCCGGCCTGATCGCTGGAGGCGTTATTGCGGCACCGCCGTCGGGATAGATGGTCAAGGCATTGCGGGAAAGGACGCTCTTGGGTTGTCGGATCTCTGATCACACTCCTGGCCGGCTATCAGATGCTCGAATTAACTGGAGCGCTCGAACCGCGCCAGCGCAATGTCTGATTTACACGCCTGCGCGACATTCATGATAAGGCTGAAAAAGGACGGGTTAGGGTGGGAAGCGGTCGTTGGTCTCGTCCCAACGAGCAAGTAGCGCCCCTGAGCTGACCCATCCGGGCCGGACCCCGGGGCAGTCTCGCGTGCCGCCCGAGATAACTCGCGAGGCTAAGCCCAGAACGCATCCCAGGCGTAGAGGTCGTAGAAGTGCTCCCGGCCGTCAATCACCTTGCTATTCTTGATGTCGAAGACAATGCAACAGAGCACATCCAGCCGTTTGCCGTTGCGCTCCCCGGTATTGCGATGGACGCCGACCACGCGTCCGTCCTCGCTCGCCATCACGGGCTTGCCGCGTCCAACGGCGAGGCGCGGCGACACATCCAGGGCGGCGCCGTGCGGCTGAACGACCAGTCCGTGTCCGACGATCGCCGGTTGGTGACGCTTGAGGATCTAGGTCCGGAACGGGTCGTAAAGCTGTCGCTCGGCAAGAAAAAACACGTTCTGGTGCGGCCGGTCTGACCGGCCGGCTCGGACGCGCCATGTGTGGACGTTCCAGCGCGCGTATCGAACTCGCATCTTGCTACCGAAAGTTGCGCGGAACAAGCCCGCGCAACTTTGTTGCTTTCAGAATTCACACCGGCTGCGTCGCGACCGTGGGAGCAGCCTCCAATTCGTTAAACCGCCCGTGGACTTCGATATCATCAAGAAGTCCCATCCACAGCGACACACATAACCCAACCATCACGAGGAGGAACGGTGCGGCCGCGACAATGGATGCGGTCTGGAGTCCAGCCAAGCCACCCATCACCAGCAAGACACATGCAGAGGCTCCGGCCAAAATGCCCCACAGAACCACGATCCCGGACCTTGGGTGAAGAGTTCCGCGCGAAGAGAGCATTCCCATGACAACGGAAGCCGCGTCAGCTCCCGACACGAAGAATATTGCAACCAGGAACATCGCAAGGGTCGATGTCAGCGTGGTGGCCGGATATTGGGCGAGAAGCGCAAACAGCGATACTGGAGCGCCCTTTTCGTTGACGGCTTCGACAAGTCCGCCCAATCCCATCAGTTCCGAGTGAAGTGCAGTTCCGCCCATGACGGTGAACCAAAAGAAGGTAACAGCGCTGGGGATGAGCAGCACGCCAACGATAAACTCGCGGATCGTGCGGCCCCGAGAGATCCGAGCTATGAAGACGCCGACAAAGGGAGCCCAGGATATCCACCAGGCCCAATAGAAGATGGTCCAGCTGCCAAGCCACTTTCCGTCGCTGAATGCTGCCGTGCGGAACGACATCGAGACCAGGTCGCTGAGGTAGTAGCCAAGCGATTCGATTAGCGTGTCGAATATGAACACGGTCGGTCCAATGATCGCCAGAAAGAGCAGGAGCAGCAGAGCAATGACCATGTTCAGGTTGCTCAGGAATTGCACACCCTTGCCGACCCCGGAAACCGCCGACAGGATGAACAGAACGGTCAATGCCGCGATAATCGTCAGTGCAATCGTTGCGGACTCGCCGGTATTCCAGAGGAAATTCATCCCGCTGTTGATCTGCTGAGCGCCAAGTCCCAATGAAGTGGCCGTTCCAAACAGTGTCGCGATGATTGCGAGGATGTCGATCGCCCGGCCGATCGGGCCGTGGATGCGGTTACCGAGCAGAGGCTGGAAGGCACTCGACATCAAAGTCGGCAGGTTGCGCCTGTAGCTGAAGTACGCAAGCGCCAATCCAACAACCGCGTAGATCGCCCACGGGTGCAGCGCCCAATGGAAATAGGCGTATTGCATTGCCACGACCGCGGCCTCCCTTGACTGCGGCTCCGCCATTCCGTGCGGTGGCGCGCCAAAATGGAAGACCGGTTCGGCCACTCCCCAAAACATCAGGCCGATGCCCATCCCGACGCTGAACATCATGCAGACCCATGACACGGTCGAAAATTCAGGCTTTTCGTCATCTCGCCCGAGCTTGATCTTGCCGAACCTGCCAACCGCCAGGAAAACAGCGAACATCAGGAAGAACGCCGTCGAAACGACAAACATCCAGCCGAATGTCTTGATGATCGTATTCAAGGTCGCTGTCGCCACTGTGGCGAGACTGTCAGGAGCGAGGCCGCCCCAAAGCACAAAGCCGCCAGCTATGATGACAGCCGGCCAAAATACGCCGGAGTCTACACTCCGGGTGCCTGTTACGGACATCCGCTCACTCCCATTTTTTGCGTGGAACATCGTGCGCGGCCGGCTTTTCAAGCATTTTCTGGCTGGAACGACAGAGCGGTTCGCGTGGTAAAACTGATTGAATGACGCTGCGTTAGCTGGCTCAATCGCGACTTCGTTGCGACCCAGTTCCGACACATTCGAAAAGTTGTCAAAGGTGGTGCCGATGCGCGGGTCGCGCAGCACGCCATTGGCCCGCTTCAGATAGCCGGCGCCCTTGATCAGCCACATTCCCAAATTGCTGGATTTGGCAGCCCAGGAAGGATAGGCTTGGTTTTTGGTTCAGGCGATGGAACAGAGACTAGCCGCAATTCTGGCTGCCGATATGGCGGGCTACAGTCGGCTAATGGAGGCCGACGAATCCGGCACGCTCGCACGCCTTCGGACCCATCGCATAGAACTGGTCGATCCCGCCATCGCGAAGAACAAGGGCCGGATCATCAAGACCACCGGAGACGGCATGCTCGTTGAGTTCCAGAGCGTGACCGATGCCGTGAAATGCGCCGTGGAAATCCAACAGCGCATGAAACGGCGCAATTCGGATGTGCCGCAAGAACGGCGTATCGAATTCAGGATCGGCATAAATCTCGGCGACATCATTTTCGACGATGAGGACATTTTTGGCGACGGCGTCAATATTGCCTCGCGCATCGAGCAACTCGCCGACGTCGGCGGTATCTGCGTGACCGCAGCGGTGGCGACCCAAATTGCCGACCGTCTCGAAATTGCCATGGAGGATTTGGGCGAGAAGACGTTAAAGAACATCAGCCGCCCGGTTCGCCTCTATCGCGTTGGGTTTGACAGTCATGTCCTGCCAGAAGTCGAGGCAAAGCGATCCATCTCGAAACCTTCGATAGTGGTGCTGCCATTCAACAACATGAGCGGCGACCCCGAGCAGGAATTTTTCGCGGACGGACTGACCGAGGACATCATCACCGAACTGTCCCGCCATCATGAACTGTTCGTCATCTCGCGCAATTCCAGCTTCGTCTACAAGAACCGCGCCGTGAATGTGCGCGAGGTGGCCGAGAAACTCGACGTCCAATACCTGGTGGAGGGAAGCGTTCGCAAGATCGGCAACAGGGTGCGCGTGACGGTTCAGCTCATCGACACGGCGAATGACGCTCATATTTGGGCAGACAAATATGACCGGAAGCTGGACGACATATTCGCGATTCAGGATGAGGTAACCGCGGCGATCGCAGCCACGCTGCCCGGTCGTGTCGAGGCGGCTCAGCGGGACCAGCTCGCGCGGGCGAAACCTGCAAACATGGCCGCGTATGAATGTGTTCTTGCTGCCAAGGTGCTGCATCACCGAGGCACGATTGAGGATAATGAACGCGCGCAAACCTTGATAGGCAGGGCCGTCGCGCTCGACCCCGATTATGCCCATGCCCATGCCTGGCGGGCCTGCATTCTTGGCCAGGCCTGGGTCCATAACTGGTGCAAAGACCGGGATGCCGTCTGGAACGACATCATGGCAGCGCTGGACAGGGCGCTGGCGCTGGACGACAACGATGCCGATGTCCACCGCATCCTCGCCGCAGTGAACGTGAACAACAATGAGCTGACCACAGCGCGCTACCATCAAGAGCGCGCCCTCGCCCTCAATCCCAACTACGACCTCGTGGTGGTGCAGCAAGGCGAGTTGTTGACGTGGCTGGGAAGGCCGGAAGAGGGAATTGAATGGATCCGCAAGGCAATGCAGTTGAACCCGCACCACCCGGAGAGGTTCTGGAGCCATCTGGGAAAGGCGCATTTCGCCGCGCGCCAGTATGGCGAGGCGATCGAAGCTTTCATGCATCTGTCAACCATGGACTCGGTTCAGCACGCTTTCGCCGCTGCCTGCTACGGCTGGCTCGGCGACGAAATCGCGGCCGCGGCGCATCTGCGCAAGATCAAGACGCTCGATCCCCAGTTCGACCTCGATTCATTTATCGCCACCCTGCACTATGCCCAGAAGTCTGATGTGCAGCACGTCCGCGAGGGACTGCTGAAAGCCGGTATTGCCAACCTGTAGCCAGCCGGTGACTACGAACCGGATCCAATCGGGGACAGGCAAAAAGACCCCCCAACACCAGGGTCAAGATTCGGTCGCCCGAAGTGATTGGGTTTTGCCCTTACCGGTACTCGAAGATCGACCTGAAAATTCCGGGCGCGATCACCGACAGCGGATTGACGTCCAGTTTGGGCTTGTTGGCATTGCCCCTGAGCCGATAGGTCACGCCGATCAGGCCGCGATCGCGGCCATTGCCGAGCAGCGCGCCGAACAGCGGCAGTTCGCCAAAGATGCGGTTGATGCCGTAGACCGGCATGAAGGTGCCGGTCATGTCCATGTTGTTGTTCCGGTCATAGAGCGTGCCCTGGAAGGTGGTGCCGATGCGCGGGCCGCGCAGCACGCCATTAGCCAGCTTCAGATAGCCGGCGCCCTTTTCGATCTCGGAAAAGCCGCGCTCGAACTTCACTCTCGACGTGTCGATATTGGCTTTGACGGCTTCATTGAGGCTGCGGCTGTCACCGGCCGGCGTCGTCGATACGAGCGAGGCGAGTTTCGGCTCGTTGACCACGAAGAAATCATGCGAGTCGACCTGGCCCTTCATCGGCCCATCGCTTGCCCCGGCGAGCGCCAGGGTGATCGAGCCGCCCTCCATATGCTCATAGATGTTGAGGAACCGCAGGATGGCGCCGGCGTCGGCCGACCGCACGTTGAGGGCGCGCTTGCCGGCGCCGGTCGTATTGCTGATGCTGATGGCAGCACCCGAACTTGCCGTGGCGCTCACCTTGAGCCCATTCACCCTTGAGCCGGCGGCGCTGTAGTCGAGCTTCAGGTTCGACAGCGTCTCGTTGTGGAAGCCGGTCAGCGAATTGACGTCGGCGCTGACCGAAATCGCGTCGGAACCCGTGGCCTTGGTGGCGGTGTCGACATCCGACGTGAATTGCTTGATCAGCGAGCGCGCGTCCAGCGCGCTGCCGCTGATGTCGATCGCGTAGCCTTTGCCCGATCGTTTCACCGAAACGGCAACGTTGTCTCCCCGGTTCAACTTGACGTTGCTGAACCGCGCCGATGACAGGGCGCCGTTGACCAGCACCACGCCGCCATCGATCGAAAAAGTCTTTCCATTCAGGTCGAAGTCGGACAGCGTCGTGGTGTCGCCGGATTTGGCCATGGCAAATGTGACATTGGCTGGAATGCCGGGGCCCTTGCTCCAGCCTGCCCAGGGAATGTCCAGCCTGGCATTGGTCAGGTCCGCCGAGACAGTCTGGTTGCCCGTGCCGCTCTTGTCGATCTCAACCTTGACGGTTCCGGAAAGCAACTCCGACAGGCCAGGCATGGCGGCGGCGCGTATCTTGTCGTCGAGCGTCAGCGCCACTTTTCGGCTGCGTGGCGGTCCGCCATCCCTGAGCGGCTCAATCAGGTCGAGTTCGGCTGGAATGCCGTTGAGCAGCGCCTTGGCTGATATCACAGCCTTCTCGGGTTCGACCGTGATCGAACCGTCCGCGTCCGTCACCGTCTGGTCTTCGAACGGCTTGCCCAGCGACAGGTCTTTGTAATCGAGCGTCACCAGCCAATCGAGTTTCGAGCTGTCGACGCCGCGCTGCAGCGGAATATCCGCCTTGACGTGGCCGGTCACCGTGCCGGACAGGTCTTCCGGCAGCAGGCCGACACGGCGCATGCCGTTGATCGGTTCGTAGGAGGCGAGCTCGGCGATCGCGGACGCCTCCCCGGCAACATCGATATCGAGCGCGCCGATCACCGGCGGGCGGTTCGCCGCCTTGACCGTCATCGTGCCGTTGCTTGCCGCGACCGTGCGGCCGCTGGCCATATAGACGTTGCCCGAGGACAAGGCGATGTCGACGTCATTGGCGTGGAATTCGACGACGCCGACGGCATCGCGTATCGGCGGGATGTGACCGGCTGTATCGAAGCGCGATCCTTCGACCTGGAAACGGCCGAATACCTCATCTGAGGAAAGCGGGATACCGTTGCCAAGGCGCCCGGGCGCGACCTGGAACTGCAGGCTCGCGTCGACGACACGGCCGCCGAACAGGTTTTTCAGCACCCACAGGCGAGCGTTTCGCGCCGCAAACCAGGGCCACAACTGCTTGACATGCGAGACCGGCATGTCGTGGACGTTGAAGGCTACAGATATGCCCGGCACCTTTCCCCTGGCGAACTCGACCGAAGCCGTGCCCAGCGCCTCGCTGGCGGACCCGGATCTGATCCCGATCTGCTCGGCCACGAGCTTGCGGCTGCGGGTCTGGTAGATGCCGGCCACCCGGGCGATGAAATCGAGCGCAGGTTCGGAGGATTCCGAAGGCGCCAGCGTCGAGCCGTCGCTGGTCAGGTCGTAGCGATAGGACGGCTCCTCGCCCGCTGTTCCAGTCGCCGGCTTCGGCCCGATCGAACCGGCGAACTCGAATGTCGAGCGACCGGTCCTCACTTGCAGCCGGTCCACCTGGACCTTGTTGGCGCCGGCGACAAGCGTCGCTGCGAGATCGATGTCGGCTGGAAGCGAGCCACGCGTGCCAAGATCGAGCACGGCACCGGTGAACGACAGCGAGGCCGTCAGCCGCGACGCGTTCTCGCCGGATCCTTCCGATCCCGCCAGCTTCAAGGCAATCGCGCCAAGCGTCCCGCCCGGCGCTGCCGCAGCGTGGTCAAGCTGCGCTATCTCGACGCTGGCATCCAACGCCGTCACGCGCCGCGTCGTCGTATCACGGCTGGCTGAGGCGGCGATGGTGAGTGCCCTGCCGTCGACAGCCGCGTCGGATGAAAACTCCATGCCGCCCGGCCCCGACTGCGCAACGGTAGCATCCGCGATCCTGATCAGTTTGACCAACCCGGCCTCGGGCGGAACGAGGTCGACATTGCGCAGCTCGATCCGGCGCATCGAATCCTCGCGCACCGCATCGAGCGCGTGACCGATGCTGGCAAAGACCGTGCCGGCCAGCCTGTCCGGATCGATGAGGCCGTCGTCATTGCGCAGCGCCGCCGTCCAGTCGCCGCCCGACGGCAGCGCCGACATCACGATGCGCGCGTCGGAAATCCTGGCGCTGGTAAGCCGCACCTCGCCCGAAAGCAGCGGTATCAGCCTTACGCCGAAGCGGACACGCCCGGCATCGGCCATCGGTTTGCCGTCGGCGGTCTTGAGGCTGACGTCGCTGACCTGCAGCGCAATGAAGCTCGATCCGTCGAGCGTGAGACGGGTCGGCCCGACCGCAACGTCGAGGTCGACGCCGGCCAATTTCTCGATGGCCGTTTCCGCTTCGGCCCGCAGCCGCTCGGCGCCGAAGCCGGACATCCCGATCGCATAGACAGCGGCGGTGGCCAGCAGCACAAGGGCCAAAAAGCCGGCAAACAGCCGCGCAAGAATACCAACGCCGCGGACCTGGCCGAGCGGCGGTATGCGGCACGCGGACGGGAAGGCCCCCAGGTCGGTGATTTCATCACGCCTGAATCTGATCTTCTCGTGCTGCGGCTGCTCCTGATCCACACAATTTTCCGTTGAACGAACTCGACCGTGGACGACTCCCGGTGCGACAATATATCGATGAGGCCTCGCGCGTAACCACAAACAAGGGCACCGATATGGCTGATCTCGACGTCGGCGACGTTGCGCCGCAGTTCGACCTTCCCCGCGACGGCGGCGGATCGCTCAGCCTCGCGTCATTGCGGGGAAAGCCGGTCGTGCTTTACTTCTATCCGCAGGACGACACCACCGGCTGCACCAACGAGGCGATCGGCTTTTCGCAGTTGAAGCCGGAATTCGAAAAGCTCGGCGCTGTCGTGATCGGCGTTTCGCCGGACAGCGTCCGAAAACACGACAAATTCAAGTCGAAATACGATCTGACCGTCGACCTCGTCGCCGACGAGGAGCGCAAGGTGATCGAAGCCTATCATCTGTGGGTCGAGAAGCAGCTCTATGGCCGCCGCTATATCGGCGTCGAGCGCGCAACGTTCCTGATCGGCAGCGACGGACGGATCGCCCGGATCTGGCGAAACGTTCGCGTCAAAGGCCATGCCGAGGCGGTGCTGGAGGCCGTGCGCGCGCTTTGACATCAATTTCGGCTGTGGCCTGAACCCGTCTGAAGCACGGGGCGCCGAAGCAATCCGGCTTGCAACCCATGGGCTACAAGCTGGGCGCCAGCAACCGACCGTTAACCTTAATGATGTGTAATCGGGCTTGTCGTTGGTGTCGTAACGAAAGCTTGGTCCTGTGAACGTAGCCAGTCAGTCAACGGTCTTTGGCAGGCGCAATGAGCCCCACACGGTCATTATCGCCCGGGGCAACGAGATCAGGCATTTCACCATACGGCCATGGCTTGCCGCATTTTGCGGCTCGGCGCTGGCGGCGATGGCGATAGGCTATCTGCTGGCGACCTCCTATCTCGTGCTGCGCGACGACCTGATCGGCGCGACCACGGCACGGCAGGCGCGCATGCAGCAGGCCTATGAGGACCGCATCTCCGCATTGCGCGCCCAGGTCGACCGGATCACCAGCCGTCAGCTGCTCGACCAGCAGCTCATGGAAACCAAAGTTGGCGAGTTGCTGGAACGACAGACCCAGCTCAGCCTGCGCCATGGCCGCCTCGGCCCGCTCCTCGAACGCGCCGAGAGCGACGTCGGAACGCCGCCTGCCGCAGGCACTGCTGTGTCCGCAAAGTCGGGTAAACGCGCCGAGGTGACCGACGCCCAGCCGCCGGCCTATGCGGTTGCCAGCCTCGGCGCCAACCTTGGCGCTGGCGACACCAGGCCGTTCTCGCTATGGTCGACCCGCTCCGATCCGCTGCCGAGCGACACGGCGGCCGATCGTGCCGACAGGCTGTTCGTGTCGATCAATGCCGCGCTCAAGGCCATAGAGAGCCAGCAGCTCACCCGCATCGCCACGCTTGCCGACAATGCCTACAAAAACGCCGATGCGATTTCTCAGGCGCTCGAGGCGGCTGGCCTGCCGGTCGACGGCGATTTCGGCAAGAGCGATGCCGGCGGTCCGCTGATACCACTCGACAGTTCGATGACGTTCGACAGCAAGGTAAGGGAACTCGACGAGGCGCTGGACGCGCTCGACCGGCTGAAGACGGAGGCGCGACGGCTGCCGCTCGCCAATCCCGCGCCCGGTCGCTCGGTCACCAGCCCGTTCGGCGTGCGCACCGATCCGCTGCTCGGCACCGCCGCGCTGCATTCGGGGATGGATTTCAGGGCGCCGACCGGGATGCCTGCCAAGATCACGGCGCCCGGCGTTGTCGTCAAGGCCGGCTGGAACGGCGGCTACGGCCGCATGGTCGAGGTCGACCATGGCAATGGCTTTGCGACGCGCTATGGGCATCTCAGCAAAATCGACGTGACCGTCGGCAAGCGGCTCAACGCCGGCGACGTCATCGGCAAGACCGGCAGCAGCGGCCGCTCGACCGGCCCGCATCTGCATTACGAAATCCGCCACCATGGCGAGGCCATCGACCCGCTGCGCTTCCTGAGGGTCGGCAAGAAGGTCGCGCGGTATCTTTAGTCTCCGGCCTGCCGGCTGCGAGCTTCACGTCGGTGCAGGACGTTTGATGCTGGCGGGACAGCACCCCCCTCTGTCCTGCCGGACATCTCCCCCTCAAGGGGGGAGATTGGCAATTCAGGCGTTGCGGCTATTCCTGCAACAGTTGGTGGTTGGCGGAAAGCGGCAATGAGGGCCAATCTCCCCCCTTGAGGGGGAGATGTCCGGCAGGACAGAGGGGGGTGCTGTCCCGCCAGCCTGTCAACCAATAGCAGCCGCATTCTTGAATTGGCTTGGCATTCAGGCGGACTAACTCGAAAGTCGGCGATCCTTCCCCACCCCCTCTGGCCTGCCGGCCATCGGCGCGTTGCCCGCACTTCACACCAGTCATTTCTTTTTGAATTCCATTTGACTGAATAAATATTTGGTGCGAACCTCTTGTCTCCCAGGGATGCAAGACATGGGACTGCGGGGGACCAATCAGGAGTTTGGGCGGCCTTACAACAG
Organism: Mesorhizobium sp. WSM4815; assembly: GCF_055811575.1. Taxonomy (NCBI): domain Bacteria; kingdom Pseudomonadati; phylum Pseudomonadota; class Alphaproteobacteria; order Hyphomicrobiales; family Phyllobacteriaceae; genus Mesorhizobium; species Mesorhizobium sp. WSM4815. Next base: position 196,538 of record NZ_JBVVQS010000098.1, on the reverse strand, counting down.
GCGCATCGTCCTCGAATCCATCCGCCTTCACGGTCCGATCGCCCGCGGCGACATTGCCAAGCGGGTCGGGCTCACCGTTCAAACGGTCTCGACCATCGTTCGCGAGCTGGAAGAACACGGCTACGTCCTGTCGATGCGCGAAGAGCCGCGGGGGCGCGGGCTGCCTCCGGCGACCCTGCGGATCAACCCGGAGGGCGGCTATGCCGTCGGCATCCACGTCACTCCGCTGGGTATCAATGCCGCGCTGATCAATTTGAGCGGGGACGTGATCGAGAGCGCCTACCGCGAGGCCCCCAACGCGACGCCCGACCATGCCTTCGATCTGATCGGCGCGATGGTGCTTGAATTGACCGGACTGCGGCCGGGCGGTCGCGTTTTCGGCATCGGCATGGCGCTGCCCGGCCCTTTCGGCGTGGAGTCGATGAGCTTTGTCGGCCCGACGACGATGACCGGCTGGAAGGACGTGGCGCTTCGGGAACGGCTGGAGGCCTCGACCGGGCTGCCCGCGTTTTTCGAGACCGACATGGCGGCCGCGGCAATGGGCGAGCGCCTCTATGGCCTCGGGATCGGGTATTCCGAATACTACTATCTTTATTTCGGTGTCGGTCTTGGCGGCGTCATGGTCCATGACGGAAGCGCGCTACGCGGCGCCTGGGGAAATGCCGGCGAAATCGGACACATCCCTGTCGTGCCGGGTGGCGAGCCGTGCCCCTGCGGCAATCGCGGCTGTCTCGAAAGATACCTCTCGCTCGAGGCGCTGCAGCGCCGGAACATCAGCGACGCCAATTGGGTTGACGAAGTCGGGCCGATCTTCCGCAACGCCATCACCATCGTCGAAAACCTGTTCGATCCCGAAACCATCATCCTCGGCGGACTGGCGTCCACCGATCTGCTTGAGCGGCTGGCCGGTTCGGTTGCCAGGCTTGCCAACTCGATCTCGGCGCGAAGCGACCGCACGGCGCCGCGTGTCACCGTCGCACGCGGCGGCCAGCATGCGGTGCTGCGCGGGGCCGCCGCACTTGCCGTCTCAGGCGTGCTTTCGCCGCGCTTCGGCCAGATATTCACCGCCGAGCGCGAACGCGGGCGAGATATACTGCAAGGCAAGGGGATCGCGGCATGAGCGGAGCTCAGCCCGGCATGAGCGGAGCTCAGCCCGGCATGAGCGGAGCTCAGCCCGGCATGAGCGGAGCTCAGCCTGGCATGAGCCAACTCCTGCTGGTGCTCGACAATGTCACCAAGAATTTTGGCGCGATCGAAGCGCTCAAGGGCATCAGCTTCTCGATCGGCAAGGGTGAGGTGGTGGCGCTTCTGGGCGACAATGGCGCCGGCAAATCGACGCTGGTCAAGATCATCGCCGGCGGCCTGGAGCCGACCTCCGGCCGCATGCTGTTCGAGGGCAAGGAATTCCTCGCCAAATCTCCCGCCGAGGCCAAGGCGGCTGGGATCGAGACCGTCTACCAGGACCTCTCGCTTTGCACCAATGTCGACGTGGTGGCCAATTTCTTCATGGGCCGCGAGATCACCAGGAAATTCCTTGGCGTTCCCGTGCTCGACGAACCGGCCATGGAGCAGGTGGTCGAAAAGGCCTTGGCCAGCGCCGGCACCCGCATCCCTTCGCTCAGAACCAATGTCGAGCATCTCTCGGGCGGCCAGCGGCAGGCCATCGAACTCAATCGATTCGTGCATTTTGGCGGCAAGCTCGTGCTTCTCGACGAGCCGTTCGCAGCACTCGGTGTCGAGCAGACGCGGCGCGGCCTCGACATGATCCGCCAGGTGGCGAGGCAAGGCATCGGCGTCGTCATCATCACCCATATCATGCAGCAGGCCTTCCAGGTCGCCGACCGGATCGTGGTGATCCGGCAAGGCGTCGTGGCCGGCGATGTCGCGCGCAACAAGACAAGTCCCGACGCGGTGATCGACATGATCACCGGAGAGACGCTCGCCGGTGCCGGACCGGCAGGCTGAGGGACAAAATGAGGGGTCCGGCGCAAGAGGAGCGAACGACATGAAGAAAATACTTCTTTCCGTCTTCGGTATCCTGGCACTGGCCTTTGCCACGCTCACGCCGGCATTCGCCCAGTCCAAGGGCACCGTCTACTACCTGGTGCCGACATTGCTCGATGAATTCCAGACCGGCTCGGTGAGCGCTCTGGAGATGTTCCTGAAGCAGGTCGGCTACGAGATGAAGACGCTGAACGCCGACAACAAGACCGACGCTCAGCAATCGCAGATGAACGACGTGATTGCGCTCAAGCCGTCGGCGATCATTCTCGCCGCCGTCGATTTCAATGCGTTGAAGCCGTCTATCGAGGCCGCCCGCGCCGCCGGCATCCCGGTTGTCGAGTTCGATCGCCAGATCACCTCGACGCCATCCGATTTCACCTCGGTGGCGGGAACGGTCGAGATCGGCCAGATTGCCGCCGACCAGGCCGAAAAACTCTTGAAGGCGAAGCACGGATCGGTGAAAGGCAAGATCCTCCAGGTGCTCGGCGATCCTGGCGACCCCTACACGCTCGATATCCAGAAGGGTTTCGAGGAGAAGATGAAGGCGTTCCCAGACGTCAAGATCATCTCGGTGCCTGCCATGCAATGGGCGGCGGATGCAGCCGGAACCATCGTCAACGACCAGATGCTCGCCAACCCTGATATCGACCTGATCTTCAGCCACGCCGCCCATCTCTCGGTCGCTGCCGTCGCCTCGCTCGAGGCCGCCGGCAAGAAGCCGGGCGACGTCATGCTGATGAGCTCGAACGGTGCGCCGGTCGGCCTCGACCTGATCCGCAAGGGCTGGCTCAACGTCGAAGTCGAGCAGCCGCTCTACGCTCAGGCCGCCGCCGTCGCCATGTTCATGGACAAGGTCGTCAACAAGCAGGAGATCAAGCCGGGCGAGTACGATGTGCTCGGCCTGAAGTCGGCCGTGACGATTGAAGCCTGGGGACCGAACATCAAGATCCCCGGCGCTGCGATCACCAAGGAAAACGTCGACAACCCGGCCTTCTGGGGCAACATGAAGCCGCCCTCGGGCACCGTGAAGCCGGTCGAATAGCAAAGTCGCCCAAGGCTTCGGGCCGCGCTGGCCCGGAGCCCTGGGCGTTCGAACGGACGCGCAGAGCAAGCTGCAGCAATTTTTCCAATCCGCGCGTGATCCTTTCCGAGAATCGATGCGCCAGCCGGATCAGCACATGTCACCCCGCACGCGCCACGCCCTCGAATTCGTCCTCGACAACCTCGTCTGGTTCATGCTGGTCGTCGTGCTGGTGGTCTTCTCCATCTCCATTCCGAACTATTTCCAGCTCGGCATCTTCGCCAACATCATCGAGGCGTCGAGCGTGCTTGGCGTCATGTCGATCGGCCTGGCGCTGGTCATCATCACCGGTCACATGGACCTGTCGGTCGAATCCGTGGCGGCGCTCAGTGCCATGGCGGTCGGCATCCTGTTCTGCTCGGCAGGTATCGGCCTTGGCGTTCAATTGCACCCGGAATGGCTGATGGTCCCGGTTTCGCTGCTGATCGCCCTTGCTGTCGGCAGCATCATCGGCGCCATCAACGGCTACCTGGTCGTCAAGGTGAAGATGAGCGCCTTCATCATCACGCTGGCGTCCTACATCTGGGTGCGCGGCCTCGTGCTGGTCATTTCCGGCGGCCGCTCGGCACAAGACCTTGCGCCGGCAATCCGCTGGTTCGGCATTCAGCGCCTGCTTGGCCTGCCGCTCACCGCCTGGATCGCGATTGCGTGTTTCGTGGTCTTCTCGCTGATCATGGCCAAGACCCCCTTCGGCAGGCACCTGATCATGATCGGCGGCAACGAGACCGCAACCTTCCGCGCCGGCATCCGCGTCAACCGCAACCTCGTCATCGCCTTCGTTCTCGCCGGCGCCATCGCCGGCCTTGCCGGCTGGGTGCTGGCAATCCGCACCTCCGGCGCCACCGCCAACCTCGGCGTCGGCCTGCTGTTCAACGCCTTCGCCGCCGTCGTCATCGGCGGTGTCAGCCTGAAGGGCGGCGTCGGCACCCTGCCCGGCGTCTATGCCGGCGTGCTGTTGCTGTCGGCCATCAACACCGCAATCAACCTCATGGGCCTCCCGGCCAACTTCACCCAGGTGATCCACGGCCTGCTGGTGCTTGCCGCCGTGCTGCTCGACGCGTTCAAGCAAACCATCCGCCAAAGACTGGCATGAGAGGGGGCTGGCATGACCGGGCGTCCAGGGATCGGAAGACTTTCGGACAAGGTCGCGCTGATCGTCGGCGGCGCCCGCGGGATCGGCAAGGGCATCGCACAGCGCTTTGCCGAAGAAGGCGCCAAGCTGGTGCTGGCGGATACCGAGGTCGAGGCCGGGCAAGCGGCCGCGGACGAAGTCGGCGCTGCCTTCATCCGCACCGACATCTCGCAGATGGCCGAGGCCGATGCCGCCGTAGCACTGGCGCTCGACCATCACGGCCGTCTCGACATCATGGTCCAGAATGCCGGCGTCTATCCCTGGCAGTTGCTGGAAAACACCAGCCCGGAGGACTGGGACCGTGTCATGGCGGTCAATTTGCGCGGCAGCTTCAATGCCGCCCGTGCCGCGCTCGTTCCGATGAAGGCGCAGCACTCTGGCCGCATGCTGTTCACCTCCTCCATCACCGGTCCGCACGTCACCAGCCCGGGTCACGGCCACTATTCGGCGACCAAGGCCGGCATCAACGGCCTGATCCGTTCGGCCGCTCTCGAATTCTCGGGCTATGGCATCACCGTCAACGGCGTCGAGCCCGGCAACATCCTCACCGAAGCCATCCAGCTGCATCGCGGCGCCGCCTATATCAAGAACATGGAGGACTCCATCCCGCTCGGCCGCCTCGGCAGCCCGAGCGACGTGGCCAATGCCTTCCTGTTCCTGGCCTCGGACGACGCCAGCTACATCACCGGCACCACCATCATCGTCGATGGCGGGCAGCTGCTGCCCGAAGGCAAGGACTTCCGCCTGCTTCCGCCATGATCCGCGCCCGATAAACTCGATTCGCCGCCCAATACTTCAACATCGGTTTACCCGAAGCTGGTAACAGCAACGACGCTCGTTTTCATGATCAAGCAAAGGGTCTGCCTTGCCGCAGCGTTACAGCTCTCCTTTCGACCACCACCGGAGCGAGTGCAATTGTAGATTGCATAGCTGCGGGCAGTTGCCGTTCGCGGCGATGGCCAATGGGGAGCCGGGCCTTGCCATGGTCTGGAAACGCGGGGACTCCGGTGCCGGGAGCCGGGCTTGAGCGTCATTCGCGCCCTGGAAAGTGCCGATCTTCCGGCAGTCGCAGGCATGTTTCAACGCGTGCTGCGCAAGGAGCGGACCGAAGCGCCGGCCGCGCTCATCGACTATATGAGACGGTTTTATCTGGAGGCGCCCGGTTGCGGAGGCGATCTCCGCTCGCTTGTCCATGTCAACAACGCCGGCGACGTCTCCGGGTTCGTCGGCGTTCACGTGTTGCCGATGCAGTTCAACGGCCGGCAATTACGCGCCGCCATCTGCAGCTCGCTCATGGTCGAGGATCATGAGCGCGACCCGATGGCCGGCGCCCGCTTGTTGAAGGCTTATCTGGATGGCCCGCAGGATATCTCGTTCAGCGAGACCGCCAACGATATTTCCACAAAATTGTGGACCCGGTTGCGCGGCGTTGTCCTGCCGCAATACAGCCTCGACTGGGTGCGCGTGATGCGGCCGTCGAGCTTTGTGCTCAGCCTTTCCGCCAGTCGCATGAAATCTGTCCGAATGCTCAATCCGTTTGCGCATGCAATCGACCGGTTTTATTGCAGGCGAATGAAGTCCAGCGAACGACGCTGGTCCGGTGTGGCGGCGGACGGGGCAGGTCATGGGGCTTTTCGGACATCCCAAATCGACAGCGACGCATTTGCCAGGCTCGTCGAACCGTTGACCGCCCAGTTCGCCCTGCGCCCGGCGTGGGCGGAAGGCCAGCTTGCTCACATCCTGACCGATGCGGCACAAAGGCCGGATCTGGGCGAGCTTGTCTACGTTTCCGTGGCATCGCCGGTCGGCACCAGTGTCGGCGCATTCGCCTATCACGCGCGGGCGGGTGAAATCGGCCGCGTGCTGCAGATCCTCGCCCTCCCCGGCCAGGCGGGTTCCGTCATCGACTGCCTGATCGATGATGCCGCCGTACGCGGCGTCAGCGGCCTGCGCGGACGCATTCAACCCGCACTTCTGGAAGCAATGCTTGGGCGACGCATCGCTTTCCTGACCGTTGCCTCGACCGTGGTGCATTCACGCGATCCAGAGCTTCTGGATGCCATGAAGAACTCGCAAGCTTTCCTGAACGGGCTTGCGGGCGAGCAGTGGAGCCGGCTGGGTCACTTCACCTGACGCGCTTCGCGTGACCTGGATCGAGAGCCAGCTCAGGCACTGACTTCCTCGACCTCATCAACGAGTTGCGGGCGCAGGTGCAGGTAGCGCGTTGCCTTGCGTTTGGCGGCGATGTCGGCCCAGACGCGTTCCACCTGCGAGGCGTCCAGTCCTGCCGCCTGCCCCACCACTTCGGCCGCCACGCCGTTGTTGAGGCCGCAAAGGCAAAGATCCATGCGGTCATAGGAAAGCGAGAAGTAGAACTCCTCCTGCGTCTGCGCCAGCGAGTAGGTATCGGTGGTCGGCGGCCGATTGCGGATTTCCTCGGGCACGCCGAGATAGGCCGCGAGCGCATAGACCTGCGTTTTATAGAGGTGCGCGATCGGCTTGACGTCCGCCGCGCCGTCACCGTTCTTGACGAAGAAGCCCTGATCGTATTCCAGCCGGTTGGGCGTTCCGAGAACGGCGAAGTTCAGGCGGTCGGCATGAAAATATTCGATCTGCTTGCGGGTGCGCTGCTTCATGTTGGTGGCAGCGACGATGCCGAGATAGACCGGCAGCGGCATTCTCAGTTTGGTCTGCTTGCCCCCGGAGTCCTGCACCACCAGCGACGAAATATTGTAGCCGTCATGCTCGAGGGCGTTCGCAATCACGATCTTCGAGGCCCAGCCTTCGCCGTAGTCCGGGACCAATTCGCGGATGAAGGCGTCGCGACGCTGATAGCAGCCCATGGCGCGCAGGATCGGCCCGATATCCTCCACAATAGAATCGAGACCGAAAGTGCCGGCGACAAGCCGGCCGAGCCGCAGACTTTCCGGATCGGAATCGTTTTCCGGCATGAACAGGCACAGTACATTCTGAGGCCCGACGGCTCGCGCCGCCAACGCCACCGAAACGCTGGAATCGATCCCGCCGGAAAGACCGAGCACGAGGCCGCGCTTGCGAATGCCGCGCAACTGCTGGCGCAAGGCGGTCACGATCCTGTCCGTTTCGGCGCCGGGGTCGATCGCCAGGGCCTGCGCCAGAATGGTCGGCGCGTCATCGCCGGGGCGAACGCTCATTGCGCGGCCTCCATCATCTCCGACGCAAGCCGGCGGCTGACCTTGCCCGTATCCGTCTTCGGCAATTCCAGGCGGAACTCTATGATTTTGGGCACCATGAAATCCTCGAGATGACGGGCGCAGTGGCGCATGACATCCTTTTCGCTGAGCTTCGGGTCCGAGCGTATGACGAGCGCGCCGATCGCATGCCCGAGCAGCGGATCCGGCACACCGACGACAACGGCCTCGGCGATGCCCGGATGGCCGTGAAGCACGGCTTCCACTTCCTTCGGCGCCACCTTCTCTCCCCGCGTCTTTATGATGTCGTCCTTGCGGCCGACGAAATAGAGAAAGCCGTCCTCATCGGTCCTGAACAGGTCACCGGTGTAGAGAACCTTCTCCCAACGGTTCGGGCCCGGTCGCAGCGCTCGTTCGGTCGCAGCTTCGTTGCGCCAATAACCCTGCATGACGTGCGGTCCGCGAATGACCAGCTCACCCGCCACACCTGGTGGCACGCGTTGCCCGTTGTCGTCGACGACAAACACTTCGGTGTTCGGAATGGCTATGCCGACTGATCCCGGCCGGCGGTCGAGTTCCTCGGGCGGCAGATAGGTGCAGCGCTTGCATTCGGTCTGGCCATACATCGAATACAGCCTGACACCGGGGAAAAGGCAGCGCAGGCGTTCAATATGGGCCGGCGGCAAGGCCGCCGCCGTGTTGGAAATATAGCGAACGCTGGGCAGGAAGCCCGGCTCCAGGTCACGCATCTGCAGGATCATCGCTGCCATCGTCGGCACCAGCGGAAGACCGGTGACGCCCTCCTCGCGGATACGCTCAAAGATCGCCTGAGGAAAGGCGAAGGACTTTTCGAGCACGAGCGTGGCGCCGAGCCTGACGGCCATCAGCAACTGATAAAGGCCATAGTCGAAGGCGAGCGGAAGCACATTCAAAATGATGTCGTCGGACGTGTTGCGCAGATAGGTGGTGATGGAGTCCGAGGCCGCGTCGCAATTGCGGTGCGTTATCATCACGCCCTTGGGCCGGCCGGTCGAGCCCGACGTGTAGATCAACATCGCCAGATCGACGTCGATGCCGCGGTGGTCGATCTCTCCGGCTTCAAGCGTCAGGCAGTCGGCCAGGGATGTGGCCCCCACCGGGCATTGACCATCGGCACCGACGGTCGAAGCCACGAAGATGCCGGTGTTGCCGCCGCAGGCTTCAGTGACCACGGGCATCAGTTTTGCCTGGGTGAGGATCGCAGCAGCGTCGCAATCGGCAAGGATGTAGGCAAGCTTTTCGGCCTTGGTCGATGGGTTGACCGGGATGAAGGTCGCCCCTGCCTTGAGCACGGCGAAAATCGAAACCGCGATCTCCCAGCAATTGTCCATGAAAACGACGACCCGGTCGTTGCGCCTGACGCCGTTCGCGAAAAGCGCAGCGGCAAGGCGGCTCGAGAGATCGTAAAATTCTTCGTAGCTCAGCCTTTTATGCCCGGTGATCAATGCCGTCTTGGCAGGTTGGGCAGCGGCATTCGCGGCCAGAAAATGTTCGATCCGCACGGACGCTCCTCGCCGATCGCGCCTAGACTGCCGGCGCTTTCGCCTTGATGAAGGACGAAATACGGTCAATCGAATCCAGATTAGCCGGCACGATGTCGGAATCGACCATCGCAATGCCGAAGGTATCCTCGATGAACGCCACGAGTTCGACCACGGCGGTCGAGTCGATGATGTCGTTCTCGATCAGCGAGGCTGTATCTGCAAGTTCGTAAGACGTGTCGCCGAACAAGAAATTGTCGACGATAAAGGCTCTGACCTTGTCCTTGATTGTTATCATCATTTTTTCCCTTCCCTGGATTCCTCAAGCTGCTCTTGCTGCACTGGCTTCTTGGCCGGTGAAATTCTTCTGCCACAGCTGCGTCGACAGGATGCCGACGAAGGCAGCGTTGTCGCGGAATCCCGACGCTGGCTGCGTGCGGCATTTCTCATGAAGGCTGACCACCGCCTTGGCGTTGAACAGTCCGCCGGCAGCGATGTTCGCTTCACTTAAGCAATCACGCACATAGTCCAGTTCGCCGGCTCCAACGAAGGAGCGGGCTTCCGGCGCCCGGTAGGGCTGCTTGGCACGCTCCCCGATCGCGCTGGGAAGCAGATGCCCCGCCGCTTTGCGCAATATGTGCTTTTCGACCAGCCCCTTCAGCTTCATGTCAGGCGGAAGTCTTGCGGCAAACTCCACCAGGCGATGGTCGAGATAGGGAAACCGTCCTTCGATCCCATGCGCCATGGCCATCCGATCGCCTTGGCTGGACAGGATATAGCCCGGCAGCAGGAAGCGGCTTTCGAGATATTGCGCCTGATGCAGCGGGTGCCATAGCGAAAAAGCCTGGGGCAACCGGCTGACCAGTTCCTCGGCCGCATCATAGCCCTTCAACGTCGCGCGCAGGTCAGCGGAAAAGAAAATCTTCGCCGCCGCCGTGGTCTTGAAGCGCGGCCGATGCGAGAACAGCGGATCGTCGAGCGCAGCGTTGCCGGCGCCGAAGAACGCCGCCAAATACTCTACGGACTGCTGCTGCAGACCCGGCAGATAGGGATAAAGTTTGCGGAACAGCTGTGGCCTGATGCGCGATGCCGGCTGCCGTGCGCAGAACCGACGCACACGCGCTTCCCTAAAAATATCGTAGCCGGCAAAAACCTCGTCGGCGCCCTCGCCGGTCAGCACCACTTTCAGGCCAGCCTCGCGAACGAGGCCGGACAACTGGTAGAGCGGGGCTGGGGCGGTGCGGATGATCGGCCGCTCGGCAAAGCGGATGACTTCGGGGAAGACGCCGGCGATATCGCCGGCCTGGCAGGCAACGGTTCGATGCCGGGCGCCAAGGGCTGAAGCCATCTCGGTCTGGAAGGCGCTTTCGTCGTGCTCGGCGCTGTCGAACGTCACCGAAAATGTCTGCAGCTGGAGAGGAGTCATGCCGGCGGCAAGCGCCGAAACCAGGGATGAATCGAGCCCGCCCGAAAGATACGAACCGACCGGCACGTCGGCGCGCATGCGAAGCCTCACCGCATCGCTCAACAGCGCCTGCAGTTCCTCGGCCGCATCGTCCTCGTTGGTGAGCTTCGACGGCGCGTCCCGATGCGGATAGTCGAGGTGCCAATAGCGCTTGATCGTGACTTGCCCCGGTGTCGCGATCATCACGCTTGCCGGCTCCAGCTCGTGGATATTGCGGAAAGCCGTGCGGGGAGCAATCGGCGCCCACAGCGTAAAGACCTGGTCGAGTGCGATCGGATCGATCTCGGCCGAGACGCCAGGAACCTTCAGGAGCGCCTTGATCTCCGACGCGAAGTACAGCACGCCGTCCCTGTTCGTGTAGAACAGCGGCCGGACACCCATCCGGTCTCGGGCAAGCACCATGCGTCGGCGCCTGTTATCCCATATCGCGAAGGCGAAATCGCCGTTCAGAAGCGACAGGCAGTCTTCGCCCATCTCGTCATACAGGTGCAGGATGACCTCGGTGTCGCTCGACGTGCGAAAGCGCCGGCCCTTGGCGATCAGCCCTTCGCGCAGTTCCAGGTAGTTGAAAATCTCGCCGTTGAACGCAATCGTCAAATTGCCTGAGACGTCGGACATCGGCTGCTGGCCATCACCGATGCCGATCACCGACAGCCGCGCATGGCCTAGCCCAGCGTCGGCTGTCATAAATTTCCCTTGCTCATCCGGCCCACGATGGGCGATCGCAGCTGTCATCCGCGCAAGCAAAGCTTCCGCATCCCGGATCGAACCGAAATAGCCCCCGAATCCGCACATTGCTATGACTCATATATCGGTGAGGTATGGAACATAGCCTTGATAGCTGGCTCAAGCGTTAACCGGATAATTTCGGCCAACACATGGTTAACAACAATTAAAAGACAAGGTACTTTTTTGTTCTATTATCTCTTCCCGGATAGAGAAGTATATTTCAACGCTAAACGCAATTTTTGTTCGAGCAACGGCGGCGCGATAGCGTTGCCCCGCCTGACCGACTCGCGCAGCGACTCCAGTCCTCATCGGAGGTAGCTGATAGCACAGTAAAGGCCGATGACTGGAGAACAGGTGTGAGGCAGCCCAATGCGGCCTTCGCGATCAGTCTGGCCAAAGCTCCCGCTTGCGTTCTTCAAAGCCGAGCACGCGTTTGCTATCGGTCCACCGCGCGACCTCGCCCTCCATTCCATCCGGGTCCTTGAAGGTCACAAGACGGACAGCGCCGAAATCTGTAATGGTCCCATCCGAAGCGCCGGCCTTCACCAGACGTCGCCTGACTTCCTGCAAGCCCTCTTCATCGTGTACCTTCAGCGCAAGATGATCTATGTGACCTCTCTTGCCCATCTGCATCGACCCATCTTCATACCCCGTTGGTTCCGGCATTTGGAACGGATGAAGGGCAAAGCCACCTCCAAAGTCGATAAGTGAGTGACGAAGAGTGCCGCCACCGGGACCGGGTTCGGACAGATCGAACTTCGTTTCCGCGTCGAAGATTTCTTCATAAAAGCGAATGAAACGGTCCATGTCGTGTGTGAACAGCGTCAGATGGTGCGCACCAACCGTTACAGGCATGCCGAACCTCCCTTGCCGATAATATGACGAGCATACCATCTCGCGTTGAACCGGGCGACCTGGAGCGCGGTACATCACTGAACGCGAACGGGCCGATTCGGTCCGCAAAGCCTCTGTTCGATACGGGTTTCGTGGCGGCTGCTGAACCGGAAAACCTCAAACCCTTGAGAAAACATGGTGGGCGATGACGGGCTCGAACCGCCGACATCTTCGGTGTAAACAATGCTCCCGCCCTTGCAGACCAGCATAAGAGCCGGCTTTACAACGTTACAGACGGGGCCGTGACGGCAGTCGGGACTGCGGGCTACGCCAGCAATGGCGCTGGCATTACCGTTACAAGCATAGGTGCGTGTCCCGTCGTGGCTCGAAAAGCTTATAGGGTGGAACACCGTTGCCACCAGCACCTGAGGAACGGACGGTTTGGGTGCGGCGGCAGGCTATTCCGAGATTGAAATTTATACCCGCGTCGAATTTTGGCGAAGAGACTGACTGTAGGTCTCCTAGACAAGCTATTCCCGCCTCATCAGCATACAAAAGCCGGCAGATGTGCTGTTCGTCTCATTCCAATATTTCTTACGGTCCCAAACCGCTAGGATACTGGATGGCGAAAAGTCGTGCCTGATCTCTTTCATGTCCTCAAAAAGAAAGCGCATCCCGGAAGGGGTGGCCCGCCAATGGTCGCCAAAATACGGGCCTTCATGAACAGGGTAGAACCAGGGCATAGCGATGAAAAGGTGGCCGCCCGGCCGAACGAGGCCGGTTATGTTTGGAGCGGCAACCCACGGCCTGTCGATGTGTTCGATGACCGAGTTCGCGATTACCAAATCGTAGGTTCCGGCATCTGCCGGAAGATTCATTAAGTCCCCGTGGATATGGCGGGGGTCATCATGCGGGGCCAAGTCCAAGGTTCTGAAATCCGCGCCGGGGAAATAGTCTTCGTAAGCTCGGCCTTCCTTGTCTCTGTGGTTTGGCTTCGCGCCGACATTGAGAACCGTTTTTGCCCCCAGCGGTGAGCAAAAGTCCTTCAGGCACCGATTAACGTGCTTGCGCAATACTGTCGTCCGGCCACGTCCGAAAATCCAAATCCGATTAAGCATCTGGCTTCGATAGCACTCAACAATGTGAGCGCGCAAGCCAGCGTTATTCCTAGAATTCGGATTGGCGCATCGGGCTGTCTAGCCTTCGACAATACGGCAAAGGTTTACTGACATGCGCCGCTGGAAACTCTCGGCGGCTGCCGTTCTCTTTTCCATGTCGGCAGGCCTTGCGACCATCCACGCCGCCGGCCGCGACCCCTATGTCGGCGAGTACAGCATGGAGTGCCCGCAAGCCCAGTGCTGGCTTGAGATCGAGAAGGGGGAAAGGGAAGACCTACAACGTCCGCTTCATTACCGCCGACCGCGTGGATGCCTCCAAAGTCCTCTGTCGGGCGGATATCCCGATGGAAGGGGACCTTTGAGTTTCACCGCGACGGAACAGTATGAGGACGGTCTGTCCGGCTCTTAACGAAATGTCGCCAGCGCGCCGCCCATTGCCAGGAGGTATTCCGTACGCGTCAGGGAGGCCTGCCACTTGTGGTAGGCCTCTTTTTCAGCTTCTCCGTATGCCCTGTCTGCCCGCCAGCCCATGCCCAGTTACCTGTAGCGTCCCGGATGCAAGATCACGGCTAGCGGGTTGCCAGTCAAGTACGCTGGACCATCGCCACCATTTCAAGGCTTATATCGGTGGCGGTTGCCGAGGTCACCGGGAACTGGAAGCTGGTACCTATGTGAATTTCCTTAAGAAATTTGGTGGGCGATGACGGGCTCGAACCGCCGACATCTTCGGTGTAAACGAAGCGCTCTACCAACTGAGCTAATCGCCCGCTCCGGGGCGGACCTTTAAGCAGTTAGGACGGGGTTCGCAAGGCCAAATGAGCGCGCAACGGCCTCGCCGCTGGTCGTTTTCGGCGGCAAAATCCGGCTTGTCAAAAAACCTTCTGCTGTTTGCTGTTATGCTGTCGCGCTCCGCTTGACACCCGGTGGCTTACGCCTTATCCACCGCCCCAACGACGAACACGGCTGACCGTGCTCGTCTTGCGCGGGTGTAGCTCAGTTGGTTAGAGTGCCGGCCTGTCACGCCGGAGGTCGCGGGTTCGAGCCCCGTCACTCGCGCCATTTTCAATCACTTAGCTGATTGGAAATGAAAAAAACTCTGAATGCCGGACCGGCAATTCAGATATTCGGGTCGACCCTGGCACCCGATAAATCTAGCGTTTGGTCTGATTTTCAGAAACCTGTTCGATCTGGCTCATCACCGCTTGCGGATCGACGTTCTGAGCTATCGGGGCAGTTCGTCATCTGCCGGCGTCGGAACTTTCAAACGCTCCGTCAGGGCGGTTTCGACCAGCCGCGTGGTCTCATGCTCGTTGAGCAGGCTGATCTGCAGATCCAGCTCGGCGCGGCGCTCGCGGCTTTCATAAGAGCATTTTCTCAACGCTCCGTGAGCCGATGCTCGGCACGTTCGCCGACCAAGCTCGGACTGGCTTCCGTGCAGAATTCGGGGACTCCGGGCTTCGGTGATCGGGATCGCCTATTTTTGCCGCGGGTCTTCCAGGCCGATGCCGATCTGACGGAAACGGCCCGCCCGACGTTCGACGACGGCTTCGGCGAGCGAGCGGGCGGCGTTGCGAACTTCTTCCTGGATTGTCTCGTCGGCATCGAGTTCATCATGGCTTGTAGCGTACGGCTTCCAGTAACCGATGTAGCGATCGAGCTCGGCGCTGGGGCCGGCCGGCGACAACTTCATGAAGCGCAGCCAGTCGGCGATGGAATGCCGCACATTCTCCGCACCTTCGACATCGCCGTGCACGATCACAGAAAACAGCCTGCCTGCCAGATGACGCGGATAGTCCCACCCGGCCAGTTCGACCTGCTTTGCCTTTGCCGCATCCTTGCCTTGTGTCAGCGAGGGGTCTGGATTGCCACCGTCAGCGCAGACAAGCCTGTCCATCATCAGTTTGACAGGCGAGGAAACCTGATACCAATTCACCGGCGAGATGATCATGACGCCATGGGCGGCGACCCACATCGGGTAGATTTCGTTCATCCAGTCCTGAACTTGCCCAAGCGAATGGTTGGGATAGCAGGAACAGGGCCAATGGCAGAGCGGAGCGGCCGTCGAAAAGCACGCCTTGCACGGATGGATGTTCCTCCCGTATTCGGAAGCAAGCCGCGACAGATCGAGAATTTCGACTGCAAGTTTCGTTTCCTTGTCGATGGTCTCACGGGCGATTTCGGCGAGCCGGAAACTCTTCGACATCTCGCCGGGACAGGTGTGCTCGCTGCGCGACGACCCGTTGATGATCAACAGACGCGGCGGCACCGTTAGATCCTCGTACCGACGCTGCGCCTGCAGCACGGCTTCGTGCGCCGCAATCCAATCGACGGACAGATCGTAGTCGGGGTCGCTGAACGCAGGACCGGCTTTCCTCGTGATCGGGCTCTTGCGGGAATCCGCATAAGCCTGCCAGGCGATCGAAGCGATTTGCTCAATCGACTGGGCGAGCGGTTCGAATGCCGGGTCGACGAATTGCTGCTTGTATCTCGCCTTGAAGGCTTTCTCACTCAGTCTGGGACTAGCCATGCCCTTGCGAGGCGCCGGGGCTTTCCCGGCAAACTTGCCAACGAGACCAGCCATTTCCGAATTCCTTTCCCGAATTTCGTCCAAGGCATCCAAGCCAAACCCGCTGCTCCCCCGCATGGTTCCTGGCGGGTTTGCAGATCTTCGCTGCATGTTGGTCCCGACGAGCAAGGAGCGAAGCGACGCGGCGCAGACCCTGGGATCCATGCCGTTACCTCAGCCGAGGAATGCAGCGGCCGGGAACCGAACGCTACCACCCGGTTCCGCGAAAAAGCTCGAATCATTCTGGATTGGCCTTCTCGATCAGTTCGATCTTCCACTGGCGCGCGGCCAGCGCTTCAGCGACTTCTCGCGCTGGATGGCGTCGCGAATGTCGAAATGTTCTTCGTACCAGACCAGGCGCTGCACGCCGTAGCGGCTGGTGAAGCGCGAGCCTTCGCCAGATTTGTGCTCTGGCATGCGGCGGCCAAGATCATTGGTGACACCGATGTAGATCGTGCCGCGCTTCTGGCTCGCGGTCATTTAGGCATAGCCGGTCATGATAAAAGGGTAACTGCCACCGTTGCGGATGCAAGCGCCGTTCTGGGCCGTAGCATTCTTCGGTTGATGTAACGGCATGGATCCCAGGGTCTGCGCCGCGTCGCTTCGCTCCTGCTCCGCCCTGGGATGACGAAGGTGTGGTGGCCTGCGGCTAATCGCGGACGTTGGAGATTGCGCTGCTGGACCGTCGACAATCCCTTTCAGGCTCGGTCGAAGAACCAAGTCCTCTGTGCAGAGGAACTAGGTTCCTTAATTACAAAAAGTTTCGACGTCGGTTCCTGAGAGTTATCAACTTTTTGTACTCGGTGCGTCACAAGCTGGCCATATGCGTTTGAGCATTGGATTTTCCCAGGCCCGGTTCCCATTTTCGGGTCCGATGCTCTAACGGAGAACAAGCCTTGGATGCCCTGAAATCGCTCATCGAATCGCGCCGCTTCGACCTCGCGATCATGGTCCTGATCCTGATCAACGCCGTCACGCTCGGCCTCGAAACCTCGCCCGATGCGATTGCTGCTTTTGGCCCGCTTCTAACGGCCATCGACCGCGCGATCCTCGGCGTCTTCGTGGTCGAACTCGCGATCCGGCTGGTCGTCTACAGAACGCGTTTCTTACGCGATCCATGGCGCATCTTCGACCTCTTCGTCGTCGGTTTTGCGCTGATCCCCACGACCGGGTCGCTCTCGGTACTGCGGGCGCTGCGCATCCTGCGGGTGCTGCGCCTGATCAGCATCGTTCCGTCGCTGCGCCGTGTCGTCACCGGCTTCATCACCGCCTTGCCCGGCATGGGCTCGATCATGCTGCTGCTCGGGCTGGTGTTCTACGTCTTCGCGGTGATGGCGACGAAGCTCTACGGCTCGTCCTTTCCCGAACTGTTCGGCGGCATACCAAAATCGCTGTTCACGCTTTTCCAGGTCATGACGCTCGAAGGCTGGTCGGACGGCGTGGTGCGCCCGGTCATGGAGGTCTATCCGGCCGCCTGGCTGTTCTTCATCCCGTTCATCATCGCGACCTCGTTCACCGTGCTCAATCTGTTCATCGGCGTGATCGTTTCGGCGATGGAGGCCGAGCATGAAGCCGTAGAATCGGCCGACAGGGCGACGCTGCACAGCGATCAGGCCATGATCCTGGCGGAGCTACAGGCGCTGCGGGCGGAGGTTCGCGAATTGTCCGGCGTTCGCGGCTAGAACGCCTCCGCGAGCTTTGCAAACACGGCCGTTCCTATCCGGCTTCTGATGGAGTAGCGCCGTGAAAGAGCCCGCCGCTCCATTTGCGAAGCGACGGGGCAGACTACCCCCCGATTGCCAGGTCAAAATTGCCCCCCGGCATTGCTGACCGTGCAATTGCGGTGCCAGACCCTGTGACCCATTACGGGACACCAATGGCAAAGACGCAAGCCAGGTTTGCCGATTCATATTCACTGTGGCTAATATGTCACCGTGGTCGGAATGAACTAAGTCGGGAGCGCCGGCGCTGCGCGCTCACCCCTTGGCGAGCAACCCTCTTGCAGCGTCGGCACCGACGGCCCGGCCGCGTCAAATCACCGAAATGCCGCGCAGGCGAAGCGGACCGCCTGCAGCGGTTCCACCTGCGGATTTATTCACCCGTTTCGTCGGCACCTCCGTGGAAGAAGGATCGGATTTCCTCCCTGTCGACGCTGTCGTCGCCGTCCTCGTCGACGGCATTGAAGATCCGCTCGACAAAATCCTGAACCTCGATTTGAGAAAGCGCACCATCGCCGTCGGCGTCGACTATGGCGAACATCATTCGCATCCGTGCGCCATGCATCATCCCGCCTCCCATTCGGCGTCCGTCATGCCGTCGGAAATCGCGATGCCAACGGTCGCCACCTCGCCGCTCTGCTCGGGGGCGGCGATGCTCCGGCATTCTCTCCTCCAGCATCTCAGTCATCATCTCACGCATCGTTTGGCGCATGGACTCTTCGGTTGGCCCGCCTGGCGATGGCTGTGAACCTTGTGCAGGTGCGGCGGGCGCAGGTGGGCTCGTCTGGGATAGCGCCGGCGAGGCCAGCATAGCCAACGCCGCGGCAACTGCTGTGGTTTTGCTTGCTGATGTCATCGTATTCTCCTTCGGAGAGACCGAACATGTCGTCCAAGCCAAACCCGCTGCTCCCGACATGGTTCCTGGCGCGTTGGTGGATGATCGCAGCAGTTGGTCCCGGCCCAGAATAAGAGCGTTCCGTAGCGATCCTTCGCGCCCCCCTCTGTCCTGCCGGACATCTCCCCCACAAGGGGGGAGATCGGCCTTCATCACTGATTTCGCCAATCACCAGCCTTGCAAAAAGGACGCTGTCCGCGAAGCTGCCGATCTCCCCCCTCGTGGGGGAGATGTCCGGCAGGACAGATGGGGGCGCTGTCCCTCGGCGATCGAAGGTCCTGCACCGCAGCAGCGCTCCGAGGTAACGGCATGGATCCTAGGGTCTGCGCCGCGTCGCTTCGCTCCTTGCTTCGCCCTAGGATGACGAAGGCGTGGTGGGATTTGGCAAATCGCAGAGGTTGGAGTTTGGCAGCTGCAGGCCGGCCGGCAGCGCGACCGTCAGTCAAAGAACCAAACCCCTGTCTAGAGGAACTAGAGTCGTACCGCGATCCGTTTGACAGCGGGCCGGAGGCTTCAGCCCCTGGCAAGCAGCGCCTCGACCTCTTGCAGCGTCGGCATCGACGGCGCCGTGCCCGGCCGGGTGACCGAGATGCCGGCGACGGCGCAGGCGAAGCGGACTGCTTGCAGCGGTTCCACGCCTCTCGCAAGTGCTGCCGCCAGGCCGCCATTGAAGGCGTCACCTGCGCCGGTTGTCTCGACGACGGTGCCGGCATTGATCGCGCCGACATGGTCGGATCGGCTGGCCGTGTGCAGCAGCGCGCCCTGTTCGCCGAGCGTCACGATAATCGCGCCGGCGCCTTTTCCAAGCAAACGATCGGCGGCGCGGCGGGCGTCGTCGATGGACGACACCTTGATGCCGGTCAGTTCCTCGGCCTCGGTCTCGTTGGGCGTGACATAGTCGCAGAGCGTGTAGATGCGCTCGGGCAGGCTTGCCGCGGGCGCCGGGTTGAGGATGGTCGTCACCCCTGCCCCGCGCGCGATCTCCAGCGCCCGCATCGCCGCCTCGATCGGCTGCTCGAGCTGGGTGACGAAGACGCCGGCCGAGCGGATCAGGCCTGCGTTGGCCTCGATGTCGTCGGGCGAAATCAGCATGGCCGCACCCGGGCTGACGATGATGGCGTTGTTGCCGCTCGTCTCCTCGACGAAGATATAGGCCGCACCCGTATAACTCTCCGGCGTGTCGATGACGGCGCTCTTCACCCCGGCCTGCGTCCAGGTTTGCCTGGCCATCTCGGCAAAGGGATCGACGCCAAGGCGCGTCAAAAAAGTGATGTCGGCGCCGAGACGGCCGGCCGCGACCGCCTGGTTGGAGCCCTTGCCGCCCGGGCCGAGGGTGAAGGATGTTCCAAGGATCGTCTCGCCCATGCGCGGCTGGCGGGCGGCGCGGTAGGCGGTGTCGGCGACGAAGACGCCCAATATGACGACAGGCTTGATGACCACAGGCTTGCCTGGCATCCCGCTACTCCGCGTCCGGCGGAACGACGCCCTTGCGGAAGGCAAAACAGCCATAGAAGCGGCGCTCGCCGGTCTGGATGACGCAATAGGCCTTTTTGGCACGTTCGTAGAAGGCGTAGCGCTCGACCGAAATCATCGGCCAGGCCTTGCCCTCCGCAGCATCGATCTCGCTTTGCACTTCTTGCTGCACGGCGGGGATCTCGTCCGGCTTGCCGACGATCTCCATGCGGGCGGCGGCATCGTCGACGAAAGTGTCCAGCGGATAGAGCGACAGCACCGCCTTGATCACGTCAGCGGCCGGCGCATCGATGCGCAGCAGCCGACCGAGCACCGTCTGGCGCGCCACCGAATCGGAGGGGAAGTTGGTGTCGGCGATGATCAAATCGTCGCCATGGCCCATCGCCCGCAACGCCTGGAGCACGTCGGCATTGAGCAGCGGATTGATCCCTTTGAGCATAGTTCCCTCCCGAACGGGCTTTTTGATGCGAAGCCTGGCGCATGATCCCGAAGCGCTGTCGGTTTTCGGACAAGATCATGCGCAATTCAAAGTGTTTTAGAGACGATTGCCGGTCTCTGCGTCGAAGAGATGGACCTGGTCGAGCCACGGTTTCAGATGCAGCGTGTCGCCCGGCTTGAAGTCGTGGCGCTCGCGGAACAGCGCCACCATCTCGCCCTCGCCGAAACGCAGAAACACCAGCGTTTCGGAACCGGTCGGCTCGACGACGGAAATCTTCGCCGGCACGCCGTCGGGGTGGATTTCGAGATGCTCGGGCCGGACGCCGTAGACGACATTGCGCCCGTCCTCCACCTTGCTGCTCGCAGCCATCGGGAACGGCGTCCCTGCGATCTCCACGATGGGCTTGTCGCCCTTGCGCACCACGCCCTTGAGCAGGTTCATCGACGGCGAGCCGATGAAGCCGGCGACGAACAAATTGGCCGGCCGGTCGAACAGTTCCAGCGGCGCGCCGACCTGCTCGATGCGGCCGTCGCGCATCACGACGATCTTGTCGGCCATGGTCATGGCCTCGATCTGGTCGTGCGTGACATAGATGGTGGTGGTCTTCAGCCGCTGGTGCAGTTCCTTGATCTCGGTGCGCATCTGGACGCGCAGCTTGGCGTCGAGGTTAGACAGCGGCTCGTCGAACAAAAACACCTGCGGGTTGCGCACGATGGCGCGACCCATGGCGACGCGCTGGCGCTGGCCGCCCGAGAGCTGGCGCGGATAGCGCTTGAGATAGGGGTTGAGATCGAGGATATCGGCGGCGCGCTTGACCCGCTCGGCGACATCGGCCGGATCGGTCTTGCGCAGTTTTAGCGCAAAGGCCATGTTCTGCTCGACCGTCTTGTGCGGATAGAGCGCGTAGTTCTGGAACACCATGGCGATGTCGCGCTTGGCCGGCGGCAGATGGTTGACGACACGGTCGCCGATGGCGATCGTGCCGCCGGAAACGGTCTCCAGCCCCGCCACCATCCTGAGCAGCGTGGACTTGCCGCACCCCGAAGGGCCGACCAGCACCACGAACTGCCCGTCGGCGATATCGACGCTGACACCGTGCAGGACCTTGACGGTTCCGAACGCCTTGGCCACATTGCTGATCGCGACTTGAGCCATTGGCCCCCCTTTCGTTGCGGTGAAGCTAAACAACGCAAACAGCGAGGGCAAGTCAGTCTTTTATAGATAAAAAACTCTGTTCGCGTTTGACACGGCACCTGGTTGTGAGAATAGTGAAAGGGCTCGGGTTTTGACCCTGTTCCGGGCGCGCCGGCACGGTGGTCGGACCACGGAAGTCGAAGCGTTGCGGAGGAAAACTTGGGCCGCTATTTCTGGGAGCCGCTGTTGTTGGGGAACATTTCCAGCGCTCCAAACACCCGAACAATCACCATAGAGATTCTGGGAGGAACGAAATGAAAGTCAGCCTTTACAACCAATTCATGCGCGCGGGAGCCACGCGCCGCGATGTCCTCAAGGGCGCGGCCAGCATGGCCGCGGTCGCAGCGGCATCCGGCGCCGGGCTTGGCGCGCTGACGCGCCCGGCTTCCGCCGCAAGCGAATTGCGCGCGCAGATCCTGCAGATCCCCGGTGTCGGCAAGGGCCAGCCGACCGATGCCGACTTCCAGCAGGTCGGCGAGCTTTGCCTGGAGGCGACCAAGGCCAGCGTCAAGGAAGGCGAATTCGCCGGCGTCCAACTCACCTTCATGGGGCTCAACAACCAGAACCTGCACAATGTGCTGTTTCGCGGCTTCCTGAAGCCTTGGGAGACCTATACCGGCGCCAAGATCAACTGGATCGACCTGGCGCAGGCGGACTACAATGCCCGCCTGCAGCAGTCGATCGCCACCGGCACCGTCGATTTCGACATCATCGAGATGGGCGCGCCGTTCGAAGGCGACGTCTGCGGCAAGGGCCTCACGTCCGAAATGCCGGACTGGGTCAAGGACCAGATCGACATGAAGGACGTCGTGGCCTATCTGCAGCCACCGGTCGGCACCTGGGACGGCAAGCAGTACCGCGTGACCGTCGATGGCGACGCGCACAACTTCAACTACCGCACCGACGTGTTTGCCGATGCCGACCTCGCCAAGGCGTGGAAGGACGGCGGCGGTGGCGGTGAATGGGGCGTGCCGAAGACCTGGCAGCAGGTGCAGGCGGTGACAAAATTCCTCAAGGGCAAGCAGTTCCAGGGCCAGGACGTTTTTGGCTATCTCGACGCGCCCAAGGCGTGGGGCGGCTTCGGCTTCTATTTCCTCGGCAGCCGCGCCAGCGCCTATGCCAAGCATCCCGACGACAAGGCCTGGCTGTTCGATGCCGATACGATGAAGCCGCGCATCAACAATCCAGCCTGGGTGCGGGCCATCCAGGACGTGATCGACGCGCTGCCGTCGCAGCCTGCCGACCAGATCAACGCCGACCCGAACACCACCGCCTTCCAGCAGTTCCTGGCCGGCACCGGTTCGATGGTCACCTGGTGGGGCGACGTCGGCTCCAACGTCAAGACCAACGACAGTTCTGTCGTCGGCGACGTCACCGGCTTCTCGATCCTGCCGGGCTCGGACGACGTCTACAATTCCAAGACCGGCCAGTGGGACAAACTGGCCAGCGGCCCGAACCATGCGCCGAACTGCGCCTATCTCGGCTGGGGCGTCTACGTCATGGCTCGTGTCGATTCGGATGAAAAGAAGAAGAAGGCGGCATGGTCGGCCGCGGCCCATCTCGGCGGCAAGGACCTGTCGCTCTGGTGCGCGGCGTATCCGTCCGGCTTCCAGCCTTACCGCAACTCGCATTTCGACGTTCCGGAATGGGTGGCGGCCGGTTACGACGAGGCCTTCATCACCTCATATCTGAAGTCGGAGGCCGACAGTTACAACCATCCGAACGCCGCGATCGAGCCGCGTATCCCCGGCATCTTCCAATATTATAGCGCCGCCGAGGACATCCTGGCCAATACATTTGCCGGCAAGATGACGGCACAGGAAGGCGCCGACGCCATTGCAGCCGCCTGGGAGAAGCTGACCGACCAGATCGGCCGCGAAAACCAGATCAAGCTCTACAAGGCCTCGCTCGGCATGTAGGTTGAGATTTTAGGAACCGCGGTCCGGCGACGCAAAGCCGCCGGACCCCAGTTTGACCGGCCAGCCGGTCATAACAGCTTGACCGGCCAGCCGGTCATAACAGCTTGACCGGCCAGCCGGTCATAGCAGCCTTCAGTGAACGGACGGGACGCGTGGCTGACCAGACCTTGCCCACCAGTGCGTGGCCGGCAAACGCCGCTCCATCCGATCTGATATCGCCGGGCCGCAAGCGGCTCGGCCGGGCGTTGATGGCCACTGCGACGCTCGGCCTGCTGGCCGTGATCGCAGTCCAGATCCTTTACAAGTCAGAGGTCAACACGATCGGCTTCGAGACCTGGCGGCCGGTCGTCTATGCCTATGTGCTGTGGGGTGTTGCACTCGGCGTCGGCCAGGTGCTGACACGCGGCGAAGACGGCCAGCGCGCGCTGTTCCTGCTGCCGGCGCTGCTGTTCACCATCGCCATGGTGATCTTCCCGACGCTGTTCGGCTTCTACATTGCGCTGACCGACTGGAACCTCAGTTCCTTCTCCGGCCGCAAGTTCAACGGGCTCGACAATTTCTGGCAGATGCTGGCGGATCCCTATTACCGCAACGCGCTGTTCAATATGGTGCTCTATGTGCTGGCGGTGCTGGTCGAATACGTCATCGCATTTGGCCTCGCTTTGCTGCTAAACGCACAAATCCGCGCGCGCAAATTCTTCCGTGTCGTCTTCCTGATGCCGTTGATGCTGTCGCCGGTCGCGGTGTCGTGGATGATCGGCAAATCGCTGATGGAATACCGCTTCGGGCCGGCCGCGGCGCTGGCGCGCCAGCTCGGCTGGGAAAACCCCGCCTTCTTCTCAAACCCGATCACCGCCCGCATCTCGATCATGGTGCTGGATGCCTGGACGTTCATCCCGTTCATGATGATCATGCTGCTCGCCGGCCTTCAGGCGATGTCGCGCGAGGTGCTTGAGGCGGCCAGGGTCGACGGCGCCAATGCCTGGCAGACGTTCTGGCAGGTCACGTTTCCGCTGATGCTGCCGGTATCGGTGACGGCGATCATCCTGCGAATCATCTTCAAGCTGAAGCTGGCCGACATCATCATCACCGTCACCTCGGGCGGCCCGGGCGGCGCGACCGATTCCGTGTCGAGCTTCATCTACCGCGAGTATCGCGACCGCTCGAATGTCGGCTACGGCACCATGCTGGCGATGGCCTACCTCATCATCATCATCGTGTTCGTGACGTGGCTGTTGAAATTCGCCAATCGCTTCGTGCGCAACGTCAACTGACAGGCGGCCAGATGAGCGTTCAGACCACCGACTATGCCGCTTCCGAAATCCGCTCGCCGGCGAGCTTTTTCGCCAACCGCGTCTTCATCTATGGCGCGCTGGTGTTCTGGGCCTTCATCTGCCTGTTCCCGATCTACTGGACGATAACCACCTCGTTCAAGACCGCGGTCGACGTCACCCAGGGCCATCTCATCCCGTTCGTCGACTTCCAGCCGGACTGGAAGGGCTGGCGCTCGCTCGGCCTGTCGCCGGATGCGATCTTCCGGACCTCGACGGTGCGCGACGAGTTCATCAAGCGCTTCATGAATTCGGTCATCACCTCGGTCGGTGCATCGAGCCTCGCCATCGTCATCGGCAGCCTCGCCGCCTACGGCCTCACCCGCTTCCGCTATCACTTCGCCTGGTTCAAGAACGAGGACATCTCCTTCTTCTTCCTGTCGCAGTTGATCCTGCCGCCGGTGGTGCTCGCCCTGCCCTTTCTCGTGCTGTACCGGGAAGTCGGCATGCTCGACACGCGCATCGGGCTGATCCTGCTCTACACGCTGATGGTGCTGCCGATCGTCATCTGGATCATGCGCGACCAGTTCAATTCGATCCCGGTCGAACTGGAGGAAGCAGCCCTCGTCGACGGCCTGTCGATCTGGGGCGCCTTCTTCCGCATCGTCATGCCGATCGCGCTGCCGGGCATGGTCGCGGCCTTCATCCTGGCGATGGTGCTGTGCTGGAACGAGTATTTCTTCGCCGCACTGCTGACCTCGACCGACGCAAAAACCATTCCCGTCATGGTGGCGAGCCAGACCGGCTCGCAGGGCATCAACTGGTGGTCGATGGCCGCACTCGCCACCGCCGCGATAACGCCGCTCGCCGTCATCGGCATCGCGCTGGAGCGCTACCTGATCATGGGCATGACCGCAGGCGCGGTGAAGTAGGCCCTCGCCACTCCTTCGAGCGTTTGCAACTGTGGATGCTTTTGAACGCCGGCGGGACAGCGCCCCCCTCTGTCCTGCCGGACATCTCCCCCACTTGGGGGGAGATCGGCCGTCACGCCGGTTTTCGCTAATCTCCAACGACGCAGGAATGAGCGGGGCGGCTGAAACAGCGAATCTCCCCCCTTGTGGGGGAGATGTCCGGCAGACAGAGGGGGGCGCGAAGGATCGCTACGGTTTTCATCCTGCATCCTGCAACGCTCGAAATGGCGCATCCGTTAGCGTGACAATATCGCCCGCATATGCTCGAGGATCATCGCGACGCCCTTTTGCCCCAGTTCCGTCGAGGCCTCAGGGGCGGTCGCCGTATACCATCCCGTATTGTCGGCGAAGTGGCCGGCGTCCACCGCTTCTGGGCGCAGCGCCAGCATCAGCGACGTCTCGCCGATGCCGGCATGATCGAAGGGATACTGGCCGTCCGTCACCGTCGGCATCAGCGGATGCACTTGTATCCAGTTGAAGAAATTGCCGCCCTCGGCGTGCTCGGCATAGTAGCCGGCCATCGTCTCGGAGGCCCACCAGCCCTCGCCGCGCTCCTTCTCGAGAAAGCGGAAGATCGCCTGGCGGCCAGCGGTCTTGAAGGCGAGATCGGTCGGCATGCCGGCAACAAAGTTCTCGGTCTGGTGGTGGATGATGACGTGGATGTTGCGAAAACCGATGCGCAGCAGGCTGTAGAACAGTTCCTCCGCGAACGGCGCCAGCGCCCTGCCGCCGACCTGAACCGAGCCATTGCCCTCTGGCGGCGCCACCGCGTAGCTCGCCGCGCCATAGTAGAAGGCTGGCAGGATGGCGATGTTGGCTTCCTTTTCGAACAGCTCCAGCATCTTGACC
Source organism: Mesorhizobium sp. WSM4815 (assembly GCF_055811575.1). Taxonomy (NCBI): domain Bacteria; kingdom Pseudomonadati; phylum Pseudomonadota; class Alphaproteobacteria; order Hyphomicrobiales; family Phyllobacteriaceae; genus Mesorhizobium; species Mesorhizobium sp. WSM4815. The sequence goes on along the minus strand of NZ_JBVVQS010000098.1, from coordinate 170,190 downwards.
ACCGCCAGCGTATCCATGCCGACGGCCATGTGCTCACCATGGTATTCGAGCACGCCGAGCGGGAGCACGACCGGCCAGTTCTCGGCGATCGCCTTGCGGATCTGGTGCGGCAGCATCAGCTCGTAGCGCATGACGCCTACTCCATGTTGGTGTGGCGGGCGGCGTCGATACGGCTTTCGCCGATCCGAGCCAGCACCGTGCCAAGTTCGTCGAGTGCAATCCTGAACAGATCTGTGCCGGCATTCGTCATGACAGACCCACCAGCTTGCTGCCCTCAAAAACCCATCTGGATTGTTTGGTCACATCTTCCCCGAACAGCTTGTTTTTGCTCATGCTATCACCGTGAAAGTTCGTGTCCAACGGCTCGGAGTGCTTTTGCAGCGCCTCAGGCATGATAGTCTCGGGACATACGAAATAGGAAACGGCAGCATATGAAGACACGGCATTTCGACCGCATCGGCAATGGCGGCATCGCGTTCACGGAGCTTGGCTTCGGCACAGCGCCGCTCGGCAACCTCTATCGCGCTGTCTCCGATGAGGATGCCAACGCCACCCTGGAGGCTGCATGGCGGGTCGGCTGCCGCTACTACGACACCGCGCCGCTCTACGGGCTTGGCCTGTCGGAAACGCGGCTCAATCCGTTCCTGCGCTCGAAAAAGCGCGACGACTATGTGCTGTCGAGCAAGGTCGGCCGCATCATGCGCGCCTGCCCGCCGGACCAGCGCACCGGCATCGGCAAGTTCTTCGACACGCCGTCGCGCCGCGAGGTTTTTGACTACAGCTATGACGGCGTCATGCGCTCCTTCGAAGCCTCGCTGGAACGCCTCGGCGTCGACCGCATCGACATTCTTTTTGTGCATGACGTCGACGTCTTCACCCATGGCAGCAAGGAGGCCGCGGACCAGCGCATCGAGGAGTTCATGCGCTCGGGCTATTACGGGCTGCTGTCCCTGCGTGACCAGGGCATCATCAAGGCGTTCGGCAGCGGCATCAACGAATGGCAGGTTGCCCAGACACTTGCCGAGCGCGGCGACTTCGACCTGTTCCTGCTTGCCGGGCGCTATACGCTGCTGGAGCAGGAGGCGCTACAATCCTTCCTGCCGCTATGCCAGAAGCGCGGCATCGGCATCGTTCTCGGCGGGCCGTATAATTCCGGCATCCTGGCAACCGGACCGAAGCCCGGCGCCTATTACAATTATACCGAGGCGCCGCAGGACATCCTCGACCGCGTCACGCGCATCGAGGCCATCTGCAAACGCCACGGTGTGCGCCTGATCGAGGCGGCACTGCAATTTCCGCTGCTGCACCCTTCGGTCGTGTCGGTGATCCCCGGCGGCCAGCGGCCGAGCGAGGTCGAAAGCAATCGGTCGCTGCTCGACGCGAAGCTGCCATCAGCACTCTGGGCCGATCTCAAGCAGGAAGGGCTGATGCGCGCCGATGCACCGACGGCATAGAGCCGCCTGCTGTTATCTCGACAATAGAGCCCGCCAAAGTGGGCGCAAAGGAAAAGCCGGGCATGCCCGGCTTTTCTGGTCTCTGAAAAGGGTACGAAGGCGCTTAGTTGACTGCGTCCTTGAGGCCCTTGCCGGCTGAAAACTTCGGCACGGTGCGCGCCGGAATCTGCACCTCGGCGCCGGTCTGCGGATTGCGGCCGGTCGAGGCAGCGCGTTTTGACACGGTGAAATTTCCGAAGCCGACAAGCCGGACATCGCCGCCCTTCTTCAGTTCGCCGGTGATGACGGAGAACACCGCATCGACCGCCGACTGCGCGTCACCCTTCGAAATACTCGCGGCGTCGGCGACAGCGGACACCAGTTCGTTCTTGTTCATAAAAATTCCCTTCCATGAGAAACCGGAACGTACGACTCATCCGGCAGGAAACGGACTTTAGAAAGAAGCGCTTCCGCAACCAAGTCGAAAAGCGTCAAAAGAGTCGAAAAAACCCCGGAATTCCGGGGTTTTTCACATGAAAGAGCCGGGCTCTAGGCCCGGCTCTCCGTTGTGCATTGCAACTTTAGCACGTGCTAATGAGCTAGCGACTTGCTGGCGTCGTCTCCGGCATCCACCGCAGCCGGCGCATTGACCGGCTCGACCCACTCGATCGCCTCCGGCATACGCACCAGCGCATGGCGCAAGACTTCACCGACCCGCCCGACCGGAACGATCTCCATACCGTTCTTCACGTTGTCCGGAATCTCCGCCAGATCCTTGGCGTTGTCTTCCGGGATCAGCACCTTCTTGATGCCGCCGCGCAGTGCTGCAAGCAGCTTCTCCTTGAGCCCGCCGATCGGCAGCACTCTGCCGCGCAGCGTGATCTCGCCGGTCATCGCCACGTCGGCCCTGACCGGGATGCCGGTCAGCACCGAGACGATCGCCGTCGCCATCGCCACGCCCGCCGACGGTCCGTCCTTGGGCGTTGCGCCTTCGGGCACGTGGACGTGGATGTCGCGCTTGTCGAACAGCGGCGGCTCGACGCCGAAATCGAGAGCCCGCGAGCGGACATACGAGGCCGCCGCCGAGATCGATTCCTTCATCACGTCGCGCAGATTGCCGGTCACCGTCATGCGGCCCTTGCCGGGCATCATAACGCCTTCGATCGTCAGCAGCTCGCCGCCGACTTCCGTCCAGGCGAGCCCGGTGACGACGCCGACCTGATCGTCGGCCTCGACCTGGCCGAAGCGGAAGCGCGGAACACCAAGGTAATCGGCGAGATTGTCCGCCGTGATGTCGACCGTCTTCTTCTTCGTCTTCAGGATCTCGGTCACCGCCTTGCGGCCGAGCTTCATCAGCTCGCGCTCCAGGCTCCTGACGCCCGCTTCACGGGTGTAGGTCTGGATGATGCCGCGGATCGCGTCCTCGCCGACGGAGAACTCCTTCGGCTGCAGAGCGTGATCGCGGATCACCTTCGGCATCAGGTGGCGCTTGGCGATCTCGATCTTCTCGTCCTCGGTGTAGCCGGCGATACGAATGATCTCCATGCGGTCCATCAAGGGTGCCGGGATGTTCAACGTGTTCGCCGTGGTCACGAACATCACGCTCGACAGGTCGTATTCGACCTCGAGATAGTGGTCCATGAACGTCGAGTTCTGCTCGGGATCGAGCACCTCGAGCAACGCCGACGACGGATCGCCGCGGAAATCCTGGCCCATCTTGTCGATCTCGTCGAGCAGGAAGAGCGGGTTGGACTTCTTCGCCTTCTTCATCGACTGGATGACCTTGCCGGGCATCGAGCCGATATAGGTGCGCCGGTGACCGCGGATCTCGGCCTCGTCGCGCACGCCGCCCAGCGCCATGCGGATGAACTCGCGGCCGGTCGCCTTGGCGATCGACTTGCCGAGCGAGGTCTTGCCGACGCCGGGAGGTCCGACGAGGCACAGGATCGGCCCCTTCAGCTTCTTCTGGCGGCTCTGCACGGCGAGATATTCGACGATGCGGTCCTTGACCTTGTCGAGGCCGAAATGGTCGGTGTCGAGCACGTTCTGCGCGAAGGCCAGATCCTGCTTGACCTTGGAGTTCTTGCCCCACGGTATCGACAGGATCCAGTCGAGATAGTTGCGCACGACGGTCGATTCAGCCGACATCGGCGACATCGTCCGCAGCTTCTTCAGTTCGGCTTCCGCCTTTTCGCGGGCCTCTTTGGAGAGCTTGGTCTTCTTGATGCGCGCCTCGATCTCGGCGGCCTCGTCGCGGCCGTCCTCGCCCTCGCCGAGCTCCTTCTGGATCGCCTTCATCTGCTCGTTGAGGTAGTATTCGCGCTGCGTCTTCTCCATCTGGCGCTTGACGCGCGAGCGGATGCGCTTCTCGACCTGCAGGACGGAGATTTCGGCTTCCATGAAGCCCATCGCCTTTTCCAGCCGCTCCTTGACCGAAAGCGTGGCCAGCATCTCCTGCTTCTCGGGGATCTTGATGGCGAGATGCGAGGCGACCGTATCGGCGAGCTTGGAATAGTCGTCGATCTGGCTGGCGGCACCGACCACTTCGGGCGAGATCTTCTTGTTCAGCTTGACGTAGTTCTCGAAGTCGGTGACGACGGAACGGGCCAGCGCCTCGACCTCGACCTCTTCCTCATCCGGTTCGACCAGTGCTGCGGCGCGGGCCTCGTGGAAGTCGGGACGGTCGGTGAACGAAACGATTTTCGCGCGCGAGGCGCCTTCGACCAGCACCTTGACGGTGCCGTCCGGCAGCTTCAGCAACTGCAGCACATTGGCGAGCGTGCCGATGTCGAAGATCGCATCGGACTCGGGATCGTCATCGGCGGCATTCATCTGGGTCGCAAGCAGGATCTGCTTTTCCTGACCCATCACCTCTTCCAGCGCCTTGATCGACTTTTCACGCCCGACAAAGAGCGGAACGATCATGTGCGGGAACACCACGATGTCGCGCAGTGGGAGGACTGCGAAGACGCCGTCGCTGGGAGCCTTGGATATTTTGGCCATTGTCCAACCTTTCATGTCGCGACCGCCAATCGGCCAACCGCGATTCTCATATTAACGACCGGGGATGGTTCCGCCTACCACCGTTTGTGACGGGAGTTTTACAGCACAGAATTCGGCGCCACGGCCTTCTTCCGTTAGTTGGAGGCACGCGAGGCAAAGATCAAGGGTCGACACGAAACCGTTCATCCAATCCGTCATAATCCGTTCATCAAGTCTGGCCATTCATCACAAGTCGGGCCGTTCATCATAGCCTGCCCATCGCAAACGGCAAAACGGCGCCTTGCGGCGCCGTTTGAAGAACTCCACTACAGGACTGACGTCAGGCGCTGACGTTGCCCTTCTTTTCCTTCTGCTCGGAATAGATGTAGAGCGGCCTGGCGTTGCCGGACACCACCTCTTCCGAAATAACCACTTCGCGCACGCCTTCCAGCGCCGGCAGCTCGAACATCGTGTCGAGCAGGATCGCCTCCATGATCGAGCGCAGGCCGCGCGCGCCGGTCTTGCGCTCGATGGCGCGCTTGGCGATCGCCGACAGCGCGTTCTCGTGGAAGGTCAGGTCGACATTCTCCATCTCGAACAGCCGCTGGTACTGCTTGACCAGCGCGTTCTTCGGCTCGGTCAGGATCTGGATCAGCGCCGGCTCGTCGAGGTCCTCCAGCGTTGCCAGGACCGGGAGGCGGCCGACGAACTCGGGAATGAGGCCGAACTTCAACAGATCTTCCGGCTCGACCAGACGGAAAACGTCGCCGGTGCGGCGATCCTCGGGCGACGCGACGGTGGCGCCGAAGCCGATCGAGGTCTTGCGGCCGCGATCCGAGATGATCTTGTCCAGCCCGGCGAAGGCGCCACCGCAGATGAACAGGATGTTGGCGGTGTCGACCTGGAGGAATTCCTGCTGCGGATGCTTCCTGCCGCCCTGCGGCGGTACGGAAGCGACCGTGCCTTCCATGATCTTCAACAGCGCCTGCTGGACGCCCTCGCCCGACACGTCACGGGTGATCGAGGGATTGTCCGACTTGCGCGAAATCTTGTCGATCTCGTCGATGTAGACGATGCCGCGCTGGGCCCGCTCGACATTGTAGTCGGCCGACTGCAACAGCTTGAGGATGATGTTCTCGACATCCTCGCCGACATAGCCGGCCTCGGTCAGCGTCGTCGCATCGGCCATGGTGAACGGCACGTCGATGATGCGGGCCAGCGTCTGCGCAAGCAGCGTCTTGCCGCAGCCGGTCGGGCCGATCAGCAAGATATTGGACTTCGCCAGCTCGACGTCGTTGTTCTTGCCGGCATGCGCGAGGCGCTTGTAGTGGTTGTGGACGGCCACCGACAGCACGCGCTTGGCGTAGGGCTGGCCGATGACGTAGTCGTCGAGAACCTTGAGGATCTCCTGCGGGGTCGGCACGCCCTCGCGCGACTTCACCATCGAGGTCTTGTTCTCCTCGCGGATGATGTCCATGCAGAGCTCGACGCATTCGTCGCAGATGAACACCGTCGGGCCGGCGATCAGCTTGCGCACCTCGTGCTGGCTTTTGCCGCAAAACGAGCAATAAAGCGTGTTCTTGGAATCACCGCCGCTGTTGCCGACCTTGCTCATTTTCATGTCCTTTCATAGCCGCCCGCCGATGGTCTGGTTGAAAGGGCGCATAACTCAATCTATCGCGGGAAATCGCCGCCGCCAGTAGTCCGGCTCCCGCAACGCATTCCATACGAAACACATATCAGAAAACGTCGCAATGATTCGCATCAACCCCGCACAAAGCTAAGCCGTCGAAAATCAACATAGGCTTAACGTAGGCAATCGCTCCCGTCGAGGGAACAGCCAATTGTGGCCGAAATGCCGCAAGCGGCATCAAAAGCGTGTTTTCCCGCCATCCAGCTGCCACCGGGCTTATGTGGCAAGACCCTCGATCGGCTCACGCGACGAAATGACCTTGTCGATGAGGCCGAATTCCCTGGCCTCGTCGGAGGTCATGAAATGGTCGCGGTCGAGCGTCCTTTCAATCTCGTCGTAGCTCTTGCCGGTGTGCTTGACATAGACCTCGTTGAGGCGGCGCTTCAGCTTGATGATGTCCTGGGCGTGGCGCTCGATGTCGGAAGCCTGGCCCTGAAAACCACCGGAAGGCTGGTGGACCATGATGCGGGCGTTCGGCGTGGCGAAGCGCATGCCCTTTTCGCCGGCGGTGAGAAGCAGCGAGCCCATCGAGGCGGCCTGGCCGATGCACAGCGTCGCCACCGCCGGCTTGATGAACTGCATGGTGTCGTAGATCGCCATGCCCGAGGTGACGACGCCGCCGGGCGAATTGATGTAGAGGTTGATTTCCTTCTTCGGATTCTCCGCTTCGAGGAACAGGAGCTGCGCGCAGACCAGCGTCGCCATGCCGTCCTCGACCGGACCGGTGATGAAAATGATGCGCTCTTTCAGGAGCCGCGAGAAAATGTCGTAGGCCCGCTCGCCGCGATTGGTCTGCTCGACCACCATCGGAACGAGGTTCATGTAGGTTTCGACGGGGTTCTTCATGGACTATCCCTTATTGAAGACGGGATTCCGGCGCCGGAGATGAGCAAGTCGGGCAGAATCGGTTCTGGATCGTTATTCCTGTAAATAGGATGTCGGCTCACCCTAGCGCAAGGCCGCCCCTCCTAGCCATCCGGTTAAGTCGAATCAAGGTTTCTGCACAGAATTCGCCCAAAGCTGCGCCGGCTGCTGTTGAAGCGGCGCGGCGCCTCCGCCGTGTAACAGTTTCTTAACCGCGTCGCTTAACGAAATGTGCCGAAACTGCTTTCCCGGGACACGGCTTCCCCTACAATTCAACGTTGAGCTTGCGTGGAAAGTTCAAACTGGGGGGAGTGCAATGATCGGGAAAACTGCTTCCTCGGCCATCGCCAGCCTCGCCGTCCTCGGCATGGTGTCCGAAACGGCTGCCGGCGGGCGCCCCGTCGAGTGCTACGAGCAGGTCAACAGGCCGGCCATCTACGAGACCGTCTACGAAAACGTGCTCGTCAGCCCGGCCGGTCAGCAGGTGGAATCCGTTCCGGCGATCTACGGGACGCGTGAGCGGGTGGTGCAGATCGCACCGGCGCGTGTCAGCTACGAGATCGTGCCTGCCATTACCCGCACCATCTACCGCACGGTGAAGGTCGATGACGGCGGCTACTCCTGGGAATGGCGCGTCATCAACGGCCGCAAGGTGCTGTGCAAGATCAGGCACAAGGCGCGCTATCAACGGGTGGCCGAGACCGTGGTGGTGCAGCCTGAGCGCCAGCGGCGCGTCGTCAGTCCCGCCGAGTACGAGAGCATCGCCGAGGAGGTTCTGGTGCAGCCGGAGCAGCGGCGGATCGTCAATTTTCCCGCCACCTACCAGACAGTGGCGCGCCGGGTTCTGGTCCGCGAGGGCTCGTCGCGCTGGCGGCAGGTGCGTATTGCGCGGCACTGCCGGTTTTAGGTCAGACCGCCTCCGCCCGCAGCCACGCTTTCAAGCCGCCGACGTCGCCATTGCCGACGGTCGCTGCGACACGCCTGCCGACCGCCGCGCCGAACTTGTAGCCGTGGCCGGAGCAGGCCGAGACGACAAGGCATTTGCCCTTCTCATGCGCCAGGAACTTTTCGTCGACGGTGAAGGTGTAGGCGCAGGTGACGACCTCGGTGACCTTGTATTCTTCGACACGGGCGATCGGCGGCGAAAACAGGTCGCGGATCGCCTCGCCCTCGCCCGCCACCGGCTGGCGGTTCCAGTCGGCATCGCTGGTCGGCACCCTGTGCAGCCCTGAGCCGAATTTCATGCCGGCGCCGCCGGACGGCGGGATCACGTAGCCGTCGACGGCGCCGCCGACGTCGAGGATGACCGGGGCCGAATGCCATGCCGCTTTCAGATCCGCCGGCGGTTCGACATAGGCGAGCGCGGTGCGCCAGGTCTTCAGCTCGCCGCCCAGCTCCGGAAACAGTTTCAGCACCCAGGCGCCTGCGGCGACGACGATGCGGTCGGCCTGCATCGTCTCGCCGCTTTCAAGCACGAGGCGGCCAGCCTCGGCGTCGACCTCCACCACCTTGCTGTTTTCGTAGACATTGGCGCCGGTTCTCCGCAGCCATTCGGCGAGGCGGGAGGCAATATTGCGACAATGCAGCGCACCACCTTCCGGCGAAAAATACGCGTAGCGGAACGAGCCGGGCTGCAGGAAGCGCCAGCGCTTGGCCGCGGCGTCCGGCTCGAACAGTTCGATCGGGTAGTTCCCGGCTTCCATGCCCTCGCGGTATTCCTCGGCTTCGTCTCCCGGCTCGCGCGAAATGCAGATGAAGCCGCGCGGGTCGAGATGGTTCTCGCCGAGATCGGCCCACATCTCGTCCCAAGCCGCATAGGCTTCGGTGATCAGCCGGCCATAACCCGAGGCTGCGCCATAGGCGCGGCGGATGATGCGGTGATGGTCGCCCGAGGCGGCAAGCGGATTGGGAATCGGTCCCTGCTCGACAATCGAGACCCGGTGCCCGGCCTTGACCAGCGACCAGGCCGTCGACAGCCCTGCAATGCCTGCGCCAACCACGATCACATTCATAAAGTCAGTCTTTCCGCAGCCGCGCCGGCTGGCCAACACGAAGGATCACCGGGCGCCAACATACGGTCTGGCGTCAAGCTGGCAAGCCGCGCTAATGATCCACAATGACCGATTTGGTGCCACCGACTTACCTGGCCTTCAATCCGGCCACCCGCCATGTGCGGCTCGATCCGCACGAGGCGGCTTTCTTCCAGAACCCCTATGCGGCCTATGCCTTCATGCATGGCGCATCGAATGTCTTCTTCTGGGAAGAGTTCGGCTTCTGGTGCTTTGGCGGCTTCGACGACGTCAGCCGGCTGCTGCGCGACCGCCGCTTCGGCCGCCACAACCCGGCCGGCATCCCTGACAGAAGCGTCGGCCAGGACCGCACCCATCTCAGCAGCTTCGACGGCATCGAGGCCAATTCGATGCTGGAGCTGGAACCGCCCGTTCACACCAGGCTCAGAACGCTGGTCAACCGCGCCTTCGTCTCGCGCCAGGTCGAGCGGCTGAGGCCGCGCGTCGAGGCGCTGGCCAACGAGCTGATCGACCGTTTCGAGCCGGGCCAGGTCGACCTGCTGCCAGCCTTCGCATCGCCTTTGCCGATCACCATCATTGCCGAGATGCTCGGCGTGCCGGTCGAGATGGGGCCGCAACTCCTCGACTGGTCACATCGGATGGTCGCCATGTACATGCACGGCCGCACCCGCCAAACGGAAGAGACGGCCAATCGCGCAGCACATGATTTTTCGGATTTCCTGCGCGGCCATGTTGCCGAGCGGCGCAAAAAACCCGGCGACGATCTGCTGTCGCTGCTGATCTCGGCGCAAGACGATGGCCAAAGACTCTCTGAGGACGAGCTGGTGTCCTCGGCGATCCTGCTGCTCAATGCCGGCCACGAGGCGACCGTCCACCAGACCGGCAATGCGGTGCGCGCTATCCTCGCGCAAGGCGGCGACCCGCGCCGCTTCTTCACCTCGCCGCAAACGACCACCGCCACGGTCGAGGAATGCCTGCGCTTCGACGCGCCGCTGCACATGTTCACGCGTTATGCCTATGAAGAGATCGAGGTCGGTCCCGGTATCATCGTGCGGCCGGGCGAGACGATTGGCCTGCTGCTCGGCATGGCCAATCACGACCCGGCGGCCTTTGCCGAACCCCTCGCCTTCCGGCCGGATCGCGCCGACCAGAAGAACGTCTCGTTCGGCGCCGGCATTCATTTCTGCATCGGCGCGCCGCTCGCCCGGCTCGAATTGCAGGTATCGCTGAAAGCCTTGTTCGACCGGCTGCCGCGGCTGCATCTGGCCGAACAGCAGCGTTTTCGCGACACCTATCATTTCCACGGGCTGGAAAGACTCGTCGTGCACACCGGGCAATGATCAAAGCTTGATCACATACTCCTTGCGTGTCGTTTCAAGCACTTCCCAGCTTCCCTTAAAGCCTGGCCTGAGCACGAAACTGTCGCCGGCCCTGACGGTGCGCGCCTCGCCGCCCTCCTCTGAAATCACCGAAACGCCCGACAGGATGTGGCAAAACTCCCACTCGTCGTATTCGATGCGCCATTTGCCCGGGGTCGCCTCCCAGATGCCGGCATAGAGGCCACCGTCGCGTTCCTCGACATTCCAGGTGCGGAACTTTGGATCGCCTGAAATCAGGCGATCCGGCGCCGGCGCTCCAGGTTCCGGCTCGACGCTTTCAATATCGACGGAGAGGAACTTTGGCGCGGTCATGGAAAACTCCTTGCAGCAGGGGTCAGACCTTGGCGAGAGCCTGTTCCAGATCGGCGACGATGTCGTTGACATCCTCGATGCCGACCGACAGCCTGACCGTATCCGGCCCAGCGCCGGCCGCGACCTTCTGCTCGTCGGACAGTTGCCGATGCGTGGTCGATGCCGGATGGATAACCAGCGACTTGGTGTCGCCGACATTGGCGAGGTGCGAGAACAGTTCGAGCGCCTCGACGAATTTGATGCCCGCCGCATAGCCGCCCTTCAGGCCGAAGGTGAACACGGCACCGGCGCCAAGCGGCGAGTACTTCTTCTGCAGCGCATTGTTGTTGTCGCTGGGCAGGCCGGGATAGGACACCCAGGCGATTTTTGGGTGGTTGGACAGCCACGCGGCGACGGTGACCGCATTGTCGCAATGGCGCTGCATCCTGAGCGGCAGGGTTTCCAGGCCGGTCAGGATCAAGAACGCATTGAAGGGCGAGATCGCCGGGCCCATGTCGCGCAGGCCGAGCACGCGCGCGGCAATGGCGAAAGCGAAATTGCCAAATGTTTCGTGCAGGACGAGGCCGCCATATTCGGGGCGCGGCTCAGACAGCATCGGATATTTGCCGGATTTCGACCAGTCGAAGGTGCCGCCGTCGACAATGGCGCCGCCGATGGAATTGCCGTGGCCGCCGATGAACTTGGTCAGCGAATGCACGACAATGTCGGCGCCATGCTCGATCGGCCGCACCAGATAGGGCGAGGCCAGCGTGTTGTCGACGATCAGCGGCAGGCCATGCTTGCGGGCGATGTCGCCGATCTTTTCGATGTCGACGAAGACGCCGCCCGGATTGGCCAGGCTCTCGATGAAGATCGCCTTGGTCCTTTCGTCGATCTGGCTTTCGAAGGTCGAGATGTCGTTGGTGTCGGCCCAGCGCACCTGCCAGCCGAAATTCTTGAAGGCCTGGCCAAACTGGTTGATCGAGCCGCCGTAAAGCCTTGTCGCGGCGACGAAATTGTCGCCGGGCTGCATCAGGTTGTGGAACACAAGCACCTGCGCGGCATGGCCCGACGCGACGGCCAAACCCGCGGTGCCGCCTTCGAGTGCCGCGATACGCTCTTCCAGCACCGCCTGCGTCGGGTTCATGATCCGGGTATAGATGTTGCCGAAGGCTTTTAGCCCGAACAGCGAGGCGGCATGGTCGGCATCATCGAAGACAAAGGAGGTCGTCTGGTAGATCGGCGTGGCACGCGCGCCGGTCGCCGGATCGGGCTTGGCGCCGGCATGGACGGCGAGCGTGTTGAAACCGGGCGTGCGGGTCATGGATTACCTCCCCTGAATGCTGAATGCTGAATGCTGAATGCTGAGTGGTGAATGGTGAATGGTGAATGGTGAATGGTGAATGGTGAATGGTGAATGGTGAATGGTGAATGGTGAAGGCAAGGTCGGCCAGCCCCATCCTGATTGCAAGCGGCTCATATGCCGCTGTGGCCGCCTTCCCGAAAAATCCTTCTATTCACCATTCACTATTCACCATTCACCACCTACTTCCGGCGGACGCCAAAACTCTGGAATCCCGGCCGCATCAGCGGCTTCTTCGACGACAGCACGCCTGAGTTGACGCCGGTCCAGCCGATCTCGCCCGACAGCTTGCCATATTCGATCTTGGGGCAGCGGTTCATCACCACATTCATGCCGGCGGCCTCGGCGCGTGCGGCTGCCTCGTCATGGCGCACGCCAAGCTGCATCCAGATGACGTTCGGCAACGGATCGAGCCGCAAGACCTCGTCGACAACGCCCGGCACCGCCGCCGAGCCGCGAAAGACGTCGACCATGTCGATCGGCTCGGGAACATCGGCGAGCCTGACATAGGTCATCCGGCCAAGGATTTCCTTGCCGGCCTGGCCGGGATTGATCGGGAACACCGAAAAGCCCTTGCCCAGCAGGTATTTCAGCACGAAATAGCTCGGCCGCACATCGTTGGCGGACGCGCCGACCATGGCGATGGTCTTCACCGAATTGAGGATGCCGGCGATATAGGCATTGTCGTAGGCGTCATGGTTCATGCCTCTTCCTCATACAGAGCCTCGGCGAGAAAACCATCCGGATCGTTGCAGAAAACTGCGCATCATGCGGAAATGATCGGTATCGTCGAAAGCGGTGGGAAACGCGCTCAACCCGGCAGCGAGATGCTGCCGTCTTCCGCGATCGGAAAAGCCGGATTGTGCGCCACTTCCCAGACATGCCCTTCGGTGTCGGCGAAATAGCCATACCAGCCGCCCCAGAAGGCGCGGCCGGCCGGCTTGACGATGCGGCCGCCGGCCTTCTCGGCCATCGTCAGCACGTCATCGACCTCCGCGTCGGAGCGGGTGTTGTAGGCGAGGTAGATCGCCGACGGCGCCGTGCCGAAGGTGATGCCCGAATCCTCTTCGGCGCTTGCGCGCGGGAACAGGCCGAGAATGACGCCGCCCATCTGGAAGAAGGCGACGCCGTCGGTGATGCCGGCATGGCGGGTCAGGCCCATCGCCTCGTAGAAGCGTGTGGCGCGCTCGAGATCGTCGACGGCGATGGTGATGATGGAGATGCGGGCTTCCATATCTAGTCGTCCGTCCATTCGGGCTTGCGCTTGCCGATGAAGGCGCCGATGCCTTCTTCTGCGTCGCGCGCCAGCATGTTGTCGACCATGACGCGGCCGGTATAGGCGTAGGCCTCGGCCAGCCCCATCTCGGCCTGCGCGTAGAAGGCTTCCTTGCCGGTCTTGACCACCAAAGACGATTTGGCAGCAATGGTTTGCGCATATTTGGTGACAATCTGATTCAGATATTCGCGCGGCACCACGCGATTGATGAGACCGAATTCCTTGGCCGTCGCTGCATCGATGGTCTCGCCGGTCAAAAGCATCTCCATCGCATGCTTGCGCGAGACGTTGCGTGACAGCGCCACCATCGGCGTCGAGCAGAACAGGCCGATATTGACGCCCGGCGTGCAGAAGGTCGCCTCGTGCGAGGCAATGGCGAGATCGCAGCTCGCCACCAGTTGCGCCCCGGCCGCCGTTGCCAGACCGTCGACCTCGGCGATGACCGGCCTGGGATGGCGCACGATCGCCTGCATCAGTGCCGCGCAAGCGGAAAACGTCTCCTCGAAGAATGCCTTGCCACGATCGGCGTCGGCGCGGCGCGCGGTCATTTCCTTGAGGTCGTGTCCGGCGCAGAACATTTTTCCGGCGGCCGCCAGGACGATGACGCGGACGGATCTGTCTGATTTCGCGCGGTCGAGTTCCGCCATCAGCGCCGCCATGACCGCCAGCGACAGCGCATTGGCCGGCGGATTGGCGAGCGTCAGGCGCAGGATGCCCTCGTCCAGTCTCGCGATAACAGGACCTTCGGCAACAGCCGGCTTGATGGCGACGATTTCGGCCATGGTCTCCAACCTCTTCATCGGCCGGCGGCATCGGATTCGCCGGCCATGGAACAAAAGAACTAGCACGCTGCCGATTGAAGAACAGCCTTAGGACGTGTTTTCTCGGCGGCGCAGCCTCGGCCAAGCGCCCTCGCCTTGAAAACCGCCGGCTATGCCGACGCCACAAACAGGAAACCGCTTATGCCTGCCCAAAACAATCTCAAGCCGGTGCTGACAGCAGAGCAAGTCAACGCGCTGATGGAGACCGTCTACCCGCAGCTCAACGACCAGTTCACCATCTACGAGGCGATCGAGGTGTTTGCGGGCGGCTGCACGGTGCGCCTGAATGCCGACGAGCGGCATTTGCGCCCCGGGGGAACCGTTTCCGGCCCGTCGCTGTTCACTTTGGCCGACATTGGCGGCTATGTCTGCGTACTTTCGCATGCCGGGCCGGATGCGCTTTCGGTCACCACCAATCTCAATATCAATTTCGTCCGCAAAGCCGAGGCAGGCCCGATCGACGGCCATTGCCGCATCCTGAAGCTGGGTAAGAGCCTGATGGTGTTCGATATCGACATCATCGCTGGAGCGGACGGACACACGGTAGCGCACGCGACGGGAACCTATTCGATCCCGCCGAAGAAGAGCTTTCAATCGCAGGCCTGATTTGCAGGACGGATACGTGTTTCCGCTCGTTCCAACGGAACGAAATGTCGGACGACACGTTCGCAGGTCCAATCAGGTCTGCAAAAACATGCCCGAACTTCCCACTTATTTGGCATTCCTGGTCGCTGTGCTCGGTTACCAACTGTCCGGTCCGGGGCCGGACATGCTTCTGGTGATCAGCCGCGGTATCGGACAGGGTTGGCGGGCAGCACTGGCAACGGCGACCGGCTGCGTTTTCGCGGGCGTGATCCAGATTCCGCTGTTGGCAATGGGACTTGCATCGCTGGTCACGTCCTCGCCTGTCGCGTATGGCCTGCTGCAACTGCTCGGAGCGGCGTACTTGATCGCAATCGGGACGAAGTTCTTGCTCACGCGCAAGGGAGCCGAAACAACCAACATCGTCGCAGCCAAGGAGGGAGGTTTGGCAGGTGCCTTTCGGCAAGGCATGATCTGCAACCTGACCAACCCTACCGCACTGGTTTTCATGCTCGCAGTACTGCCGCAGTTCGTTCATTCCTCCACAGGATCGCCGGCGATGCAATTTATCGTGCTCGGGGCCACCATGAAGGCTACGGGCCTTCTGGTCCTGGGAGCTGTAGCCTTGGCCTCAGGCGCGGTCGGCCACAGGCTGGCACGCTACGCCGGTTTTCTTGTCTGGCAAGAACGCCTGGCTGGTACGATCATGATCGCTGTTGGGATCAAACTGCTGCTGGCTGCGATTATTCCGGGACGGCGCTAGTCAAATTGTCGGAGTCAAACGCGGTATAATAATACCTCAAAGCTAACCTCTTGATTTAGCAAGGCAATCCTTCAGAGGTGGCCAGATATGCAACTTGACTGGCTAATTCCCCTCGCCTATAAGCCCTCACGGAACAGCGGCCCGCCAAAGGCCGCCGTTTTGTTATTGGCGGCGGGCGAGCGCCCGGCGTCAATTCAAGCAACAAGAAACGCCTTCCCTTTTCGTTCGTGAATGGGGGAAGGTCCGAACCGAAAGCAACAAATCCATGACAACCTTTTCGCAGAAGCCTGCGGATGTGGTGAAGAAGTGGGTGCTGATCGACGCCGAGGGTCTCGTCGTCGGCCGTCTCGCCACTGTCATCGCCAATCATCTTCGCGGCAAACACAAGCCCACCTTCACCCCGCATGTCGACGACGGCGACAATGTCATC
The DNA here is from genome assembly GCF_055811575.1 of Mesorhizobium sp. WSM4815. Classification (NCBI taxonomy): domain Bacteria; kingdom Pseudomonadati; phylum Pseudomonadota; class Alphaproteobacteria; order Hyphomicrobiales; family Phyllobacteriaceae; genus Mesorhizobium; species Mesorhizobium sp. WSM4815. The sequence continues at coordinate 154,283 of NZ_JBVVQS010000098.1, read as the reverse complement.
GTCATCAATGCCGACAAGGTGGTGTTCACCGGCAAGAAATTCACCGACAAGGTCTATTACTGGCACACTGGCCACCCCGGCGGCATCAAGGAGCGCACCGCGCGCCAGCTGCTCGAAGGCCGTTTCCCCGAGCGTGTTGTCGAGAAGGCCGTCGAACGCATGATCCCGCGTGGCCCGCTCGGCCGTCGCCAGATGAAGAATCTCCGCGTCTATGCAGGCACGGAACATCCGCATGTCGCCCAGCAGCCCGTCACGCTCGACGTGGCCAAGCTGAACGCCAAGAACAAGAAGGTTTCGTAAAATGGCTGAGCTTTCCTCGCTCGCAGAACTCGGAACTGCCACCGGCAACACCAACACGCAGCCGGCTGCACCCGTCCATGTCCAGAAGCTCGACAAGTCGGGCCGCGCCTATGCCACCGGCAAGCGCAAGAACGCCATCGCCCGTGTCTGGGTGAAGCCCGGCTCCGGCAAGATCGTCATCAACGACAAGGTGTTCGCCGAATATTTCGCGCGCCCGGTCCTGCAGATGATCCTCAACCAGCCGATCATCGCCGCCAACCGCGCCGGCCAGTACGATATCGTCGCCACCGTCATCGGCGGCGGCCTTTCCGGCCAGGCCGGTGCCGTGCGCCACGGCATCTCCAAGGCGCTGACCTATTACGAGCCGGCGCTGCGCGGCGTGCTCAAGAAGGGCGGCTTCCTGACCCGCGACAGCCGCGTCGTCGAGCGCAAGAAGTACGGCAAGGCGAAGGCCCGCCGCTCGTTCCAGTTCTCGAAGCGCTAAGCACCGCGCAGCTTCAGACATTCGAAAGGCCGCCTCCGGGCGGCCTTTTCTTTTGGTGAACCTGGCCCAAAATTAGGAACGATCGGCCGGTACCTTGATAAAATCGATAAACGCCCGCAACGGCGCCGGCACGAGACGCCGGCCGGGATAATAGAGGAACGGCCCGGGGAAGCTCTGCCACCAAGGTTCGAGGACGGGTTCGAGCGCACCGCTCTCAAAGTAAGGGCGAAGCCAATCCTCGAACAGGCTGACAATGCCGGTACCGGCGATGGCTGCATCGACGGCGAGATCGGCCGCTCCGCCCAGGGTCACGAGAAGCGGCCCCGTCGGATCGACCCGCACCACCTCGCCGTCGCGCTCGAATTCCCATGGCGGCATCGCCCCGCTGGCGAAGCGGCCGCGCAGGCAGGCGTGGCCGAGCAGATCGCGCGGGTGTTGCGGCCGGCCATGGCGATCAAGGTAGGCAGGGCTGGCGGCGGTGGCAAAGCACTGCAGGCGCGGTCCGATCGGCACCGCGATCATGTCCTGTTCCAGCCGCTCGTCGTAACGGATGCCGGCATCGCAACCTGCCGCCAGGACGTCGACAAAGCTCTCCTCGGCGATCACCTCCAGCCGGATGCCGGGATAGGCAGCGAGAAAACCCGGGACGATGCTGGGCAGCACCAGCCGCGCCGCGCTGACCGGCACGTTGAGGCGCAACGTACCTGCAGGCCTGTCGCGGAAGCCATTCACAACGTCGAGGGCCGATTCCACCTCGGTCAAGGCAGGGCCGAGCCGAGCCAGCAAGCTCGCGCCCGCTTCGGTCAGGACGACGCTGCGGGTCGTCCGGTTGAGCAGCCTGACACCGAGCTGCGTCTCGAGGCGGCGCACCGCCTCGCTCAAGCCCGACGCACTGCCGCCGTTGGCGCGGGCGGCATCGCGAAAACCCTTGGCCCGCGCTACGGCGACGAAGGCGTTGAGGTCTCCGAGGTCGATCTTCATTGTTCGACATTCCGTACAGCCCGTGCGGAATGTACCCAATTATCGTGAGATCGGACAGCGCCTATCTCAACCTGAACGGAGATAGACCATGTCCAGCATTGACCTTTCCGGCACGTTCACTCTCGGCGACCGCACTGTGAAGCGGCTCGGCTACGGCGCCATGCAGCTCGCAGGACCCGGCGCCTTTGGTCCGCCCAAGAACCATGGCGCGGCATTGGCCGTGCTGCGCGAAGCTGTTGCGCGCGGGGTCAATCACATAGACACCAGCGATTTCTACGGCCCGCACGTTACCAATCTGCTCATCCGCGAGGCGCTCGCGCCCTATCGCGACGACCTCGTCATTGTCACCAAGATCGGCGCCCGGCGCGGCGAAGACGGATCATGGCTCCCGGCCTTCTCGCCCGAAGCGCTGACGGAGGCGGTGCACGACAATCTGCGCAATCTCGGGCTCGACGTGCTGGACGTCGTCAATCTCAGGATCATGTTCGACGCGCATGGCCCGGCCGAAGGCTCGATCGAGGCGCCGCTCACTGTGCTGGCCGAGCTTCAGCGACAGGGCCTGGCGCGTCATATCGGGCTCAGCAATGTCACGCCGGCGCAGATCGAAGAGGCGCGACGGATCGCCAGGATCGTCTGCGTGCAGAACCAATACAATCTGGCGCACCGGGGCGACGATGCCTTGATCGACCAACTCGCCCGCGACGGTATCGCCTATGTGCCGTTCTTTCCGCTCGGCGGCTTCAACCCGCTGCAGTCGTCTACCCTGTCCGGCGTCGCTCAGCGCCTGGGCGCCACGCCGATGCAGGTCGCGCTCGCCTGGCTGCTCGGTCGCGCGCCCAATATCCTGCTCATCCCCGGCACGTCTTCCGTTGCGCATTTGCGGGAGAATCTTGCCGCGGCCGAACTTGAACTGCCGGAGGATGCCGCGAGGGAGTTGGACGGCGTGGCGATGGCGGTATGAGGATTGGCGAAAGCGGCAACGAGCCAATCTCGCCATGATCGACAGGCTGGCGGGACAGCGCCCCCCTCTGCCCTGCCGGGCACATCTCCCCCACAAGGGGGGAGATTGGCAGCTTCGCGGACAGCGCCCTTTTTGCAAGGTTGGTGGTTGGCGAAATCATTGATGAACGCCGATCTCCCCCCAAGTGGGGGAGATGTGCCCGGCAGGGCAGAGGGGGGCGCGAAGGATCGCTACAGAGCGCTTTTATTCTGAGCCGCTGCATTCTTCGGCGGATGTCACGGAATGGATCCCAGGGTCTGCAGCGCGTCGCTTCGCTCCTTGCTCCGCCCTGGGATGACGAAGGCATGGTGGCCTGTGGCTAATCCCCAGCGTCAGAGATGGCGGCTGCAGGCCGGCCGGCAGCGCGACCGCCGGTCAAAGAACCAAATCCACGGTGCAGAGGAACTAGTTGATGCTCGCCGTATTCGCCGGCTCCGCCGGGCGCGCCTCATCAGAATATGGCACGCGGTAGCCGTTTGCCGCCAGCCAGTCGATCGCCGCTTTCGGCTCGTCGGTCTGGATGATGGTGGCGCCGCGCTCGGCCCAGAAGCCGTAGGTCTCGCGCGGCAGGCTGGCGAACACCGCCAGTTCATCGCCGCGACCGCCGGCAAGGAAGCCGCCCGGCTTGTTGACGATGGCGTAGGTATTGGCCCAGATGTGCCAGTCGCCCCTTATCGCCGCGGCGCGCATGCGCGGGCTGAACAGCGGACCGCCGGTCTCGGTCAGCGTCTCGGCGCCGTCCCGCCAGTTGATCATCTCGACCGCGCGCGGCGAAAAGGCGCCGCTGACCTTCTCGGCAAAACCGGCGTCGCGAACCGCGTCGTCGGCAATGATCGGCATGAATTGGAAACCGCTGCCGATCGCGCCCATGGCTGCCTTGACAGTGGTGATCCTGGCCGGGTTCCACAGGTTCTCCTTGACGATCACCTGTTCGGCCATGCCAAGGTCACGCGCCACCGCGATCATGCCGGCCAGGCTGTCGACGTCGAGCTTGTTGTCGATGTTGACGAGGATTCTGTCCCTGGTCGCCATCAGCATCTCGCGCAGCGTAGAAACCGGCTCGTCGGTGACGGCGCCGGTGCCTTCGATCACCAGCCTGCAGGTTTTGAGTTCGGCCAGCGTGCGCTTGACCACCTCGCCCTTGCAGTTCGTCGTGCGGTCGAGCCAGCTGTCATGCATGACGACGAACTGGCCGTCCTGCGAGCGCCTGACATCGACCTCGACGATTTCGGCGCCAAGCGCGATCGATGCCTCGAGGGCGGCGATCGAGTTCTCCGCAAACAGCGTCTTGCGGGCCTGCAGGCTGCCGGCGCGGTGTGCCGCCACCATGACATGGTCGCGCCATTGGTTGGCGTGTTCGAAACGGTCAAGAATCTGCCTGGCGCGTGTTTCGCCAGCCAATGCCGAGCCAGTGAACAGCACCGAGGCGGCGGCAAGCACAAGTTTCAGCCAGGTCGTTCGCATGAGAATCGCTCCTACCGGATGCAAACCCGGATAAGCGACGCGCGTGACAGCCCAGTGAACGAAGCCGGCTTCGCAAATGCCGGAAAGTCAGGTCAATGCCGGCTGAAGCGGCTGTTCTTCAATTCGAACGACGCAATCAACTTGCCGAGATCAAGTACCGCCGTCCTGGCGGTCGGTGGCCGGCCTGGCGTGCTGAAATCTGCTGCGTTCCCCGGCTGAAAACCATCCCGCGCAAGGACGGCTGGCTACTGTCGGTTGTATTCATGCATAGCAAATTCCGGGTTGGCCATGCGGGCTCATCTGGCAAGCAAGAAGTTGTGACTGAGTTCGAACGGCCATGGCCCTCGGAAGGGGTCGCATTTCCTGGAATTATATCCAATAAGGTGGCGCTCGACGCACAGGAGACCGCTTCATGCCGAACACCAACATCGACCACGCCTTCACCGCCCGGGCCAGGACGGGTGCGTCCTTCGAGCCGACCTATGCCGGCGCGCTGTCGTTCATGCGACGCAAATACTCGAAGGACGTGAAGGGCGCGGACGCGGTGGTGTGGGGCATCCCCTTCGACGCCGCCGTCACCAACCGGCCGGGCGCGCGTTTCGGACCGCAGGCGATTCGCCGCGCCTCGACCATCCTCGACAACGACCCGCAATACCCGTTCTCGCGCGATCTGTTCGAACATCTCGCCGTGGTCGACTATGGCGATTGCCTGCTTGACAGCGGCAACCACCAGAAGACGCCGGGGACGATCGAGCGCGAGGCGGCAAAGATCCTGAAATCCGGCGCCTTCCTGCTATCGCTCGGCGGCGACCATTTCGTCACCTGGCCGCTACTCAAGGCGCATGCCGCCATCCACGGTCCGCTGGCCCTGGTGCAGTTCGACGCCCACCAGGACACTTGGCCGGACGACGGCAAGCGCATCGATCACGGCTCCTTCGTCGGCCGTGCGGTCAAGGAGGGGATTATCGATCCCGACCGTTCGATCCAGATCGGCATCCGCACCCATGCGCCCGACACCTTCGGCATCAAGATCCTGTACGGCCACGAAATCGAGGACATGCGCGCGTCCGATATCGCCTATGCCATCGTCGACCGCACCGGCGGCAAGAAGGCCTACGTCACCTTCGACATCGATTGCCTCGACCCGGCCTTCGCGCCCGGCACCGGCACACCGGTCGCCGGCGGGCCGTCCTCGGCAAAGATCCTGTCGGTGCTGCGCCAGATCAATCAGCTCGACATCGTCGGCGCCGATGTCGTGGAGGTTGCGCCGGCCTATGATCACGCCGATATAACGGCAATTGCCGGGTCGACGGTGGCCATGCACTATCTCGGGCTGCTGGCGGAACGAAAGGCCCGGCTCGAAGAGCTGAACAACGGCAATCACATTGTTGCCGGATTGAACCAGGCAAGTGGCATATAATTTCGAACTATCAGGGAATTCAGGCAGGCAAATGAAACCGAAAATCTTCATCGACGGCGAGCACGGCACGACCGGTCTCCAGATCAGGGCGCTGCTTGCCGAGCGCGGCGACCTGGAGATCATCTCGATTCCGACCGAGCGCCGCAAGGAACCGGCAGCCAGAGCCGAGTTCCTCAACGCCGCCGATGTCGCGATCCTGTGCCTGCCGGACGCAGCCGCGAAAGAAAGCGTCTCGCTGATCAGCAACGACACGACAAGGGTTATCGACGCCTCGACCGCGCATCGCGTGGCAGAGGGTTGGGAATATGGTTTTGCCGAAATGGACAAGGCTCAGGCGGGCAAGATCGCTTCGGCGAAGCGCGTCACCAATCCAGGCTGCTGGCCGCAAGGCCCGATCGCGACACTGAGGCCGCTGGTGGCGGCCGGGCTGTTGCCGGCGGATTTTCCGGTCACCGTCAACGGCATTACCGGCTATTCGGGCGGCGGCCGGCCGATGATCGAGGACTATGTCGCCAAGGGCGAGGATGCCTCGGAATTCCTGCCCTACGGGCTGACCCTGCAGCACAAGCATGTGCCGGAGCTCAGGACCTATGCGAAGCTGTCACATGACCCGATCATGCAGCCGGCGGTCGGCAATTTCGCGCAAGGCATGATCACCGTGGTGCCGCTGCAACTCGGCGGCCTCGACTATGTGCCGACCGGCGCCGAGCTTCATGCGGCGATCGCCGACCATTTCGCCGCCATCGATGGCGGCGTGGTCGAGGTGGCGCCCTATTCCCATCTGGAGCGCGTGCCGGATATCGATCCGGAAACCTACAATGGCACCAACCGGATGATGCTCCATGTCTTCGCCAACGACGACAGGGCCCAGGCGCTGCTGTTCGCCGTCTACGACAATCTCGGCAAGGGCGCCTCGGGTGCTGCCGTGCAGAACATGGATCTGATGCTCGGCCTCAAGCACTGAATGGACGCTCCGGCATTCCCAGGAAGCTGGAAGGTCAGCGCGCCAGAACTGATTGCCGAGACGTTCAGCAGCCGCATCTGGAAGGTTGTTCGCGAGGACGGCTCGCCGGCGATCGTCAAGGCCCTCAAAGCCTTCGACGACGTCGAAGACGAGTTGCGCGGCGCCCATTTCCTCGCCTGGCGGCGCGGCGAAGGCGCGGTGCGGCTGCTCGGCCGCGACGGCCACTGCATGCTGCTCGAATATGCCGGCAAAACCTTGCTGTCACAGGTTCTCGCCGAGCAGGGCGACAATGCCGCTACAGCAATCACGGCCGAAGTGATGGCAAGACTGTTCTCGCCATCCGACCACCCTGCCCCACCAGATCTTCAGCCGCTGCGGGTACGGTTTTCCAGCCTGTTCAACAAGGCGAGGATCGATCGCGACGCCGGCGAAAAGAGCCTCTACGTCGAAGCGGCTGCGACCACGGAACGGCTGTTGGCCAATCCTGTCGAGGTGCTGCCGCTGCATGGCGACCTGCATCACGACAACATCATGCTGGGAGCGCGCGGCTGGCTGGCGATCGACCCGAAGGGCGTTCTCGGCGATCCCGGCTTCGACGCGGCGAACATGTTCTACAATCCGCTCGACCGCGACGACCTTTGCCGTGATCCCCGGCGGATTGCCGACATGGCCGAGATTTTCGCCAGAACGCTCGGCCAGACGCCGCCAGCCATTCTGGATCACGCCATCGCCTATGGCTGCCTGTCGGCGTCATGGCATCACGAAGACGGCAATGCGGTCGAGGAAAGCCGCGAATTGTCCATTGCCACTGATATCAGGACGGTGCGGCTCAGCCTCTGACGGCGATCTGGTTGGGCATGGGATAAGCGCCCTTGGTGCCGCGCCAATGCGCTGCGGCAAAGCCCAGCAGAACAAGCGCGAAAGCCTGATGCATCAGCGCCATGTGCAGCGGCACCTGCATCAGCAGCGTGCCGATGCCGATCAGGGCCTGCAGCAGCACCAGCACAAACAGCAGCGTCGCGCGGCGCGCATGGGTGGTGCCGGGCTGGCGCCGGTGCGTCGCGATCATGTGCCAAAGTGCTGCGACGAAAATAGCGTAGGCGCCGAGCCGGTGGATGAACTGGACCGTCTTCGGGCTCTCGAAGAAATTGCGCCAGGCCGGCTCGAGGATCAACAGGTCGCCTGGGATGAGTTTGCCGTCCATCAGCGGCCAGGTGTTGTAGCTCAGGCCGGCATCGAGCCCGGCGACCAGCCCGCCGAGATAGATCTGGATCAGCGCCAGCAGCACCAGAAAGCCGGCCAGACGCTGCGTCGAACGGCCAGCGGCGGGCTCGGAATGCGGCGCCAACCCACGCGCGACCACCATGGTCGCGGTGAAGATCAGTGCGGCCAGCGTCAGATGCGTCGCCAGCCGGTACTGGCTGACGGAGACGCGGTCGACCAGCCCGGACGCCACCATCCACCAGCCGATCGCGCCCTGCAGGCCGCCGAGAAGAAGAATGCCCAATAATTTCGGACCAAGACCGCGTTCGATGCGGCGCGTCGCCCAGAAAAACACCAGCGGCACGGCAAAAACCAAGCCGACACCGCGCGCCAGCATCCTGTGCAGCCATTCCCACCAGAAGATCGACTTGAACGCTTCGATGCTCATGCCCTTGTTGAGTTCGGCATATTGCGGGATCTGCTGGTATCGCTGGAATTCCTCCTGCCATTCGGCGTCGTTGAGCGGCGGGATGATGCCGTGGATCGGCTTCCATACGGTGATCGAAAGCCCGGATTCGGTGAGCCTGGTGGCGCCGCCGACCAGCACCAGCACAAACAGCACCAGGAGCACGACGTAGAGCCAGCCGCGCACCAGCGCCCGGTTGCGCAGGTCGCGGTCACGGGCCGCGAAAGGCGCGGCAGCTGATATGGCAGCCATGGTCTTGTCCCGGCGTGTTGCAGTCGCGGATTGGTGAACCATCGCAATCCAACTGGCAAGACCGGACAGCGCGGCACGCCGTCGCGCCACTTCTTGGCTGTTGCGTGCCTCTTCCGTTGGGCCTAAGCGATAGGGATCAACCGGATCGCGAAATGCCCATTCGCCTGAAAAAGCTGATCGGAACAATCCTGCTGGTGGCGCTGGTCATCGTCTATGCGCTGGTCGCATCGATCGTGGCGGTTGCGCAACTGGCGGAATCGGGACCGTGGGCGCATTTCCTGTTCTTCCTGCTCAGCGGCATGCTCTGGGTGCTGCCGGCCATGGGCATCATCAAATGGCTGATCCTGGAGCCGCCGCGGCCGAAGAACTGAGGCTCGCTCGCCGCCGCGGTGAAAGCCTGACGCCCGAGGAAACTCAGGGTGGTTTTCTGCCTTCCGCGTCGCCAATCGGAACGCGCCGGCGGCTCCGGTCATTGCCGAACCGCTACTCAGACGTCCCGTTTGGGCCCCAAGCGGTCGGCCTGCTGTTCGCGATTTGACGCGAGGATCAGACATAGCGAGACTGAGGGCATGGGCACCTTTCTTCCCGGCGACCCGAGCCTCCGCGAGCGCGTACACCCCAGCTTCGCGAGACAGAGACTGGTGAATACGCTCAGAGCGACCATCATCAGCGTATCTCAATGGCGCGAATGAAAGGAAGCAGCCTGAACATCAACGAGCACAAGCAGTGCTGCGTCCCGTCCGGGGCAAACTGACCCTTTTGGACAGCAAGGTCAGCGACGAGAGCCGAGGGTTGGTCGGAACGTTCCAGTCCGGCGACATGGATGACAAAATTGCTTTTTAAGCAGTGGTCTAACTTCGATGTAAACTACAACCGCTACGTAGATGTCTCAATTGGTCGACGGTGAATTATGGTTACGTTCGAAAGGGCGCGGTTTCGATCAGAGCCGGCGATGTCGCCGTTGGAAAAAAATGCGCGAAAGCTGTCAGAGTTGGAAGACGACTGGGCCGAGCTAGGGTCATTAAGACAGATTGATTTCTCGTTTAGGTTTTATAATAGCAGTTATGCGGATCCTCCTGCGGATCCTCCTGCGGATATTACTGCGTTAGCGGAGATGTTCGCCGCTACTGCTCAGCGCGAAGGCTTCGAAACTCATATTAGCAGGGGGGCAGACGACGATTGGTGGGTTACGGCCTCGAGGAAGATGGAGCCGACAGCCGCAACCGTAACCATGTGGCAAGAGCGCCTACAATCTTTTGCGCAAGTGCATGACGGACACTTTGGCGGTTGGAGTTACCCAAGTAAGAAAGTGATAGCGTTCTGGCCGAAGGCCCAGCTTCAAAACAAACTTGCGGCAGAGGAGTGGGCCACCGTACTCTTTGGCTCCGAGTTGGTCACGGACCCACTTACGCAAAGCACCTCGTTGTTCGGCGGCCCCCCAGCAGAATCACCACCTGCATTCAAGCTTGTGCCATCGGAATTCCTTAGTCGAGCGAGATCGATGCCGCCGGTCGCGCCCCAGCCAACCGCGTCCGCGTTTGCGCAGTGGATCTACTCCCTTTATAGCGCAGCTAATGGAAGCGACGAAGATCGTGAACACGGGAAAGCGATAGAAGAGGAGGTTTGGGAACGGAGGAGGATCACAACAAGTTGTATCGACAACAATTTTTTGCGCAGCATCAGGTCAGATTGGACGTTGTTGTACAATGGCCTGCACCTACGGGACCGAGAGCAGCCCAACCATCTTGAAATAGCTCAACTGCACGTGAATGGCCATTCACTAAGAGCCTCTCCAGACTTACTATACATCAACAATCGCAAGTCCGAAGTTATCATCGTTGAAATTAAGAATTCTAGGCTACCAATTACGAGAAATCTCTGGCCGAACGTATGGGCGCAACTCTGGTGCTATTCGCAACTCGACGTCGCGAGAAACGCTCAAAGACTAACAGTCGTTGGCGAAGTATGGGGTGAGAGATGTACGAAAGGGTACGGACAGGGACGCCGACGCGTTGATGGACAGAAGTTACTCTGCTTACGAGCGTCGGTGCGGCGCGACCCGCGTAATCCGGCTTACGATCGCTTTTTTCGGAAGCTCTTCAGCATTTATTGTGGGGAAGAGTGATCAGTAATGCAGAAGATAGCGTCCCCTGATAGCCCACAAAATTCGGTCAGCGGGGCTGCCGGCGGCTTCATCGCCCCAATCGCCGCCTTCAACCGTCTCGTCTTCGTTCGGCACATCGAGGATCGTTGCGGCCTACTTGCCCATCCAGCCCTTTGCACGACGAGCAAGCGCGGTGATTGGCAGAGATAGCGCGAAACGCTCAGCCGGGGAATACCGGGTGTATATATCGCAAGGAGGACGCAGTGGCTGGCAAGGGGGCAACGCTTACCGTCCAAGAGAAGCGCGTAGCGAAAGCGCTCCTCCACAAAGGATGGGCAAACCAGGACGTACAAGCCTCGATCAACGGGAACCGTAAGAAGTCGGTCAACTTCGCCCGCATATCTGCGGTGAAGCAGGACCCCAACCAACAAGCCGCCACGGAAGCAGAGGTGGACTTCTTCATGCTTCACAAGAAGGCGTTCGATCCGCAGACCGGTCTCAACCGGTACGATGACGAACGGCTCATTCGAGCTCGTGAGGCGATGGTCCTCGCGGTCCAGATATTCAACAGCGCAGCACTCAAGTTCAAAGCCGAAGTGTTCTGCGTCCTCTCAAACATTGCGTGGACCTACCTTCTCCACGAGCACTACGATCGGCAGGACGTTGCGATCGTGGCTGGCGACGGAAACTCGCTGCTACTCAGCCAGATGTTCGAACGTCAGGACTGCCCGCTGTCAGATGGGATGCGGGACAACCTTCGTGTTATGAAGAAGCTGCGTGACAAGGTTGAGCACCACCTGCTCGGGAAGGCCGATCTTCTGTGGATGCCCCTATTCCAAGCAAACTGCCTAAACTTCGACAAGGCCATGTGCGACCTCTTCGGGGCGCAACTGACGCTCGCACACGATCTGTCGTTTGCGCTGCAGTTCGCCCGCCTCAACATCGAGCAGGCGTCGTTCCTTAATCAGTACGAGATCCCGGAGGGTATTGCAGCGGTCGACGCTCACCTGATGGAGGGCCTCACGGCTGAGAAAATGGCCAACATCGAGTTTCAATTCCGGGTGATTTATACGCTCGACAATGCGGCCAAGAGCAAAACGCACTTCCAGTTCTTCAAGCCCGATTCGGCCGAGGGAAAGGAAATCCACAATGTGCTCGGATACCTCAAGGCGGCCGACGAGATGTACCCCTTCAAGGCAGGGAAAGTCTTTCCGCTGGTGGCCGAGATGTCTGGAGTGCCTTTCACTAACAATGACCATGCGAAAGCTTGGCGGCACTACAAGGCGCGTCCGATGACGAACGCGAAGAACCCAGAGAACACGAACAAGGACTACTGCCTCTATCATGCGGCACATGGCGACTATACCTACTCCCAGGCGTGGGTGGATAAGCTCGCTGAGGACATTTCCGATCCGGTCAAACTTGCCGCGATCCGCGCGGTGAAGATTTGGTGACCACCAAGACGCGATGGGGGCGCGCGGAGGCAATTGAGAGTGGATACTGCGCGTGACGAAGCCGTAGAAAATGTCCGTCGCGCGACTGCTTTCAGCAATCCGTTTGCGCAATTCGATTGGCCGACATAGGCGCATTGCCGGCCGCCAGCCATGGGCAATCGGTCGGTAGTGTCTCTGATCGCATTTCTGCTAAAGCTGGGAAGCAAATCGCCCGCGATGTCACCAAGTTCCGGAGGCGGCGCAATGGGCTGATGGGCCTCCTCGCTCATCATGCCTCTTGTCTTGAAGGAGGAGCGCCAGGATGAGCACCGACCGGGATACCGTGCGGGCCTATGATACGGTCGCGGCGGAGTACGCTGCCGAGGCCGCGGCGATGCCCGAATGGGTCGCGACCGAGATCGATGCGTTCGTGACCGAGCTGGGTGGCTCTGGCAGGGTGCTGGAGATCGGAAGCGGTGGCGGGCGAGATGCACTTGAGCTTGAGAAGCGGGGGATTAGCGTCCGGCGCACCGACATTTCGAAGGGTTTCGTCGAACTGCTTCGCGAGAGTGGCTTCGAGGCCGACCTGTTGGACCCGCTGATCGAAGACTTGGCCGACCCGCAGCGTCCCGGCACGCCGTACGACGGGATCTGGGCCTGTGCCTGCCTGATTCACGTCGCGCGCGAGGATTTCGGCACGGTGCTTGGACGGCTTGCCGAGGCGACCCGGCCCGGTGGCCGACTGCACGCCTCGGTTAGAGAGGGCGATGGCGAGGATGTGTCCACACACGGCAGCGCTGCAGCGCCTCGGCGCTACGTCGAGACGTACTGGCGCGAGTCTGCCCTGCGGTCCGCCCTCACAGACGCCGGCTGGATCGTCAGCGAGGTACGTCGGTGCATCGGAAAGCCCGATGACCGGTGGCTGAGCGTTCGGGCGAGGCGCGCGTGACGCACACAGCCTTTGCGGAGAAGGTCAGCATTCGGAATGCCTCCATGTTGTGCTACATCGAGACTCGCCGCCGGCGGCGACAGCGACAACGGGTGGCAAGGCATGCTGGACATCGAGAAGGACACTGCGAAGAGGATCATCGACGCGCTGGCGGTCGCCATCGACGGCAACCCCTCTTCGGCGAAGAGTTTCAACCAATTCCCCTACGAGGACCTCGCCGACTACGGCAACTGGGGTCAAGACAACAATGATTCGAAGAGGGACACGCCGCGTACGCGGGCGCTGTTCATGGCTTACCTCGTCTTCTCCGGCGGACGCATCCCGCTGCGCGGCATCGAGATGCACGGGACCTATTTCCGGCCGGACGTCTGGGTCGCGGGTGCGCTCGTCAAGAAGGGCTACCTGACGGTCGACGAGAGCGCGCAGGAATTCGTGGTCACGCAGGACGGCTGGAGCTTCGTCGCTGACACGCTGGAAGCCCTCGGGAAATAGCCGCCATGCACTACGCCCTGGTCGATAAGGAACGGCGCAAGTCCTTTCCGGGAGCACAGGCGGTGCCAAGAGTTGCCGTTCGCTTGCTGCCGACGGAACGACTGCTTTCCACCGTTGCGGTCACTTCATGCCGTCGTTCGGTCCGCCCGCGAGTCGGGCTGCGTTCGTCCCTAACTTGACCGGCCAAGCCACCGGACAATTTCGTAAGCCAGCATAGGGCGGCGAAACCCCTTCAGCGTCAGTTCGCCAACTGGAACGGATTCGACCAATGATTCGACGGCACCAAGAACCCGTTGGCTGACGAGAATCTGGCGAGACCTGGCCCCCTCGCACAATCGGGCCGCGTGGTTCGACACAGTGCCGATCACCGCATAGTCCGCGCGCTGATCGAAACCGATCCGCCCGATGGTGGCGTGGCCCCGGGCGATGCCGATTCCGAAGCCTAGCAAGTAGTCCCGTTTGCGCCATCGCTCCGAATGCTCGTCAATTGCGTCACGCATCGCCGCGGCCATTGAGACAGCCCTCTCGGTGTGATCGGCACAGGGTAGCGGATCATTGAAAACCACAACGATGCCGTCGCCCACGAACCGCTCCAAAGTCCCGTCGTGACGGACGATTTGTTCGCCAAGACAGGAATGATACTCGCCAAGCACCGTCATTACCTCCTCGGGCTCGGCAGTCTCGGCGAAGGCTGTAAAGCCGCGCAGATCGCAGAAAACGACGGTCACCTCGCGACGGTGGCTTTGAAGAAGCGCGTCGCCATTCCCCGCTGCAACAATAAGGTCGGCGACCTGCGCGGGCAGAAACCGTCGGAGCCGGCCCATCCGCTCGATCTCCGCAACCTGCTCCGCCACTGTTTGCTCCAGGGAGCGATTCCATGCAGCCAATTGCGCTGCCTGGTCTTCGAGGAGTCGCGTCTGGCTCTCTACGGTATCGTAAAGCGCCTTCTGGCGCAGCATCGACCGCACCCGCGCCACCAGGGCCCTGTGGTCGAACGGCTTAGTTAGATAGTCGTCGCCACCGGCATCCAATCCCTCGACTACATCCCGCGTATCGGCCTTTGCGGTGACCAGGATAACCGGGATCGAGCGCAGCGAAACGTCTGCCTTGAGCATCCGCACGACGCTTATCCCGTCGAGCTTCGGCATCATGATGTCGAGGAGGATGAGGTCCGGCCTGAGGCTGCGCACCTTCGCAAGCCCCTCTTCACCGTCCGCAGCTGTCACCACTTCGTAGCCGTTCGCCTCGAGGCGCATACGCAGGATTTCGAGATTTTCCGGGGTGTCGTCGACGGCGAGAATGCGAGGCGGATCGTGCAATGCCCTGTCTCCTTAGGAAAGCAGCTCGCGTATCTTGGCAAGCAGCTGGCGCGGACTGAACGGCTTGGCAATGTAGCCATCACACCCTGCCGCGAGGGCTTTCGCCTCATCGCCCGACAATGCGTAGGAGGTGACGGCGATTATCGGAATGTGCCGTAGCGCCGGGTCAGCTTTTATGCGGCGAGCAGCTTCGTACCCGTCGATCACCGGAAGCTGAATATCCATGAGGATCAAGTCGGGTTTCTGCGCTGCCGCGGCAGCGACACCGGCTGCACCGTCCGCGGCCTCGATCAGCTCGTATTCGGTGGTGGCGATGAGATCGCGTATGATCTGCCGGTTGTCCTCGGTGTCTTCCACCATCAGGAGTCGCTTGCTCATGCTGCCTTCACATCCTCTCCCACTCGGATCGGTATTTTGATGCGGAATGTCGCGCCTGTACCCGGCACGGACTCGACGCCTATGGTTCCACCATGCATTTCCACGATACGCTTCGAGATCGCCAGGCCGAGACCCGTGCCACCCTTCTGCCTGGTGCTGCTGCTATCGACCTGCTGGAATTCATCGAAGATGAGCCCCTGGTCTGTGGGTGCAATGCCGGGGCCGGTGTCGCGCACTGTGATCTCGAAGTGCCCGTCGACCGCGTCGGCGAGAATGTCGATCGCGCCCGTCTCGGTGAACTTGACGGCATTGCCGGCAAGATTGAGCAGGACCTGGGTCAGGCGGCGTTCGTCCCCGCGGCCCAGCGGAAGATTTTCGCCGACGGTCGCAGCGAGCGAAAGCCCTTTTGAACGCGCCAGCGGCTCCACAGCTGTAATGGTCGATCGAACAATTTGCCCAACGGAATAATCCTCCAGCGCCAGCGTGAGCTGGCCCGCTTCGATCTTTGAGAGATCGAGCACATCGTTGATGAGCCCCAGGAGATGACGGCCGTTTGCCTGCACGCGCGCAACCGTCGTTTTTGCCCTGTCCGGGAGCTCGCCGTAAATGCCGTCGACCAGCAATTCGGTGAAGCCCAGAACTGAATTGAGCGGCGTCCTGAGTTCGTGGCTCATATTCGCGAGGAATTGGGACTTATGGCGGCTGGCTGCCTCCAGCTCCCGGCCTTTTTCCTCTATCTCGCGGAACAGCTTGGCATTCTGGATTGCGAGCACCGATTGCGCTGCGAACGTCTCCAGCAGATGAACGATTTGCTGGTCGAATTCACCTGACTTGCGGCGCCTGACGACGAGCGCGCCGACGAGCTTGTTCGGCCTGAGCAGCGGAACCACCAGGACGCTGCGATATCCGGCGTCGAGGACGATCTTCTGAGCGGGAGAGGGCGTTCCTTCGCTGAGATCGGGTACCTGGACAGGTGCGCGGCGCCGTGCGGCGTCGCCAATCCCCGGATCGTTCCGCCCGATGGCCTGGTCGGAAATTGCGGCAATGAGCTCGTCGCTCATCCCATAAGTCGCGCGCGGGCGGAATTGTTGCCTGGTGCTGCTGAACACATAGATAGCGCCCGCATCCGTGTCCGAGAGTTGAACCGCCTTCGCCACGATCGTCTGCAGCACCGTGTCGAGATCGAGCGTCGAATTGACCGCCTTGCTGACTTCCCCGAGTGCCTCCAGTTCGTCGACCGATCGCGCAAGCTCTGCCGTGCGCGCCTGCACCTCCTGGTAAAGCCGCCCCAGCTGCTCGGAGGTCTGGTTGACATTGCCGGCAAGCACTCCAAGCTCGTCTCGATTGGCGACGGCAACCTGTTGAGCAAAATCGCCGGCCGCGATCTGGCGCAATCGCGTCTCGATCTTTTTGACCGGCTCGATCAATGACCAGGAAATGATGTAGCCAAGCCCCAGCGCCAGCAGAATACTGCCCACCGCAAAAGAGACCACGATCAGTCGGGAAGTTCCGTACGCCCCCTCGGTCGTTTCGATTGCCGCCACCATGTCGGCTTCGGCCGTGTTGACCAGTTGGTTGGTCAGCCGCTCGAGGCGGTCGGCTGAGGGCATGATCTCAGCCTGCTGAACCGTACGCGCCTCCTCCGTACGGCCGGCACGGAAGAGCTCCACGACATGCGTCACGTCGGCCGTAAATTGGTCGTACTCTTGCCGGACCTGGCCGAGCACTTGCACCTCACTTTCGGCGACGAACTCCATGCGGTCGAGGTCGTAGCCAAACTGGTTGAGCTGGCGCAGCGCTGCATCCAGCATCCGGTCGTCCTGAAGCAAAAGTGCAGTCGAGATGCTGTAGAGTTGGTTCGTCGTGTCGTGCTGAACCTGGCGGTAGGCTGCGATCCGGCGCTGCAGCTTGATCAACTCGTTCGTTTGATCGTTGACCCCGCTCAACACCTGCAACCCGACGGCCCCGAGCACGATCAGCAGGCCGACTATCGACAGAAACGCGATCAGCAGCTTGGTCTGGACGCGGGCCGGCAGCCGCGCAACGCAGCCCACCAGCCGGTTTGTGATGTTATTTGGATTCATCCAAGAGGCTGAGAAGGTCACCCCGGAACTCCTCCAAGTCGAACCGGACGCCGAGATATTGTACGCGCAAGGTGCCAATCGGGTCTATGAGCGACGTCAGGAATGTGTGATCGACGTTTCCCTCCGCCACCTTCCTCGCGAACATGCCGTACTTGCGTCCGACCTCTCGGATGATCGTCGGATCGCCGGTAAGAAACTCCCAACCGTCCAGATCAGCGCCGAAGTCCTGTGCATACTGCTTCAGCACTTCGGGCGTATCGTGCTCCGGATCGACGGTGATCGAAACGAAGGCAACCCTGGGCCCGAACGCAAAACCTAGCTTGTCCTGCACGTTCGTCATGTTGGCGGTGAGCATCGGGCAGATGTCAGTGCAGGAAGCATAGATGAAAGTGACCGCGACCACCTTGCCGCGAAAGTCGCGAAGCGACACGCGCGCGCCGTCCTGCGATATCAGGTTAAAATCCGGCGCCGGCCCGATCACCGGCAGGCGCTGATCCTGCGGCGCGTCGTGCGCCTGCACTGGCCAGGAAAATAGCGCCGCCAGCAACAGAATACGTGCCCGCCCCCCGCTCACGTCTTCAACTCGCGCTTCAACTCGTTGAGGAAGCGCCAGTCCGTTCCGTTGGCGATAATCTGGTGGGGGCTCGTCTTGATCATGCCGGCCTCATGCAGGCGCAAGGCGTAAAACCGTACGGTGTCCTCGGGCTCGTATTCGCGCCACTTGCCATAAGGCACTTCATTCATCGTCTGCAGGGCATAGTCATAGTTGGCGGTGAACCCGTTATCGACGATCTGTCGCGCGACGCGCTGCGGCTCTGCGACGCAGAGGTCAGCCGCCTTGAGAATGGCGCGCAAGACGCGCTTGCTGGCGACAGGGTTGTTCCGAACGAACTCCGCATTGCCCGCTAGCATGCAGCAGAAGTACTGCGACCAGGGACGATCGACAGTGCTGTTTACGACCACATGGCCGATGCTGCGGGCGCGCAGCTCCTGAGGCTCCGGCGGAAAGCCGAGGAACGCATCGACCTTTCCTTTGACGAAAAGCTCCATGGGCCTGACGGATGGACTGGTGATCCAGCGGATGTCCTTTTGTGGGTCAAGCCCGACATAGGCGGCCATGCTGGTGACGAATATGTACGGCGTTGAACCAAGGCCCTGCACGCCGACGGTCTTGCCCTTCAGGTCCGTGATGCCGCGAATGCTTTCGTTTCCGAACAGTTCGAAGCAGCCGGGGTGCACGCCCGCCAGCATCGTGATCGGGTCACCGGCATCGATCGCAAGAACGAGCGGCGCAGCGAAATTCAGACTGAAATCCACTTCGCCACGCGCCATCTTCTGCGACTGACCGTAGCCTGGTTCCGCGGCCACATAGCGGACGTCGGTGAATCCCTCCAAGTGCAGCAGCTCCTCTGCAACATATTGGGGTGCAAGGCAGATGCCCCTGTTCTTTACCAGCCGGATGGTGGTTGTTTCTAACGGTGCCTCGGCCGCGGACGATTCCGGTGTGGCGACCAGACCCGCGGCGGCTGCCAACGTGGCGCTTGCCAGGAAGCGGCGTCGGCTTAGCATGATCTGCATGGTGCTCTCCTCCTTGGAAAAAGCACTGAGTGCGCTGCGGCTCGCTTAGATCTGCAGCTCGCGGTTCAAATCGTCGAGAGGAGTCGCGAGTTCAGGCCTCCCCAATAACGTGCGGCGATTTTGAACGATCTGCATCGAACGCTCGCTCTCCGAACCGCAAATAATGATCGCGGTCGGAATCTGGTAAAAGATCCCGGTAAAGGCGGACATTCTCAGAAGCGCGCCGAACAACTGCTATTTGGAGCGCGCCCTGTCTCAAGGCGGGAGTATTACGCTCTCAGTTGCTGGCTCGTCGCTAAGCCCCGACCAGCGATCAGTAACCATACGCCCTATCTGCGCTCGTGGCGAGGGCAAAGCTTTCAGCCAGCCCCGACCTTAGGCGGAAATCCTCGCAGTTTCCAAAAGCGGACGACCTAATTGATTTGATGACCGCCAAATGGCGGCTTTCGGATACTGTTCGAGACGTTCGATCTCGCCTCATCGGGCGACTTGACTAGGTCACGACGTTCCCTTGACCTCCCATCAGGGATGGTGCGCAAAGGGTTTGCCGTCCACCGGAGTGTCAGACCACTAGATGGTGACGAGCATCTTGCCGGCGTTGGCCAGCGGCGTCGTCACGCCCGACAGCATCGTGCGGATATGGGCAACGCTCTGATAGCGACCGTTGACCGAAATACGCGGCAGCGCGTGCAGGAAGCCGGCATGTTTGGCGCGCAACACGCCGTGGCGTGTCGTCACCGCCGAGACATAGCCGGCGTCGCGGGCAAAGCCGACTTCGCGGTCGCCAACGGCACTGGCATAGCCATAGGGATAGGCGAAATGGCGCGGCGCCTCGCCGAGTTCGGCCTGCAATATGCGCCTGACGCCGTCGACCTCGTGCCGCGCATCGGCTTCGGAAAGCCGCTTCAGATTGCGATGATTGACGGTGTGCGCGCCGATCGTCACCAGCGGATGCCCTGCCATGGCGCGGATCTCGTCCCAGTTCATCAACAGGCTCTGGCGCGCGCCCAACTCGATACCGTTCGACCGCGCCAATTCGCGCAGCACCGCGCGCTGGTCCTCCTCGCGGACCTCCAGCGTCAGATAATCGTGCAGGCGCGCAAAGGCCTGGATTTTCTTGCCCGGGGTCGAGCAGTCGATCGTCACCGGACCGTTCGGTGTCGTCAAAACCAGCCGGTTGCGCGCGCTGACGATGTCCTCGACCACCTCCCACCATAGATCGGCGGCGCCGTTTATCAGCCCCGGCGCGACATAGATGGTGATCGGCGCGCCGTGCTTTTCCAGCACCGGCAGCGCCTCGGTCATGTTGTCGCGATAGGCGTCGTCGGCGGTGATCGCCGCGAACTGGCCAACCTTGCCGCCGGCCTTGATGCGCTCGATCGCCTCGTCCAGGGTGACGAATGCATAGCCGTGCGCCTTCATGTCGGCGATGACAGCGTCAAGGAACTCAGGCGCGATGTTGAGATGCCGGTTGACGCTATCAGGCTTTTCCGGCGTGGCGGTGACCCGGTGCAGCATCAGGATGGCTCCGATGCCGCCGACGAACGGCTTGGCCAGCGGGGCAAGACCGGTATAGCGCACGACGTTGAGCGCCAGTTTCCGGATTGCCTCGCCCCCGTCGATCATTCATTCACCTTTTGCGCCTAGGCTCATCCAAGCACGGAATGCGCCTATGCGCGCCCCCAATCGCGGTGAATACGCCCTAAAGGATTGAGGTATGGTTGACGCCACCGCGTCATTTGACGGCAATCGGCTCGAGGCCATGCAGGCGGCGCCGCGCGCGGTGCCTGCGGATCATGGCGGCCTGTCGGTGTCGGTCGCCGACGGTGCGGCACTTGTGGCCTATGCCGAGTTCTGCGGTTCGGCGCTGTTCGCGCCGGCGCAGAGCCCGGCCTGGATCCTGAACTGGGCCAGACATGCCGAAGCGGATACCGTCTTGGCGACGCTGAGCGCTGCCGGCCGGCCGGTTTTTTGGTTGGCGCTGGAAGTCACCAGCCGCGGTCCGTTACGCGTCGCCCGTTTCATGGGCGGCCGCCATGCCAACGGCAATTTCGCCGCCGCCGACCCGTTCTGGCTGACCAGGGCGGATGGCGCGGCGATCCGCTCGATGCTGGCGGCGATCGCCAGGGCGCGGCCGGATATCGACCTCGTTTCGCTGGAACGGCTGCTGCCCGATCTCGACCGCGTTGCCAATCCGCTTCTGTCCCTCCCGCATTTTCCCAGCCCCAACCTGTCGCTGGCCGTCGACCTGGCGGGAGGTTTTGATGCCCTGCTCTCCCGCGCCAGCGGCAAGCGCAGGCGCAAGAGGCACCGCTCGCAGGCGCGCAAGTTTGGGGCCGTCGGCAGCCACCGCCGCATCGAGGCCCGGACGGTGGACGAGGTGAACAGGCTGCTCGATGGGTTTTTCGAGATGAAGGAGTTCCGCTTCCGCAAGATGGGCATCGCCAACGTCTTCGGCGAGCCACAGGTTCGTGCTTTCTTCCGCGCCTTGTTCGTCGAAGCGCTCTGCGACGACACGCCGTCCTTCGTGCTGCATGGGCTCGAAGTCGCCGGCAAGCTTCGCGCTGTCACCGGATCGAGCCGCTCGGGAAAACGCCTGATCTGCGAATTCGGAGCGATCGCCGACGACGACCTCGCCCATGCCAGCCCCGGCGACTTCCTGTTCTTCGACAACATCGAGGAAGCCTGCGAGAAGGGGTTCGATGTCTATGATTTCTCGGTCGGCGACGAACCCTACAAGCGGCTGTGGTGCGATATCGAAACCCGGCATTTCGAGGTCCTGGTTCCGCTGACGGCAAAAGGCCGCGCGCTGGTGTTTGTCCTGCGGCAAGGCGCGCGCCTGAAAGCCTTCGTCAAGAACAGCCCGACGATCTGGAAGCTGACCAAGATGCTGCGCCGCAAGACGGCCGGACAGGCTGTGCCAGCAGAGGACGACAGCTGAACGCTGAGCCCGCGATGCAGCTGGCACCACTTGAGATTAACTGTCGATGTCGGCGCCGCCCCTCATCTGCCTGCCGGCATCTTCTCCCCGTGAACGGGGAGAAGGGGCTGGCCCCACCCTCGGCGCGTTTTTTGCAGCGCCGGATATTGGCGAAATCCTTTGCGCAGGCGCCCTTCTCCCCGTCCCTATACGGGGAGAAGATGCCGGCAGGCAGATGAGGGGCGGCGCCAACCTGCGCGAATGCCTCACAAGGGGAGAAGGCAAGAGCACGCTATTGCCGCCACGGCTGCAAACTCTGGTCGACAACGTTCAAGAGAATTATCGAACTGTCTCAGGCGGCGGAGCGCCGTCCGGGCAGCGGCGTCCCTGGCGTCTGATGGCCGACCGGCGTCACCAGCGTCAGGTCGGGATAGCCGCTCTCGATCAGCTCGACCGCGGCCTGCGCCACCTCGTCGTTCGGCTCCAGCAGCGACAGGAAGACTTCTGTGCCCTCGCCGACAAGGCGGCCGATGCCTTGCGCGTCGGTGGGTCCGCATTCGACCACGACCAGATCGTAGGCGGTGGTCAGCGACTGCATGATGATCGGCAGCCGGTCGGCGGCGCGCATGGCGCGAACCGGATCGGCGTTGCCGACGGGAATGACGTGGCAGTCCGAATAGAGATCGGCGTGGATCACGTCGCTGAACTGCGCTTCGGAGGCGAGCAGATCGGTGATGCCCGGGAAAAGCCTGCTGTCCAGCGTCGGCCGCGAAGCGGCGCCCGAAGCGGTGAGATCGAGCAGGAGCACGCGCAGGCCGGTGTCGGAAACCTCACGCGCCACCAGCACCGCCGAGGCGGCCGCCTCGTCGCCTTCCGGCGATACGAATATGGCGCGTGCCGCGCCGCTTGTGATCAGTTTCTCCACCGCCTTGTCGATTTCGACCTCGCCAAGGCTGCGGCGCGCCGG
Organism: Mesorhizobium sp. WSM4815; assembly: GCF_055811575.1. NCBI lineage: Bacteria > Pseudomonadati > Pseudomonadota > Alphaproteobacteria > Hyphomicrobiales > Phyllobacteriaceae > Mesorhizobium > Mesorhizobium sp. WSM4815. The sequence continues at coordinate 131,525 of NZ_JBVVQS010000098.1, read as the reverse complement.
CCCGACGTCGTCACCAGTTGCCGGGCCAGTTGCTGGCGCCGCGGCAGCCGCTTGCGGCTCTGCCTGGACTTCCGCCGTCCGATCCCCAAGGTCTTCGATATCGGCCGGTTCCTGATTGGGTGGCTCGTGATCGGGCGGTTCGTGATCGGACGGTTCGTGATTGGGCGGTTCGTGGGCAACCGGCATCGCGACCTGTTCGATCCGCTCGAAGCGGGCGCCGGCGGCCGGCCGCATGGCGCGACCCGAAAACAGCTCTTGCAGAAGCGTCACGATCGCCATGACCAGCAGCGAGCCGACGAAGGCCGCACCGATGATCGGCAGGATTTTTGGATAATAGGGTTGGGACGGCGCCACCGCGCGGGAAAAGACACGGGCGTCGACCGGCGGATAGTTGCTGTCCTTGCGCGAGGACGCCTCACGATAACGGGTCAGATAGGTTTCGAGCAGCTGGCGCTGGGCGGTCGCTTCGCGCTGCAGCGCGTCCAGTTCGACCTGCTGGTCGCCGGCGCGCGCCGATGCGGCCTTCAGCGTGTTGACGTCGGCGACAAGCTGGTTTTCGCGGGCCTGGGCGGTCTGCGCCTGCGTCATCAGCCCTGTCATGATCTTTTCCGCCTCGTTGCGGATCTGGCGGTCGAGATCGGCAAGCTGCGACCTCAGCGCCCGGATGCGCGGATGATTGTCGAGCAAGGAGGTGGAAAGGTCGGCGATGTTGGTCTTGAGCTCGACCTGCCGCTCGCGCAGCCGCTGGATCAGTCCGGACGACAGCACCTCCGGCACCGCATCAAGCGAGCCGCCATTCTGCAGCGCCCTGCGCACGCTGTCGGCAGTCGCTGCCGCCGAGGCGCGATTGGCCCGCACCCGCGACAATTCGCTGGACAGTTCGGAAAGCTGTTGCGTGGCGAGCACCGAATTGTTGCCGCCCATCAAAAGATCGGACTGGGCGCGGTAGCTTGCCACCTTGGCCTCGGCATCCTTCACCCGCTTCGACAGGTCGGCGATCTCCGGCGCCAGCCAGTCGGTTGCGGCAGAATTCGATTCGATATTGGCATTGCCCTGGACGGAGATGTAGGCGTCGGCGATGGCGTTCGGGATTGCGGCGGCGAGCCGGGGATCCTCCGAGGAGAATTCGATGACGATAACGCGAGATTTTTCAACGCGATAGACGTTGAGCTTCTCACGCATCTTCGTCAGCACGCGTTCTTCCGGCGGAATCTCGTTGGGGTCGCTTTTCAGGCCGGCGACGACAAGCAGACGGCTCAACGCCGGCATATCTGCCGTCTCGTCGAACTCGGGCAGCCGCGACAAATCAAGCTTCTGCGCCACCTGCTTGAGGATGTCGGTCGAGGAAATGACCTCGACCTGGCTGGTCACGCCTTCCTCGTCGAGTATAGGCTTGTCGTTGTCATTGGTGCCGTCGGGGCGCGTGTAGACCGATTCGCGCGTTTCGATCAAAAGCCGGGTTTCGGCCCGGTAATGCGGCGTGGCGAGCCAGGTGAGCGCGAACGCCAGGCCGGTTACGACAAGCGCGACGACAAGAATGCGCAGCCAATTCCTCGCAAGGCTGGCGAAGAGCTGCCTGAGATCGACGTCGACATCTGCGGCCGCGGATTGAACGGACATGCATCCTGCTCCGGTATTTTAGTTAGTATACACCGTAAACAAATATGGTAACTCAGCCGTTAATATTGCGGTAAGCACCTGTCAGGTTTTACGCGCACGCGGGCAGCTAAAGCACCGGAACCGGCCGCCTGTTGTCGGTTGCCGTCGCTTCGGCCGCCCGCCTTTACCGGCCATTAACCCTAACCGGATGATAACGGGCCTCGATCTCCAGCGTTTGCCGCGGTGCAGCGGCGGCCAGTCGAAGGTACATGTCCGGTCATGAAAAGCACTGCTTCCCTGTTCCGTGCACTGCTCGCCGTGTCATTGCTTGCCGGTTGCTCCAGCTACCGGCCGGCGCCGGCGGCCTTTCATAAAATGCTCGATCAGCCTTATCGCCTCGGCGCCGGCGACCGGGTCCGCGTCACCGTGTTCGAGCAGGAAGGTTTGACCAACGTCTACAATGTCGACCAATCCGGCTATCTGTCCATCCCGCTGGTCGGCGCCGTGCCGGCGCGCGGCCACACCGCCCAGCAACTCGAAGGCGAGATCGCCGACAAACTACGCCAGGGTTATCTCCGTGATCCGGACGTTTCGGTCGAGATCGACCGCTACCGGCCGATCTTCATCATGGGCGAAGTCGGTGCTGCGGGCCAGTACTCCTATGTTCCCGGCCTGACCGTGCAAAAGGCGATTGCCATCGCCGGCGGTTTCAGCCCGCGCGCCAACCAGGGAAGCGTCGACATCACCCGCGACATCAACGGCAAGGTCATGACCGGTCGCGTTGCCACCTCCGACCCGCTTCTGCCCGGCGACACGGTCTATGTTCGCGAACGCCTGTTCTAGACCACGTGGCGGACACACTCAGGATCGTCCACTGCTTTCGCTCACCTGTCGGGGGGATTTTTCGTCACGTGCGCGACCTGACCGAGGCGCAGGTCGCCGCCGGGCATGCCGTCGGCATCGTCTGCGATTCGACGACGGGCGGCGACTTCGAGGAACATCTGTTCGAACAGATGAAGGGCATAATGGCGCTCGGCATCCATCGCACGCCGATGCAGCGGCATGTCGGACCCGGCGACCTCGCCTCGGCCTGGCGCACATTTGGGATCATCAAGGAATTGCGGCCGGACGTGCTCCACGGGCACGGCGCCAAGGGTGGCGCCTATGCCCGCCTGTTCGGCTCATTGTTGCGGGTATCAAGGTTTCGCGTAGCCCGCCTTTATTCGCCGCACGGCGGCTCTCTTCACTATGACGAGACCACCGCCACGGGGAAGCTGTTCTTCGCGCTCGAGCGGTTCATGGCGCGCTTCACCGACTATCTTCTGTTTGTCTCCGACTATGAAAGGCGGACCTATCGCAGGAAGGTCGGCGAACCGCCGATCCCGAACAACCTTGTCTACAATGGACTGAGCGCCGCCGAGTTCGAGCCGGTGCGAACCGAACCGAATGCGGCCGATGCCCTCTATATCGGCATGATGCGCGACCTCAAGGGACCGGACATCTTCATCGATGCGCTGGTTCTTGCCGGAACGCGGCTCGGCCGCCCGGTGAATGCGGTGATGGTCGGCGACGGCGACGACCTGCCGCGCTACCATGCGCAAGTGAAGCGGCTCGGGCTCGAAGGCCATATGCGCTTCCTGCCGCCGATGCCGGCGCGCAAGGCCTTCGAGTTGGCCGAACTGGTTGTCGTGCCCTCGCGCGCGGAAGCCATGCCCTACATCGTGCTGGAGACGCTCGCCGCCGGCAAATCGATGATCGCCACCGGCGTCGGCGGCATCCCGGAAATTCTTGGCGCCGGCTCCCCTGCCCTGATCCGGCCCGATCCGCGCGAGCTCGCCGACAAGATGAGCGCGGCGCTGGCCGACCCCGATGCCTATGGCAGGCTGATGCCCGATACCGCCGACCTCAAGGCGCGATTCGGCGCCGACGTGATGGCCGCCGCGATCGAGACGGCCTATTTCGCGGCGCTCAAGCGCTAACCCGAAATGGGCGCTAACCCCAAAACGGCGCTGACCTCAAAGCATCTCCAAAACCTATTTGTTGTTTCAAGGGTTTCTTAGCTCTATTTCGCTATTCACTTGCGTGAAGCTTTGCGGATGCATCATGAGCGACTTCGATCCCAAACGCCGCTTTTCGAAAAACGCGGTGCGCAATTTCAACGGCCCGGCCGGCGACGATAGCCCCGGCGGCATGAACGACGTCGCCCGTCAGGTCGCGTCGCAATACCGGCGCGACACCATGTCGCCGATCATGGTCAGCGGCGTCTTGCGGATGGTCGAATTCGCACTGCTGTTCCTGTCAGGCCTGTGCATCTATTTTTACTATGTCGGCTTCTTCAACCATCTCGCCTGGCAATATCCGCTGGCGATCGCCGCCGCTTCGTCCCTCGCCGTGGTGCTGCTCGACGTCACCGACTGCTACCAGATCGTCTCGTTCATGCGGCCGCTCGCCAATTTCGGCCGTCTGCTGATGGCCTGGGCCGGCACCTTCGCCTTGATGGCGCTGACGGCATTCGCCATGAAGATGTCGCAAGACTATTCGCGCCTGGTTTTCGGCACCTGGTTCGTCGTCGGCTTCATGCTGATCTTCGACCTGAGACTGCTGATGTCGAAGCTGATCCGGCGCTGGGCGCGCGACGGGCGCATGGAGCGTCGCGCCGTAATCGTCGGCGGCGGCACGGCGGCGGAAGTCCTGATCCGCTCCGTCGAAAAGCAGCCCTACAACGACATCCGCATCTGCGGCATCTTTGACGACCGCGGCGACAAGCGCTCGCCGCCCATCGTCGCCGGCTACCCAAAGCTCGGCACCGTTTCCGAGCTCATCGAGTTCGCCCGCATCGCCCGCATCGACATGCTGATCGTGTCGCTGCCGCTGACCGCCGAATCGCGCGTCCTGCAGCTTTTGAAGAAGCTGTGGGTGCTGCCTGTCGACATCCGGCTCTCGGCGCATTCGAACGCGCTGCGATTCCGGCCGCGCGCCTATTCCTACATCGGCTCGGTGCCGATGCTCGACATCTTCGACAGGCCGATCAACGACTGGGATTCGGTCGCCAAGCGCGCCTTCGACATCGTCTTCTCGATCATCGGCATCATCGTGTTCTCGCCGGTCATGCTGGCGACCGCGATTGCCATCAAGCTCGACAGCAAGGGACCGGTGCTGTTCCACCAGAAGCGGCATGGCTTCAACAACGAGATCATCGAGGTCTACAAGTTCCGCTCGATGTATACCGACAAGGCCGACCCGACCGCCAAGCAGACGGTGACCAGGAACGACCCGCGCGTCACCCGCGTCGGCCGCTTCATCCGCAAGACCTCGATCGACGAGTTGCCGCAGTTCTTCAATTCGCTTTTCGGTTCGCTGTCGCTGGTCGGCCCGCGCCCGCACGCCATTGCCGCCCAGTCGCACAACCTTCTCTACAATGAGGTGGTCGACGGCTATTTCGCACGCCACAAGGTTAAGCCCGGCGTCACCGGCTGGGCGCAGATCAATGGCTGGCGCGGCGAGATGGATACCAACGAGAAGATCCGCATGCGGACGGAATACGACCTCTATTATATCGAGAACTGGTCGCTGCTGTTCGATCTGAGGATCCTGTTCCTGACACCGATCCGGCTGCTCAATACGGAAAATGCCTATTGAGCGCAGTCGCGCATGAACTGTCGCCGGCCGCGGTCAACGCCAAGCTGATCGCGCTGATTGCGTCGAGCGCGGTTTTTCTCGGCGTCTTCCTGTCCGGCTTCGTCATCGCCGAGCCGGCGCCATACGACCTTTATATGGTCGCGCTGATGGCAGTGTGGGCCCTGTTCGGCCTGCGCATATCGCGCGCGGCGGCGCCGCTGCTGGTGCTGCTGGTGGTCATGAACATCGGCGGCATGATCGCGATGACCCAGATGTCGGATATTGCCGGCACACCGCTCTACCTCGCCGTGTCGCTGTTCCTGGCGTTCACCGCGGTGTTCTTCGCCTCGGTGACATCGGTCCAGCCAAATCTCTACCGGGTGATCTTCCGGGCCTATGTGATGTCGGCGGTGCTGACCTCGCTGCTCGGGATATCAGGCTATTTCCATGCCTTCCCGGGGGCGGAGATCTTCACCAGATACGACCGCGCCACCGGCGCCTTCCAGGATCCGAACGTGTTCGGGCCGTTCCTGGTGCTGCCCGGCATCTACCTGCTCCATCTCCTGCTGACCGGCCCCGTCTCACGCATGCCGTTGCTGGCGATGCCGCTGCTGATCATCACCGCCGGGATTTTCTTCTCGTTCTCGCGCGGCGCCTGGGGCATGTTCGGCGTTTCGGCGATCCTGCTCACCGGCGCCCTGTTCCTGCAGAGCGCCAGCGGAAAATTCCGGCTGCGTGTCGTCGTCATGACCATCGCCGCCATTTCGCTGCTGGTCATCGCGATGCTCGTCATCCTGCAGCTGCCGGGCGTCTCGGAAATGTTCTCCAGCCGCGCCCAGCTGGAACAGAGCTACGATACCGCCCGCCTCGGTCGTTTCGCCCGCTATATCTTCGGTTTCCAGATGGCGCTGGAGCATCCGCTCGGCATCGGCCCGCTCGTCTTCGGCACGATTTTCGGCGAAGACACACACAACATCTGGCTGAAAATGCTGCTGGACTATGGCTGGCTCGGCTTCGTCTCGTTCCTGACGCTGACCTGCTGGACGATGGCAGCCGGCTTCCGCATTCTCCTGCGCGACAGGCCGTGGCAGCCCTACCTTCTGTGCGCCTATGTCGCCTTCATCGGCAATATCGCGCTGGCCACCTTCATCGACATCGATCACTGGCGCCACGTCTATCTGCTGCTCGGGCTGATCTGGGGTGCGATCGCGCTGGAATATCGCCATCAGCGGCAGTTACGGCAGGCGGCGCTGTGTTCGCCGGCGGCTAAGGCATGATGGATTTCTGGGGCAAGTCTAAGTCCCTTGAAAATGGTCGGAGTCCAGCACGTGGGCGTAGCGAGTGGTGGTCTTAGCCATTGCCGTCGAACATGGCGGGAACTCGCTGAAGGGCTGGTGATGGGTATAGGCATAGCCGTCGGCATGGCGCTGGCCGGATGAACTTAGGCGAGCGTTGCGCAATCTAACGTATAGGCGGCAACGCCATCACTACGACCGCGGCAACGGCCGTATCCGGGGGCGAAACGTTGATCGTCATCTAAGCACCCCACCAAACGATGGCTGCACACAGCAAAAACACGAGCATGGCACACGCGATGAACATACCCCTTCGCGTTCGCCACCTTGGCGGCTCAGCCGGCACAAGCCTGAAACGCTGGGCATGCTCCGTTGCGATTTTCAGTAGGGCTGCAGCCGTTTCGCGCGGCGTCCAACCCTTCGCTTCCGAGGCTGTCACCAAGGCTGCAAATGCGGCTTCCAAGGCGACTTCACAGTTGACGTCCCGATCTGGGCTACCCTTTGGCAATATGGGTGGTTGCACGGCTTGGGACATGCACACAAAGCGGCTCGCGGATGAAAGGTTCCCGCGTTTCGAGCCCTTCACTTTCGAAGGTCCGCTTCCAGGTGCGGTGCCGCTCTCGCTGCTGGCTTTTGTCGTCGGGAATGAACGTGAAGAACACCGGGCGGCGGTCGCGGCCTTCGGCCTTGCATTTTGAGCAGCCAAACAGCCCGACCAGATCCTGATGCATCGATCCGCGATCTGATCCGAGCCTGTCGATCAGCGCTTGGCCGCCGATCGTCGACCCGTTCACGGCGCGATTCGGGCGACATGGCCCCAGACTGGCACGGCCCAGAAAAGGAAAGGGCCCAGAAAGGCCCCGATTTCTCGTTTTCGCGGCTCAGCCAGTTTCCCCGGATTTCAAATAAGCCTTAGGGTTCTAAGGGCTTATTTGGTCGGAGCGGCCGGATTCGAACCGACGACCCCTTGACCCCCAGTCAAGTGCGCTACCGGGCTGCGCTACACTCCGGACCGGTCGCGATGTATCGTGATAACGCGGTTCGGGTCAACCGAATTCGGCGGCCGTCGCGCCGATGCCCGGCATGGTGGATTTGAAGTTCCTGCTCTGGTGGATGTCGTCAGCATTCAGGAACTTCAAATCCAGTACACAGCTCGCTTGTCTGGCTTGATCCTCTGGCGTCGCTGCTATGAGACGGGTCTTGGATTTTCCACGGATTGTGTCAGCGCGGCTGTATCGATCAGCGCGCTTTCCGGAAGCCGGAGCGCAGAGGCTATTCGCTTGAGCTTCGACACATCGGCATTCCTGCCGTTCTCGATGTCCGCGATCTCATCGACCGACAGTCCGCACGTCAGGGACAGCTCTTCCATGCTGTATCCCCTGGTTTCTCGGATGGCCTTGAGGGCGCTGTGGTCGGGCGCAGCTTCGGTCGCCGACAGTTCGGAAAAAGCTTCGCTTGTTGCTATTTGGGGCATTTGGCAACTCCGTGGATTTAAAGAGTTTGATCAAATCAAGAAGTTGCCTGAGACGGCGCAGAGAATGCCCTCTCGATGGTGATTTGCCAAGCGCCAAAAACGCCGTCACGGCATCGTGATTCCGATCGGCGCAGCCCGGACCAGGCCTCGGCGCCACCGGCACGGGACCGTCATCTCGATCGGGGTCTTTGACTGGCCGATCGCCGAATTGTTCGACGGTTCTGAGCCGCTCCCTTGTCAAGCGGCTGTAGGATCGAATCTCAGCAGCGGGAGCCGGAGCACGCAGAACGCGTCAGGGGCTGCGAATTTTCTTGAACCGACGCGTGAACCTTTTCTCTCCGGGCCGCACCAACACGGCATGGACGCCACAAAGGCGGTCCCAACCGGAAGGACGCGCTGACGGCGATCCTCGATCAAGAGAAGGAAATGCTCAAGTGACCAACATCTCGAACTTCAAGCGCCTGTCGCTCGCCGCTGCCATCGTCGTCTCGGCCTTCGGCTCGATTTCACTGCCGGGCTCGGCCTTCGCCAACGGCACGCATCCGAGCGGCGGCGGCGCGGTTTGCAAGGGCGCGGGTCACTGCCTGGTGCTGCAGCTCGACTGCAAGGGTACTTATACGGACGCCACCGACTCCAACGGCACCGTCTACGGCAAATGCAGCCAGACCGCGCAGGTCAGCCCGAAGAACAAGCTCAAGCTCGCGCGCTGATCGACCTTTTGGTCAACGAAAATGGCGGCCGTCCGCGCCGCCATTTTCTTGTCTCAACGTGCCGATCTCGATCTCGTTCGCGACGTTTTCTGCTGGCGGCTGAGGAACAGACTGGCGACGAGCCCGACCACAACCAGACCGACTGCGGCCGCTGTCGCGGGATGATCGCGGGCCGTCTTCTCTATCACCCTGCCATGCCTCCTGATCGCAGGCAGAGCGTCACTAAAACGCTCGGCGAGGTCCGAGTAATAGTCCGACGCGGTGTCACGCCCGTCCTCGTAATAGGCGCTGCCGCGCCTGGAAACGGCTTTCCTCAACGCCGCCAGTTCCCTGGAGAGAGCCGCGACCTGTTTTTCAAGATCGATGTCGGAGAGGGTCGAAAATGATACCATGACAGGCTTCCTTCTTTTGCGAAGGAACGCACGATCGCAAAACCGGTTCCGGTTTTTGCCGCGACCGATCCCTAGAGCGCGTCGCGTCAGAAGGGATTCATGCGACCCGCGTGAAGTTCTATGCAGTCGCTATCCCAACATGCACTACAGCGCGGCGCGTCCTATCGGAGGCGCAAGGTGTCTGCAGCATTTTTTTGCGCATTTTTCGGGGCCATGCTAGCGCACCTGATCGAGCAGGCGCTTGCATTCCAGAAGGTCGAACAGCGCCTCCTGCAGCAAAGCGCGATTGTCGCGCGAGAGTTTCGACGTGCCCGGCTGTACCGGGCCTTCTTCCTCGGTCTTGCCCAGGCCGAAAAAGCGCCGGCTGGGTTTCACCTTGGGCTCGCCGACCAGCATCTCGTCATCGGCGCCGCGCGGCTGGGCCGCCGGTGTCAACGGCACCGCATCGGCCTGCCGGCGCTGCGAGATCGCCTCGACGGCCGCCATGTCGCCATTGCCGATGGCGACCAGGAAATGATTGCCGTTCTCGCGCAACAGCTTCTGCACACCCTTGATCGTGTATCCCTGATCGTAGAGCATGTGGCGGATGCCCTTGATCAATTCGACATCCTGCGGCCGGTAGTAGCGGCGGCCACCGCCGCGCTTCATCGGCTTGATCTGGTTGAAGCGCGTTTCCCAAAAACGCAGCACATGCTGCGGCAGGTCGAGGTCTTCTGCGACCTCGCTGATGGTGCGGAAAGCGTCGGGGCTCTTGTCCATGGGCGAAATCCTCACGCTGGAGCATGGTCCCGAAAAGTGGGAAACGGTTTTCGGCCAGGATCATGCTCAACAAAGAGTCATTCCGATCCGGCTTGTCCTGCCGAATCGAGCCTTATTTCAGCGGTTTATGAAACAATATTCAAGCCCGGCGTCAAAGCAGGCGACCGTTTTCAACCGGGCTTTGAAGCGCAGGCGCTATTTGCTGCCCTTGGCCTTGCTGATCTGGTGCGCGCGCAGGATGCGGTTCTTAAGCACATTCGACGATTTGAAGGTCATCACGCGGCGCGGCAGGATCGGCACTTCCTCGCCGGTTTTGGGGTTGCGCCCGATGCGCTCGTTCTTGGAGCGGACATGGAAGGTTGCGAACGACGACAATTTTACCGTCTCGCCGCGAACGATCGCCTCACAGATCTCGTCCAGAACCGCTTCGACGAGCTCGGCCGATTCAGTACGCGACAGGCCAACCTTGCGATAAACGGCTTCAGCAAGATCGGCGCGCGTAAGTGTCTTTCCCCCCATGCGAACCGTCCCCATCAGCTCAAAAAACATAACTCTATATAAGCAAACATAGAGCCTAAGTAATTGATCCGGCAAGGTCAAGGACCGAACCGGTCCGTTCGGCACTTACCAGCGAAGCAGGACCGCGCCCCAGGTGAAGCCGCCGCCCATCGCCTCGATCAGCACCAGATCACCCTTCTTGATGCGGCCGTCGGCGACCGCCACCGACAGCGCCAGCGGCACCGAAGCAGCCGAGGTGTTACCGTGCAAATCGACGGTAACCACCACCTTTTGTTCCGCTATCCCGAGCTTCCTGGCGGAAGCGTCGATAATCCGCTTGTTGGCCTGATGCGGCACGAACCAGTCGAGATCTTCAGCGGTGATCCCGGCAGCTGAGAACGTCGCTTCGATGACGTCGGTGATCATGCCGACCGCGTGCTTGAACACTTCGCGGCCTTCCATCCTGAGATGGCCCACCGTTCCGGTGGTCGACGCTCCACCGTCGACGAACAGCTTGTCCTTGTGAGCCCCGTCGGAGCGCAGGCTGGCCGCCAGCACGCCGTGGTCGGCAATGCCGCCCGCCCCCTCGCCTGCTTCCAGCACCATCGCGCCGGCGCCGTCGCCAAACAGCACGCAGGTCGAGCGATCGCTCCAGTCGAGGATGCGCGAAAAGGTTTCGGAGCCGATCACCAGCACGCGTTTGGCGAGGCCGCCGCGGATATAGAGGTCGGCCGTCGTCACCGCGTAGACGAAGCCCGAGCACACCGCCTGCATGTCGAAGGCGAAGCCGTGATGCATGCCGAGCCGGTTCTGGATGTCGACGGCGGTCGCCGGAAAGGTGTTGTTGGGAGTCGAGGTCGCCAGCACGATCAGGTCGATATCGGCCGGCGTCAGGCCGGCATTGTCGAGGGCTGCGCGCGCCGCCGCCTCGCCGAGCGAAGCCGTCGTCTCGTCGTCGGCCGCGATATGGCGCTGGCGGATGCCGGTGCGCTGGGCAATCCATGCGTCTGACGTCTCGACCATGCCTTCGAAATCGGCATTCTTCATGATGCGGCGGGGCAGCGCGGAGCCTGTGCCGCGCACGACTGATCTGATCAAGGCTCTTTCCTATTCCTCTGCGTCGGCAACGACGTCGGATTTCCTGGATGTCTGGGCATGCGGATTGCGCGCATGGAACAGATCAAGATCGGCTTCGATGCGATCGAGCAGATTGTTGCGCACCATGTCGTAGCCAAGCTCGATCGCCGCCGCGAAGCCGTCCGAATCGGCGCCGCCATGGCTTTTCACCACGACGCCGTTCAGACCCAGGAAAACCCCGCCGTTGGAGCGGCCGACATCCATCTTTTCGCGCAGGCGATCGAAGGCGCCCTTGGCGAATACATAGCCGATCCTGGCCATCAGCGTGCGGTCCATCGCGGCGCGCAGGTAACCGGCGATCTGCCGTACCGTGCCTTCCGCCGTTTTCAGCGCGATGTTGCCGGCAAATCCTTCGGTGACGACCACGTCGACCGTGCCCTTGCCGATGTCGTCGCCCTCGACGAAACCATGGTAGTTCATCGAGGCCATGTTGGCCTCTCGCAACATGCGGCCCGCCTCCTTGACCTCTTCCTGGCCCTTGATCTCCTCGACGCCGACATTGAGCAGACCGACGCTCGGCCGTTCGATGCCGAAAACCGAGCGCGCCATGCCAGTGCCCAGAATGGCAAAATCAACCAGTTGATGCGCATCCGCGCCGATGGTGGCGCCGACGTCCAGCACCACGCTTTCGCCACGCAATGTCGGCCACAGCGCCGCGATCGCCGGACGGTCGATGGTCGCCATGGTGCGCAGGCAGAATCTCGACATCGCCATCAGCGCGCCGGTGTTGCCGGCCGAGATGCAGGCGTCGGCAGTGCCTGCCTTGACCGCCTCGACCGCTTTCCACATCGACGACTTCCAGCGGCCATGGCGCAGCGCCTGGCTCGGCTTGTCGTCCATCCGGACTGCTATCTCGCAGTGGATGAACTCGCTCACTTCCGCCAGCTTGGGCAGCTTTGCGAGTTCGGGGCGCACTGCCTCCTCGCGACCATAGATGACGAAGCGGATGTCGGGACGCCGGGTCGCGACCGTCATGAGCGCCGGGATGACCACGCTTGGTCCGTGATCGCCGCCCATGGCATCGATGGAAATCCTGATCACGCGGTGTTCATCTCACAGTTTGCTTGAGCGAGCGCCTGGCGCTGGCAACGGGTTTGGGGCTCGCGAAGGTTCGGCGAAAATAGCGTTTTTGGGCTGCCGCACAACCGGCTTTCTCCGATTGGGTCGGGTTTTCAGGATTTCCCCAGCAGGGAACGCAGCTTTTGCTGAAATTCGCTTTCCGCAGTCCCGGCATCGTCGGCAGCCTCCATCGAAACGCCTTGCTTGCGCGGATAGGGATCGATCGCCAGTCCAAAGAACTGTTCGGCGAGCGCCCCGACATCGATTGAATTGCCGGAAAATGTTTCCGGGCTGTCCGGCCCTTCGGCATCGAGCATTATCTCGCCACCGCCCTCGAAACCCTGCCGCCCGAGCTTCGACTGCTCCGGCAGGAACAGTGCGTCGACCGCCTCGTCGATATGCGCCTCGATCGGGTCCAGGGTGACGATGCAGGCCTGGGTGATATCGGCCTCGACGCGGCCGCTGACCTTGACGCCGTTGCGCTTCCATGGCGCCACCAGCAGTTCGGCGCGATAGTTCTCGACCGACAGCAACTCGTGCTCGCCTGCCAGCGCGGCGCGTTGCGCGGCGTCGGCCTCGATCAGCACCGGCAGTCCCTTTTGCGGCAGCCGGGCGACGTTGGCCACGAAGGACACGGGGCTTTGGCGATCGGGGCTCTGGGAATCGGCGTGTTTCATATTTTCCTTTAAATAGGCTTGTTTTCTTAAATAGGTTTGGCCGCGGGGAATGCCACAGTGCCGGAAACAATCGATTCGGTCGGCTGTTCCGCGAGTCGCCTGGAGACATCGGCGACGTAGCCGGCCAGATGCGTCGCCTGCGGCCAGGTGCCGGCATCGGGCCTGACATTGCGGGCAAGCGCCGCGACGAGTGCGTCATGGTCGTTTCGTTCCAGCGCATCGTCATAGGCGGCGGTGCGGCCATAAAACATCTTCGCCAGTTTCTTCATGCGCTTCGGCACGCCGACGTCGCCGATGCCGAGTTCGCGCAGCGAATGCTCGACATCCATGAAGAACTCGTCGATCAGCACCTGCGCGACCTCCCCGGCAACACCACCCTCGCCGCGCAGCCGGTGCTGGAACAGGAACATGTGCAGCGACAGCATCTCGAAGCGGCCAAGCGGCGTGTCCGGGACATCCCAGTCGGAATAAAACACGGTTTGCCGCGCCGCTGCCACGATTTGTGCGTAAAGCGCCTCGGTGATAGCGCGGTTGGCGTGACGTTCGCGACCAAAAAGGCGCTGGAACATTGAGGGTGGTCTCCCGGGGACCGTTTGTTGAATTGGCCTTGTTGCATCGGCGAGCAAGCTGGTTTACCGGTTTTGCGGCCCAGCGCAAGTTGCGGCCAGCTAATGGAGTTGTAGTTGCGCGCGCTGAAAATCAAGTCGACTTTTCTGCCCAGGTCCGCTTTTCCGAGATCCGCCGGCGCGATCTCGCTGCTGGTGGCAGCTTCGGCGCTTTGCGGCTGCAACTCGTCGAAGATGATCGGTGATCTCAATCCGAGCGAGACGCTGACGCAGGGCTACGTCATCGACCAGCAGGCGATCGACCTGGTGCCGGTCGGCTCGAGCCGCGAACAGGTGCTTCTGGCGCTCGGCACCCCGTCGACCAAGGCGACTTTCGACAACGAGGCCTTCTACTACATCTCACAGACGCGCAAGCGTTACGTCGCCTTCGACAAGCCGAGGCTGGTCGACCAGAAGGTGCTGGCCGTCTATTTCGGCGAGGACGGGCGCGTTACCCAGATCGCCAATTACGGCCTGAAGGACGGCAAGGTGTTCGACTTCATCTCGCGGACCACGCCGACCGGCGGCAAGGACCAGAGCTTCCTCAGCCAGATCATGGGCGGCGCCAGCAAGCTGGCGCCCGGCCTCCCCGGCGGCGGCGGCGCCTCGCCGGGCACCTGATCCTCCTTTTCTTTTGCTTCCCTTCTTTTGCTTCGGGGGGAAGCAGCAACATCTCAGGCGACCGAAAACCCGCGGGAGCGATCCCGCGGGTTTTTGTTTTCCTCAGACCATTTCAACGCGAGCTTGGACCCGTCACCGGCGTCAATTCCCTGATGCTGGACGTCCAATATAGACGAACCCGCGGGATCGCTCCTGCGGGTTCGGTTGTGGATCTCGGCCTCGGAAGGCCAAGCCGCCTCAGCCGTGCGCGAGCACGGCCAGCAGCAGCAGGGCGACGATGTTGGTGATCTTGATCGCCGGGTTGACTGCCGGACCGGCGGTGTCCTTGTAGGGATCGCCGACCGTGTCGCCGGTCACCGAGGCCTTGTGCGCCTCGGAGCCCTTGAGATGCTTGACGCCGTCCTTGTCGGTAAAGCCGTCCTCGAACGATTTTTTCGCGTTGTCCCAGGCGCCGCCGCCAGAGGTCATCGAGATGGCGACGAACAGGCCGTTGACGATGACGCCGAGCAGCGAGGCGCCAAGGGCTGCAAAGGCGGACGCCTTCGAGCCCGAGATCAGCAGCACGCCGAAATAGACGACCAGCGGCGCAAGCACCGGCAGCAGCGACGGAATGATCATTTCCCGGATCGCCGCCTTGGTCAGAAGATCGACCGCACGCGCATAGTTCGGCTTCGAGGTGCCGGCCATGATGCCCGGATCCTCGCGGAACTGCTTGCGCACCTCCTCGACGATGGCGCCCGCCGCTCGGCCGACAGCCGTCATGGCGATGCCGCCGAACAGATACGGAATCAGACCGCCGAAGATCAGACCGGCGACGACATAAGGGTTGGAGAGATCGAAAGAGACGTCGCCCATGCCCTGGAAGTAAGGGTATTTGTCGCCATTGGCGGCGAAGAACTTCAGGTCGTTGGAGTAGGCCGCAAACAGCACCAGCGCGCCGAGACCGGCCGAACCGATGGCGTAGCCCTTTGTCACCGCCTTGGTGGTGTTGCCGACGGCATCGAGCGCATCGGTCGACTGGCGCACTTCCTTAGGCAGGCCGGCCATTTCGGCGATGCCGCCGGCATTGTCGGTGACCGGGCCGAAGGCGTCGAGCGCAACGATCATGCCGGCAAGACCGAGCATCGTGGTGACTGCGATCGCCGTGCCGTAGAGGCCGGCGAGCTGGTAGGTCGATATGATGCCGCCGACGATGACGATCGCTGGAAGTGCCGTCGATTCCAGCGAGACCGCAAGGCCCTGGATGACGTTGGTGCCGTGACCGGTGACCGAAGCCTGGGCGATGGAGTTCACCGGGCGCTTGTCGGTGCCGGTATAATATTCGGTGATCACCACGATGAGACCGGTCACCAAAAGGCCGATCAGGCCGCAGATGAACAGGTTGGCGCCGGTGATGGCCATGCCGGCGACCGTGCCGATCTCGCCCCAGCCCAGCGTTGCCGAGGTGGCGATGCCGAGGCCGACGATCGACAGCAGGCCGGTGACGATCAGGCCCTTGTAGAGCGCACCCATGATCGAGCCGTTGGAGCCGAGCTTGACGAAGAAGGTGCCGACGATGGAGGTCAGGATGCAGGCGCCGCAGATGGCCAGCGGATAGAGCATCGTGGCGCTGAGAACGGCGGTGCCGCCGAAGAAGATGGCGGCGAGGACCATGGTGGCGACCACGGTCACCGCATAGGTCTCGAACAGGTCGGCGGCCATACCGGCGCAGTCGCCGACATTGTCGCCGACATTGTCGGCGATGGTGGCCGGGTTGCGCGGATCGTCTTCGGGAATGCCGGCTTCGACCTTGCCGACGAGATCGCCGCCGACGTCGGCGCCCTTGGTGAAGATGCCGCCGCCGAGACGGGCGAAGATCGAGATCAGCGAGGCACCGAAGCCGAGCGAAACCAGCGAGTCGATGACGACGCGGTCGTTGGGCTGGAGGCCGATGAATTGGGTGAGGATCAGGTAATAGATCGAGACGCCGAGCAGGGCCAGGCCAGCGACCAGCATCCCGGTGATGGCGCCCGACTTGAAGGCGATCTCGAGGCCGGCTGCGAGGCTGTTGGAAGCCGCTTGCGCGGTGCGCACATTGGCGCGCACCGAGACGTGCATGCCGATGAAGCCGGCGGCGCCCGACAGAACGGCGCCGATCAGGAAGCCGATGGCGGCGGTGATTGAAAGCAGCCACCAGGCGAGCAGCAGGACCACGACGCCGACGATGGCGATGGTGGTGTACTGGCGCGCCAGATAGGCCTGCGCGCCTTCGCGGATGGCCGCGGAAATTTCCTGCATGCGTGCATTGCCCTGATCGGCCGCGAGGACCGATTTTGTCGCCCAGATGGCGTAAAGGACTGAAAGCAGACCGCAGGCGATGACAGCTAAAATTATGGTCATTGCCGGATTTTCCTCGATTGATGACCCAAAAGAACCCCTCCCTGGGCCGTTGAGACGGGGAGCGGATTCCGCGCGCCGAATCCGCTCCCCTCGCATCGGCTTATGCGAAACAGGGCTGCGAACGTCAAGATATTGTTCGGTTTTTGCCCGGCTTTCGCCCAAAAGGCCCGGCTTTCGCCCAAAAGCCCCGACCTTCGCCCAAAAGCAATGGGGCGGCAACACGCTCGCAAGTGCCGCCACCCGATCAGATCGATTGAAATCGGCTGGCGGTTGTCAGCCTTTGCGCAGGTCGCAGTCCAGCCTGACGGCGAAGATCAGCACCGCCCGCATGGTCATGTAGAACATGAAAGCCTTCTGCTGGCCGTTGCAGACGTTGGACTGCCACACCCGTCGAGAGCCTGATCAGGCAGGCAGAACTTGCAGATAGACAGCGCTCATGCAGCTCTGCAAATATCGGCGGGCCAGCCTATCTTCAGGGTGGAGTTGGAGATGACCGATGAAGTTCAAGGCGATCATTCACGAAGCCGAAGAAGGTGGCTACTGGCCGAAGTGCCGGCAATTCCCGGCTGCGCGACCCAGGGTGAAACCTTGGACGAACTTGTCGAGAACTTGCGTGAAGCAATCGAAGGCTGCCTCTCGGTAGAGCCGCTATCTTTCACTTCAAAACCCGGCCGGGTCATGGAAATCGCTGTTTGAAGTCCATTTCCGGCAAGGAGCTTGCGCGTGCCATCGAGCGGCAAGGACGAAGGCTTTTGCGTGTTGCCGGCAGTCATCACATCTACGGCAAGGAAGGCAGCATCGTGCGCCTTTCGATCCCGATTCACGGCAACAGGCCGCTCAAAACAGGACTCTTGCGACATCTCTTGGCGCTGGCCGAGATGAGCGAAGGCGATATCTGAATTTTGCTAATTACGCCGTCTCCTGCCCCATGCGGCGTGCGGTGTAGCGCTCGATCGCCGACAGCCCGTCATAGATCAGCACGGCAAGCGCGGCGACGATCAGCCCGCCCTGCAGCACGAAGGCGAGATTGTTGGACAACAGACCGGCGATGATCACCTCGCCGAGCGTCCTGGCCGCCACGGTCGAGCCGATCGTCGCAGTGGCGAGGCTGATGACCACCGAAAGCCGGATACCGCCGAGAATGATCGGCGCGCTGAGCGGCAGCTCGACCTTGACCAGCCTTTGCCAGCCGGTCATGCCGGCGCCGCGCGCCGCCTCGACCACATTGGCCGGCATCGTCGTCAACCCGGTCAGCGCGTTCTCGAAGATCGGCAGCAGGCCATAGAGAAACAGCGCGATCAGTGTCGGCTTCTCGCCAAAGCCGACGGCCGGCACGGCCAGCGCCAGCACCGCCACCGGCGGAAAGGTCTGGCCGATATTGACCAGGCTGCGCGACAGCGGCAGGAATTCGACGCCGGCCGGCCGGGTGACCAGGATGGCGAGCGCCACGGCAACGATGGTTGCCGCCACCGTCGCGATCAGCACGGTCCTCAGATGCAGCAGCGTCAGGGTCAACAGGCTGCCCTGGTTGTAGATTGCCGGCGCGTTGCTCTCGGTCAGCGGCTTCAGCAGCGGCTCGAACCAACCCGGATTGGTCACGAACGCAATGAGCAGCACCACAAGGGCAAGCCTGAGCAGTGACGGAAGCCAGGCTTTTACACCGGCCTCTTTCATGCCGGCCTCGCCGCGCGTTTCACCAGCCCATCCACAGTCACGCGGCCGAGCGGCTTGCCATCCGCGCCTGTCACCGGCAACGCCGGGCGTCCCGACCACAACAGTTCGGCCAGCGCATCGCGCTGGCTGACGTCGGCGGGGATCGCCTCGCCTTCGGCGGTGCCCGTCTCCACGGCGTCGCGCACCCGGCCGAGCGACAGCAGCCTGAACGGTTTTTCGCTGGCGCCGACCAGGGTCTCGACGAAGGCGCTGGCCGGCTTCGCCAGGATCTCGGCGGGCCTGGCATATTGCACCAGCTTGCCGGCATCCATCACCGCGATCTTGTCGCCCATACGCACCGCCTCCTCCATGTCATGGGTGACGAGGATGATGGTGGTGCCGAAGCGCTTCTGGATCGCCCGAAGGTCCTCCTGCGCCTTGTTGCGGATGATCGGGTCGAGCGCGCCGAACGGCTCGTCCATCAACAGCACGTTCGGCTCCGCGGCAAGTGCCCTGGCGACGCCGACGCGCTGCTGCTGGCCGCCGGAGAGCTCGTGCGGATAGCGTGGCCCGAACGCCTGGGGATCGAGCTGGTAGAGCGTCATCAACTCGTCGACACGGCGCTTGGTGCGGGCCGCGTCCCAGCCGAGCAGCACCGGCACGGTGGCGATGTTCTGCGCCACGGTGCGATGCGGAAACAGCCCATGGCCCTGGATGGCGTAGCCGATGCTGCGGCGCAGTTCGTAGCCGGGCAGCGAGCGGTTGTCGGCGCCGTCGAGCCTGATCACGCCGGCGGTCGGCTCGACCAGCCGGTTGATCATGCGCAGCAGCGTCGTCTTGCCGGAGCCGGAGGTGCCGACGATGACGGCGATGGTGCGCGGCTCGATCACCATCGACACGTCGTCGACGACGGTCGTCGCGTCATAGCGCTTGGTAATGCCTTCGATCTCGATCATGCCGGTTGTGCCTCGCGTCGCCTGGTGGAGGTCATTTCGATCAATGCGTCGAGGATGATGGCGGCAGTAAAGGCCATAGCCACCGTCGGAACGGCGCCGAGCAGCACCAGGTCCATCGCCGTCTGGCCAACGCCCTGGAACACGAACACGCCGAAACCGCCGCCGCCGATCAGCGCGGCAATGGTGGCAAGGCCGATGTTCTGGACCAGCACGATACGGATGCCGGTGAGGATCACCGGGAAGGCCAGTGGAAATTCGACGCCGAACAGGCGCTGGCGCTCGGTCATGCCCATGCCGCGTGCGGCATCGTTGGCGGCGCGCGGCACGCCGGCAAGACCGACCACGGTGTTGGCCACCACCGGCAGCAGCGAGTAGAGGAACAGGGCGACGAAGGCAGGCGCGGTGCCGATGCCGCGAATGCCGAGGGAGGCCGCGCCGGGCACATGCGTGGCGACCCAGCCGAGCGGCGCGATCAACAGGCCGAACAGCGCGATCGACGGAATGGTCTGGATGATGTTCAGCGCGTTGAGCACGCCGGCCCGCAATTTTTCGACGCGGTGGCAGAGGATGCCGAGCGGCAGGCCGACTAACACCGCTGCTGCCAGCGAGCCCAACGCCAGCGTCACATGCTTGGAGCCTTCGGCCCAAAAACTGTCGGCACGGTTGGCATATTCCTTGAGGATCGACAGACTGTTCCAACTGCCCGAGACCAGCAGCAGGCCGATCGCCGCTGCCGCGACGACGAGCACGCCGATCCGCGCCGATGGCGACAGGTTCAGCCTCGTCAGCCCATCGGCGAGCAACAGCGTAAAGACGAAGATGAGCAGCCAGAAACCCGAAGCCGGCGAGATGCGGGCAAAGCTGTTGCCCTCAGGCGTCAGGAAGCTGCCGGCGACGCCGATCAGCAGCGCCAGTGCGGCAAGCGCGACCACGCTGGCGGCCAGGCGCAGGGCCAGCGGCGTTTTCAGCAAGGCGACGACCGCCGCAACGACGACGACTGCAAGCAGCAGCGGCCCCAGCGTCGGCGGCAGCGCTTCAAGAATCGAGCGCGCCTCGCCTGGCACGATGCGGTTGGCGCGCAAGGTGGCGAAGGGCGCCGCGAAGGCGGCGTAGGCAACGATCGCGGCGATGATCACACCGAGCTTGTCGAAGCGGGTGGTCATGGCGCGCCTCGCACCGGCGTCATTTTCAAAACGTGCTGACTACTTCAAAAACCCGTTCTTCTTCAAAAAGTCTTCGGCGACGCCTTTGACCGGCTCGCCGCCGACCTGAACGCGGCCGTTCAGTTCCTGCAGGGTGACGAGGTCGAGCTTGGCGAAGACCGGCTTCAGCAGCGTCTCGATTTCGGGATGCTCCTTCAGCACCGCCTCGCGGATGATCGGCGCCGGCTGGTAGACCGGCTGCACGCCCTTGTCGTCTTCGAGCACGACCAGGCCGGACGGCGCGATGCCGCCGTCGGTGCCGTAGACCATGGCGGCGTTGGCGCCGTTGGTTTGGTTCGCCGCGGCGGCGATGGTCGCCGCCGTATCGCCGCCGGAGAGCGTGATCAGCTGGTCCGGCTTAAGCGTGAAGCCATAGGTGGTCTGGAAAGCCGGCAGCGCGGCAGCCGAATTGACGAATTCGGCCGAGGCCGCCAGCACCACCTGACCGCCGCCGGAGACATATTTGCCGAAGTCGGACAGCGTCGCCAGCTTGTTGGTCTCGGCGACATCCTTGCGCAGCGCAATCGCCCAGGTGTTGTTGGCCGGCGACGGCGACAGCCAGACGATCTTGTTGGCGTCGTAGTCGAGCTTCTTGGCCGTTTCATAGCCCTTGGCGGCATCCTTCCACACCGGATCGTCGGCCTTTTCGAAGAAGAAGGCGGCATTGCCGGTGTATTCCGGATAGATGTCGATCTCGCCGGCGGTGATCGCCTTGCGCACCACAGGGGTGCCGCCGAGTTGGATGCGGTCGGTGGTCTGGATATTGTTGGCGTTCAGCACCAGCTGGATGATGTTGCCGAGCACGCCGCCTTCGGTGTCTATCTTCGACGACACGACCACCTGAGCGCTCGCCGAGGCTGCGGTGATGCCGAGCGCCAGTGCCGCGCCGGCCAGAACCTTGACTGAAAACATTTCACAAATCCCTTGCTGAGAACCGGACTGCGGCTGCCGCATATGAGCATGACTTTCAATGCCCCGTCGGGGCACACGGTTTCATAAGAAGGGGGATGGGGGCAATAATTTTGTTCGGATGCGGGTGAATCCGCTGCTGTCTGATCCCGACAGCGTCATGTCACTACAGCGCGTCGCGTCCGTTTGGACGCGCAAAGGACGCTGTAGCACTATTGATTTGCGCATGGTCCTTTCCGAACCTTCGGATCGGGGTCATGAGCTGGTCGGCCGCGCGGTCATCTTCAGCACGCCCAGCGCCACGAAGCACAGCACCGTCACCGGGAAGATGATCCAGTTCAGCATCTCCCAGCCCCAGGCGTTGTAGACCGCGCCCGACATCAGCGAGGCGAAGGCGACGGAGCCGAACAGGACGAAGTCGTGAAAACCCTGGACCTTGGCCTTTTCCGATGGCCGGTAGCTGTCGGCGACCATGGCGGTGGCGCCGATGAAGCCGAAATTCCAGCCAAGGCCGAGCAGGATCAGCGCCGTCCAGAACTGCCACAGTGCCAAGCCCGACAGCGCTACCACGGCGCAGCCGATCAGCAGCACGAGGCCGGTTGCGACAATCCGTTCGGCGCCGAAGCGATAGATCAGCGAGCCGGTGAAGAAGCTCGGCGCGAACATCGCCATGACATGCCAGGAAATGCCGAGCGTGGCGTCGTCCGTCGACAGGCCGCAGCCGACCATGGCGAGCGGCGCGCCAGTCATGACGAAGCTCATCAGCGCATAGCTGCCAACGGCGCAAAACAGCGCCGCAACGAAACGCGGCCTGGTGACGATCTCGGCGAGCGGCCGCGCGTCGCTGTCGGCGATTTCCGCTTTGCCCGTCGCCTTGGCCGGGATGCGCAGCAACGACAGGATGGCGGCGCCGACCGCCGCCAGCACCAGGATGGAGGCAAACGAGCCGGCAAACATCACAGGAGCAAACAATTCGCGGGTGAAGATGACGATCTGAGGCCCAAGGATGGCGGTGACGATGCCGCCGGCCAGCACGAAGGAGATGGCGCGGGCCTTGAATTCAGGCGGCGCGTTGTCGGCGGCGGCGAAGCGGAATTGCTGGACGAAGGCGCCGCCGATGCCGATCACCAGCAGGCCGAAGGCGAACAGCCAGAAGCTGGCGTAAAATAGCGCCAGCGTGGCGACCAGACCGCCGAGCGCGGTGACGATCGTCCCGGTCATGAAGCCGTCACGCTGGCCGAGCCGGCGGATGATGGCTGCTGCCGGCAGGGCGCCGAGCGCCACGCCGACGTTGAAGCCGGTGATCGGCGCCGTCGCCAGCGACTTGTCGGACCCGAGCAGATAGTGCCCGGCCAACCCACCCACGGAAATGGCGATGGGTGCGGCCGAGCCGATGATCGCCTGCGAAGCGGCAAGGATGAGCGCCGTGCGGCGCGCTTCCCTGCCGGCCTCGGCGATAGCGACGGCCGTCATGAAGCGTCCTTGCCACGCCCTTCGCCGCGCACCCGGCGCGACACGCGATCGAGCACCGCGTTGACCAGCTTCGGCTCGTCTTCTTCGTAAAACGCCTTGGCGATATCGACATATTCCGAGACGATGACAGCCACCGGCACGTCCTCGCGCTTCATCAGTTCGTAGACGCCGGCGCGCAATATGGCGCGCAGCGTCGAATCGAGCCTGGACAACGGCCAGTCCTCGGTCAGCGCCTGGCGGATGATCGGGTCGATGGTCTTCTGGTTCTCGACGACGCCGGCGAGGATGGCGCGAAACCATTGCGCGTCGGCCTCGCGATAGAGCGCGCCGTCGACTTCCTTGCCGAGCCTGAACGCCTCGTATTCGGCGGTGATCTCGAAGACGCCGCTGCCGGCCACATCCATCTGGTAGAGCGCCTGCACGGCGGCCAGACGGGCTGCACCGCGCTTGTTGGCGTGGCGCACCGCGGGCTGGCCGGGCGATGCGGGCTCGCTCACGACCGCTCTCCCAACTGTTGCTTGAGGGCTATCATGGTCAGCGCTGCACGCGCGGCAAAGCCACCCTTGTCGCCTTCCGAACGCCTGGCCCGCGTCCAGGCCTGCTCGTCATTTTCGGTGGTCAGGATGCCGTTGCCGATGCAGACCGCTTCCTGCACGGACAGATCCATCAGGGCACGGCTCGATTCATTGGCGACGATGTCGAAATGATAGGTGTCGCCGCGCACGATGGTGCCGAGGGCGACAAAGCCGTCATAGCTCGGCCCGCCTTCGGCGGCGCCGTCGAGGGCGAAGGAAATCACCGCGGGAATTTCGAGCGAGCCCGGAACGGTGACGACGTCGTATGTCGCGCCCGCTTCCTCGAGCGCGCTTGTCGCGCCTTCGAGCAGCGCGTCGGCAAGGTCGTCGTGGAAGCGTGCCTCGATGACAAGAAGGTGGGCCTTCTTCTTCGGGCGAATGAACGCTTTGCCGTGTTGGGATGTGCCAGCCATAGATGTCTCCGGGATCGCCGGTGACTTAGGCCGAAGCCGGTTTGATCGCAAGCAGAAGATTGGTGGAGATGCGAACGTGCCTGATTATTGGTTTCCTCCGAAGCCGGCGCTTCCCCTCGTTGCCCTGCCGGGCATTTCTCCCCGTAAACGGAGCGAAAGACGCTGGCCGCATCGCCGGCGCCCTTCTTGCAACGCTGGTGATTGGCGAAACTATCGATGAAATCGCCCCTCGCCCCGTTTACGGGGAGAGGTCGCCGGCAGGCGGGTGAGGGGCAGCGCCAAACCGAACAAGGCGCTAATCAGATCCGAGGTGCTCGTCCTGTTCGGACAACCGCATGAATCCACGCCGCTCTCCGGCAGGACCATCAAAGCCCCTCTTTCGCGGCCTCCGCCAGGCGGGCCGCGTAGCGGGCCATGGTGTCGATCTCCAGATTGACGCGGTCGCCGACCTGGCGTTCGCCCCAGGTGGTCACGGTCAGCGAGTGATGGATCAAGAGCACGTCGAAGCGGGTGCCGTCGACCTTGTTGACGGTGAGCGAGGTGCCGTCGAGCGCGACGGAACCCTTGGGTGCGATGAATTTGGCCAGATCGCGCGGCGCTTCCAGCGTAAAGCGCACGGCATCGCCCTCCTCCTTGCGCGCAACGATCTCGGCCATGCCGTCGACATGGCCTGAAACGATGTGGCCACCGAGTTCGTCGCCGATCTTCAGCGGCCGCTCCAGATTGATCCTGGTGCCGGATTTCCAGCCCATCGCCGTCGTCAGCCTGAGTGCCTCTTCCCAGGCCTCGACCTCGAACCAGCGCGCGTTGGCGCCGCTTTCCGGCAGCGCCGTCACCGTCAGGCAGACGCCGCCGCAGGAAATCGAAGCCCCAATGGCGATCGTCTGCGGGTCATAGGCGGTGTCGATGCGCAAGCCGACGCCCTCTCTCAGCGGCTTGACGGCAGCGACGGTGCCGACATCGGTGACAATCCCGGTAAACATCAGACTCTGGCTTCTTGGTTGGCCATGATCTTTTCCGAAAACCGGTTCCCACGTTTCGGGATCATGTCTTTCAGTTTGACCATGTTCTTGTCCAAAAATCGGCTCCACTTTTCAGGATCATGGTCTTATCCACTCGGCGTAGCTGTCTTCGCCGAAACGCATGTCGCGCAATTTGCGAAATCCTGCCGGGATATGGTCGGCGTCGATGGGCGATACAATGCCGCTCCTGCCGATCGGCTCCTGCCCCTGGAACAGCACGATGCGGTCGACCAGCCCTTCGGCGAGGAAGGCCTTGGCCACCTTGGCGCCGCCCTCGACCAGAACGCTCGCCATGCCGAGTGCGGCAAGATCCTCAAGCAGTTCCGGCAGCGCAATATCGCCTTCATACGTCTCGGTGCCGATGAAGCGCACGCCGGCGCGTTCGAGCGCGGCGCGCCGGTGCGGATCGGCTTCGGCACAGGCGGCGACATAGAGCGGAACCCGGTCGAGGCCGGCGACCAGTTTCGACGTCTCCGGCAGCCTGATCTGGCGGTCGAGCACGATGCGCGCCGGCGAGCGGTTCTCCAGCCCCGGCAACCGCACCGTCAGCGCCGGATCATCCTCCAGCGCCGTGCCGATGCCGATCAGTACGCCGTCGGCTTCGGCGCGCATCAGATAGACTTCGCGCCGGGCGATGTCGCCGGTGATCGAGACCTGCCCCGCGCCTCCCATGCCGATCTTGCCGTCGCTGGAAAGCGCAAGTTTCAGGATTACTTCCGGACGTTTTTTCAGGGATCGAATGAGATAGCCGGCCATCTGCTCGGCGGCTTCTGCCACCAGCACCTTTTCGACCACTTCGACACCGGCGGCACGCAGGATCGCATAGCCGTTGCCGGACACGCGTGGATCGGGGTCGCTCGCAGCGCCAACCAGCCGCGCGACGCCGGCATTGACCAGTGCGCTGGCGCAAGGCGGGGTGCGGCCATGGTGGGCGCAGGGCTCCAGTGTGACATAGGCGGTGGCGCCGCGTGCGAGTTCGCCGGCCTCGGCCAGCGCCTCGGTCTCGGCATGCGGCCGGCCGCCGACAGCGGTGACGCCGGTGCCGACGATCATCGGCCCGGTGCCGTCGTCGCGCACGATCAGCGTGCCGACGGAAGGGTTGGTCGAGGTCCGTCCGGCGTTTTTCCGCGACAGCCTCAGTGCCGCCGCCATGAAGCGGCGATCAAGAACCTCTTGCTCGGCTTGGCTGCGCCTTGCCATGCTCAGCCGGCGTCCTCTTCCTTGAGCTCGTCACCTTTCAGTTCACCCAGCACGTCGTGAAAATCCTTGGCCTCGCGGAAATTGCGATAGACCGAGGCGAAGCGCACATAGGCGACGTCGTCGAGCGACTTCAGTGCCTCCATCACCAGGCGGCCGACCTCGCCCGAGGCGACCTCGGTCTCGCCGGAGCTTTCGAGCTGGCGCACGATGCCGGTCACCGCGCGGTCGATGCGCTCGGGATCGACATTGCGCTTGCGCACGGCGATCTCGACCGAGCGCAGCAGCTTGTCGCGGTCGAACGGCACCTTGCGTCCGGACTTCTTCACCACAACGAGGTCGCGCAACTGCACCCGTTCGAAGGTGGTGAAGCGGCCGCCGCAATCGGGGCAGACGCGCCGCCTGCGGATCGCCGCGCCGTCTTCGGCGGGGCGCGAATCCTTCACCTGCGTATCTTCGGACTGGCAGTAGGGACAGCGCATGGGCAGCCTTGTGTTCGCGAATCTCGTGGAGCGAAGGCTTAGAGGTTTTTGCCGCGATGGCAAAGTATCGGTTCGCGCCTCAGAGATAGCGAGGCGCGGGGAAAATTGCCAGCATCAACGGCAATACCGGCCGATTACGGCGCGACGTCAGCAGTCGGGAACCCACATGACACGCCGAGGCTGCGATAGGCCTTGGTGAAGCCGTCCATCGATACGGTCGCGACCGGCGTGTCGGCGAATATGACGTCGAGCGCGCTGGCGCGGCGCATGGCACGCAGCAGCGCCAGGCTGATCTCGGGCTTGTTGTTCAACATCCATTTTCCGCTGGCACCGGCCATGGCATCGACGGTCGCCTTGACCTTGCCGTTGCCATCTCCGAACACCGCCGGAATGTTCTCGCCAGTCGGCAAGTCCTTATTCTTCATGGCGATGACGAGGGTCGGATAGCCATTGGGCGGCAGTGCATCACCGTTCGAGATGGCAAGCGTGAGCGTGCCGCTGGTACCGCTCGCGTCGAGAAAGGCGGTCGAGGCGACGCACGTCTTGCGCAGATCCTCACCGGTATCGATCTCGTCCACAGTGGTGGACCAGTTGCCGAAGGTTTCGGTCTTCGGTGCGGCTGGGGTGGGCGCAGACTGTGCCAGGGCGGCGGACGGCAAGCTGGTCAATGTGACCAGCACGCCAAGCGCGCCCAAGCCAGCGACACTGAAAATCTGCATCATCGTCAACGCTCCTGTCCGGACTCCGTCCCACCTGAAAAAGTGCTTCTCGTCCGCCGATAAAGGACGACACTTTGCGTGAGCTCAACCGAGATAGGGATAGAGCGGAAAACGATCCGTCAACGCGGCCACCTTCACCTTCACCGCTGCTTCGACGGCTGCATTGCCCTCATCGGAATTCGCGGCCTTGAGCCCGTCCAGCACCTCGGCGATCAGCTTGCCGATCTCGCGGAACTCGGCCTGGCCGAAACCGCGCGTGGTGCCAGCCGGCGTGCCGAGGCGCACGCCCGAGGTGACGAACGGCTTTTCGGGATCGAAAGGGATGCCGTTCTTGTTGCAGGTGATGTTGGCACGGCCAAGCGCTGCCTCGGCACGCTTGCCGGTGGCGTTCTTCGGCCTGAGGTCAACGAGCATAAGATGGTTGTCGGTGCCGCCGGAGACGATGTCGAGGCCGGTTTCCTGCAGGCTGGAGGCCAGCGCCTTGGCGTTGGCGGCAACGCTCTCGGCATAGATCTTGAAGCTTGGCTTCAGCGCTTCGCCCAGGGCCACCGCCTTGGCGGCGATGACATGCATCAGCGGACCACCCTGCAGGCCTGGAAACACCGCCGAGTTCATCTTCTTGGCGATGTCCTCGTCATTGCACAGGATCATGCCGCCGCGCGGCCCACGCAGCGACTTGTGCGTGGTGGTGGTGACCACATGGGCGTATGGCAGCGGCGACGGATGCACGCCGCCGGCGACCAGGCCGGCGATGTGGGCCATGTCGACCATCAGATAGGCGCCGATCGAATCGGCGATCTCGCGAAAACGCTTCCAGTCCCAGACGCGCGAATAGGCAGTGCCGCCGGCCAGGATCAGCTTCGGCCTGGTCTCGTGGGCGGTCTTCTCGATCGCGTCCATGTCGAGCAGGTGATCGTCCCTGCGGACGCCGTAGGAAACGACCTTGAACCATTTGCCGCTCATGTTGACCGGCGAACCGTGCGTCAGGTGGCCACCAGAATTCAGGTCGAGCCCCATGAAGGTGTCGCCGGGCTGCAGCAGCGCCAAAAAGACCGCCTGGTTCATCTGGCTGCCGGAATTCGGCTGAACGTTGGCGAAGTTGCAGCCGAACAGTTTTTTGGCGCGCTCGATGGCCAGGTCCTCGGCCACGTCGACGAACTGGCAGCCGCCATAGTAGCGCTTGCCCGGATAGCCCTCGGCGTATTTGTTGGTCATGACCGACCCCTGCGCTTCCAGAACGGCGCGGGAGACGATGTTTTCCGAAGCGATCAGCTCGATCTCGTGGCGCTGGCGGCCGAGTTCGTTGCGGATCGCGCCGAAAATCTCCGGATCGGCATCGGCAAGCGTGGTTTCGAAGAAGGATTCGAATTTGTTCGACACTGCCGCTGCTGTTGCCATGCTTGAGATCCTTGTCGTCCGGGGGGTCTGCCGCGCCATTAACACAGTTGCTTTCGCCCCGCCACGTTTGCGGCGCGAAATTTGCTGGTCGGATTGCGGCAGCGAGGCGAAGAGCCACCTATTTCCTCGCCTGCCGGCCGTTCAGCCGGCTACCACCCCGGCCAAACGGTGCTTGCGCACCACACGCGATACCTGGCGCACCGTCAAAAAAGGCCGCCCTCAGAGGCGGCCTTTTCAGCTAAAAAATCAGTGGCTTAGAGCGCAGAGGTGATCTGCAGCTCGTTGGCTCCGTCGAGCCCGTAGATGTCGTCGCGGAACTGCACGACGCCAGGCCCCGTCGACCAGGCCGAGATGTAGAGGAAAAAGACCGGCACCGGATTGGTGACCTGCACCGGGATGTTCTCGCCGCTCTTGATCGACGCCTCGAAATGCTGGCGGCTCCAGCCCGGCGTGTCGCGCAGGATCCAGGTGACGAGGTCGCGCACGTTCTGGACGCGCACGCAGCCCGAGGAATCGAAGCGCATCATCTTGCCGAACAGGCTCTGCTGCGGCGTGTCGTGCATGTAGACGCCGTCCGGGCTCGGGAAATTGATCTTGACCGAGGCCATCGCATTGCCGGCGCCCGGATCCTGGCGAAAGCGGTATTTCTCCGCGTCGTCGGTCGACCAGTCGACGGTCAGTGGATCGACCTCGCTGCCATCCGGTGCGAACAGCCGGATCTTGCTGTCCTTGAGATAGTTGGGGTCCTTCCGCATCAGCGGAATGATGTCCTTGCGCACGATCGAGACCGGCGCGTTCCAGTACGGATTGACGATGATCTCGTTGATCTTGGAATCGACGATCGGCGTCTGGCGATCGATCTTGCCGACGACGGCAGTGTGGCGCAGCACGACGCGGTCGTTTTCGACCGCTTCGATCTGGGCGCCGGGAATATCGACCAATACATAGCGGTTGCCCAGCGTACCGGCGCGTTCGTTCAGCCGCTGCAGGTTGGTCTGCAGCTGGCCAAGCCGGACCTGCGCCGAGACATTCATCGCCGCATAGCTATATTGGCCCAGGGTGCCGTCGGAAGGCAGGCCATGACGCGCCTGGAAGCGCTTGACCGCCGCATCGACATAGGAATCGAAGGCCTCTGAAAGGCCGGCGCTCTGCGCCAGGTCACCCGAAATCATCAAGCGCCTGCGCAACGGCACCACGTCGGGATCGATGACGCCGAGTTGCAACTTCTTGGTGTCCGGGACCCGCTCCCAGCCGCCCTGCGCGACAATGTTCTGATACTGCGCGATCGCCTGCTCGGTGTACGCAACGGTCTGCAGGCTGACGATCGGCAGCGTCGAGGCCACCTTGCCGCCCTCGCTGGCGCGGGCGTCGAACTGGTCGTTCCAGTTGCCGCGGCCCGAGGATTTCAGGATGTCCGCGATCACGTCCTGCGCGCTGGCGCCACCGGCAACCATCGTCGCGGCCAACGCGGAGGCTCCGGAAAGGAAGAAACGGCGACTGGTTCTCATGTACGCTCCAGATAGTCCTGTAACAGTTTTTTCACCGGGCGATCCGCCCGCATGCTAGGCTCGGCCCACTCTAAGGTTGGCGCCCTTAACAATTAGCCAACCATGCCCCAATCGCTTCTGTGCGAGAACGCGCCGGGCGCGATGCGCCTTCACTGAGGCGGTTGGCGGGGAGACGGATTGGCTCGCGCCGCAACATCACCCGCGTTCTCGCTTCCACCGGGAATATGGCGGCAACGTGACCCTGACCGCGATTTGGATCGGCTGGCCTCACGAAACGCAAAGACCGATGCTTTTCGGCACCGGTCTTTTGGATCGCTCCCCCGACCGCCCCCGTGGCGCGGTTGCATGCGATGGACATGCTTTACATGCGATAGGCGATAGTGTCGTTCCAGAAGCGGTCGAGGCGCTGCAAGGCGCGGTTCATCTGCTTGAATTCTTCCGTGTTGATGCCGCCGACCTGCTCGATCGAGCCGACATGGCGCTCGTAGAGGCCGGCGACGACTTCCGCCACCTCACTGCCCTTCGGCGTCAGCGAGACCCGCACCGAACGGCGGTCGATGCGCGAGCGCTGGTGGTTGATGAAGCCGAGATCGACCAGCTTCTTCAGATTGTAGGAGACGTTCGAGCCGAGATAATAGCCGCGCGAGCGCAACTCGCCGGCGGTCAGCTCCGAATTGCCGATGTTGAAGAGCAGCAGCGCCTGGATGGCGTTGATATCGGAACGGCCGTTGCGGTCGAACTCGTCCTTGATCACGTCAAGCAGGCGGCGGTGCAGCCGTTCCACCAGCTGCAGCGATTCCATGTACAGCGAACGGATCGCCTCGCGGCGGTCATCGGATACGTTGGCGGTCTTCGCCGCCGGACGGGAATTGATCATTGTCTTTGCCTCTCGTTTGTCGCCTGGTGATTTTTTGTTTTTCACCTTGATCGCGACACTATCGAATACTCATAAAATTCGACTTAAACGCTAGGGCTAACAAGAGCTTACCGGTAATAGGTTTCGAAAGAGGCTTAACGAAGGGTCACCCCAACAAGGATGATTAACCTAAAGATTTAGCCAATGATTGCGGACGGTAATTTGCCCCGTCCAACCGCAGGCGTGGGCTATTCTTGTAGAGCATCGGTCAGATGCTCTATTGCCGGCTCCGGCGCTTCTGCATCCAGATCACCACGCGAAAGACGATGTAGAGCAGCGCCACCGCCGCATGCGAGGCGAGGATCAGCGGCCGGTGACCGAAGAGTTCGGGAAAGCCGGCATGCATGACGGTCTCGGTCGCCGCGCAGATGAACCAGATCACCGGCCCCCAGGAGGCCAGCATCCACAGACCGGCGGCGGCGAAGGGAAAGAAGACGGCGAGCGTCACCGCCGCCACCTGCCAATGCACCGGCATCAGGTCGAAGCGCCACAACGAGCCGGGATAGAAGCCGATCAGCCGGATCCAGTACAAAATCCCGAACAACAGACAGTAGGCTGAGATGACGCGCTGAAACCAGGCGAAGATGACCTCGACCGTCGAGGGCTGGAGCACGACGCGTCTCGACGTGACCTCGCTCACAGCTTGAGTTCCCGTTCGCCGAGCGGAGCGAAATAGGCATCGACGTCGGCAGCACTGACGTCGTCGATGCCTGGCGGCCGCCATTGCGGCGACGAGCCCTTGTCGATGATGGCGGCGCGGATGCCTTCGTAGAAATCGTGGCCGGCAAGCATGCGGTTGAGGATACGGAACTCCATCCGCATGCACTCGTCCATCGACAGCGTCAGCCCGGCGCTGATCTCGCGCCAGGCAACATGCAGGCTGGTCGGCGAGCGGGTGCGGATCGTCGCCAGCGTCCTTGCCGCGAACGCGTCTGCGGGTGCGGCGCGCTCCAGGCTGCCAATGATGTCGCTCAGCGACGGCTGCGCGAAATGGCGAGCGATGGCTTCCAGTGTCGGACTGTCCGTTTCGCGCCGGGCCGGGACGGAAAAGCCGCGCAGCGCCGCTTCAGGGTCGCCTGTCGCAACCAGCCGGTCGAGAAAGCCGGCCTGGTCCTGCGCCTTGATCGTGTGCGTCGCCAGGCCCGACCACAAAGCGTCGCCATAGCGGATGCGGATTCCGGTCAGGGCCAGATACATGCCGAAGCTGCCACCGAGGCCCGGCAACAGATGACTGGCGCCGACATCCGGGAAAAAGCCGATGCCGACTTCCGGCATGGCGAACTGGGCGTTCTCGGTCAGCAGCCGATGCGAGCCGTGGAACGAGACGCCGACGCCGCCGCCCATGACGATGCCGTCGATCAGCGCGACATAGGGTTTTTCGAACCGCGCGATGCGGGCGTTCAGCCGGTATTCGTCGGCGAAGAAATCGACCGGCGGCTTTCCCACCCGGCCGGCCTCGTAGATGTGGAGGATGTCGCCGCCGGCCGAAAACGCCCTGCCCTCGGCCTTGACGATGACAACATCGACGTCGTCGTCGCGCTCCCAGGCGCGCAGCGCCTTGTCGAGCGCCTTGACCATGCGATGGGTGACGGCATTGAGCGCCTGCGGCCGCGTCAGCGTGACGACGCCGACGCTGCCCAGTCGTTCGAAGCGGATCTCGTTGCCGCCGCCAAAATCCATCGCCTAAAGAATCCCTCGCCCAATGCCGCCGGGACTGAAGTGCTAAAGCGTGGCGCATGGCTGCGTCAATGCCAAGCCGCAATCCTGTCCGGCAACAACGGTCAGGAACTCGTATACCGGTATCCAGCTTGTGCCTGGCACTATCGTGCCGCATTGGTCAGCGGCGGAGGCTCGTGTTAAAAGCCGCCAATCCGGAGTTTTGGCGATGAACAAATTCACCCCAGCAAAGCCTGCCGGCGCGCGCAGCGTCGACGAGATCACCGGCAGTCGCCGTTTGCGCCGCATGCGCAAGGCCGACTGGTCGCGCCGCCTCGTGCAGGAGAACCGGCTCTCCGTCGACGATCTGATCTGGCCGATCTTCGTCGTCGATGGGAAAAATATCCGCGAACCGATCGCCGCAATGCCTGGTGTCTTCCGCCTGTCGCTCGACCTTGCCGTCAAGGAGGCCGAGCGCGCGGCAAAACTCGGCATTCCGGCGATCGCCACCTTCCCCAATGTCGAGCTCGGCCTACGCGACCAGACCGGCTCGCACATCCTCGATCCGGAAAACGTCATCAACCGTGCCACGCGCGCCATCAAGCGCGCAGTGCCCGAGATCGGCATCATCACCGATGCAGCGCTCGATCCCTTCACCTCGCACGGCCACGACGGCATCTTGCGTGACGGCATCATCGTCAACGACCAGACCGTGGAGCAGGTGACGGCGGCTGCCGTCATCCAGGCTTCTGCCGGCGCCGATATCATTGCCCCTTCCGACATGATGGACGGCCGCATCGGCGCCATCCGCGATGCGCTCGACGCCAATGGTTTTCAGGATGTGGCGATCATGTCCTACGCGACGAAATTCGCCTCCGCCTTCTACGGACCCTATCGCGAGGCGGTCGGCACCGCCGGCCTGCTCAAGGGCGATAAGAAGACCTACTATCTCGACCATGCCAATTCCGACGAGGCCGTGCGCGAGGCCGAGCAGGACCTCGCCGAGGGCGCCGACATGCTGATGGTCAAGCCCGGCCTGCCCTATCTCGACATCATCCGCAGGCTGAAGGACGAATTCCGGATGCCGACCTTCGCCTATCAGGTGTCGGGCGAATATTCGATGATCAAGGCGGCCGCCGCCAATGGCTGGATCGACGGCGACAAGGCGATGCTGGAATCGCTGCTCGCCTTCAAGCGCGCCGGCTGCGACGGCATTCTCACCTATTTCGCGCCTGAAGTGGCGGCGATGCTGAAGGGGTAAGCATCGTTTTGGGATTCTGCTGCAATCCGCTAGAATGGACCCATGAGCAGGAACGAGGTCATCGAACGGTTGCAGAGAAACGCAGATGCCATCAAAGGCATGGGCGCGACTTCGCTGTATCTGTTCGGGTCGGCAGCGCGGGACGATGCCCAGCCGGACAGCGATCTTGATCTGTTCATCGACTATGACCCGGCGCGGCGCTTTTCTCTGATCGACCTGGTCGGGATCAAGCAATTTCTGGAAGAGAAGATGTCAACGGAAATCGACATCACCACGCGTGACAGCCTTCATCCCATGTTGAAGGCCGAGATCGAACGATCGGCCGTGCGCGTATTCTGATGGCCGTCCGCCGGATCGAGCCTATCCTGGCCGAGATCATGGCGGCTTTGGATGGCATCCGCACTGCCACCGCCGGCAAGACTCTGGACGACTTTCGTGACGACTGGCTGCTTCGTCATGGCGTGGAGCGCGGCATCGAGATTATCTCCGAAGCCACCCGGCACATCCCGGACGATTTGCTCGCTCTTGCTCCAGAAATTCCCTGGAAACAGATTCGTGGAATTGGGAACGTTTTGCGTCACGAATACCACAAGACTTCCGACGCCATCGTCTGGACCGTAGTGACAGACAGTCTGTCGCCGCTCCGCCTAGCTGTCGAGCGCATACTCGAGGCGTCGCGGCGCAAGTAGCTGCTGCAACTACCCCTTCTTTGCGAGCCAAACGAGCCGCTTTCTGCTCGGCAGCGAAATACCGCTTGCAAAACGCAATCGGTCTAGATAGAAACAACTGCTTGCATTTCACAACTGGATTAGAGGGAGGTCCTCATGTCAAAGCTTCGCGTCAACGCTTTCACCGTATCTATCGACGGCTTCGGCGCCGGTCCCGACCAGGACCTGAAAGAGCCGCTGGGCGTCGGCGGGGAAGCCCTGCACACATGGATGTTCGGCACCCGAAGCTTCCGCAACATGTCCGGCGAAGATGACGGGACCACGGATACCGACGACGCGTTCGTAACGCGCAGCTTCGAAAACATCGGCGCGTGGATCATGGGCCGCAACATGTTCGGACCGATCCGCGGCGCTTGGCCCGATGACACCTGGAAGGGCTGGTGGGGAGACAATCCGCCCTACCATGTGCCGGTTTTCGTGCTCACCCACCATCCGCGGGAACCTATCGTCATGGAGGGCGGCACGACCTTCCATTTCGTGACCGACGGCATTCACTCGGCGCTGGAAAAGGCGAAAGCCGCGGCTGACGGCAAGGATGTCCGGCTCGGCGGCGGCGTCGCCACGATCCGGCAATATCTGAGGGAAAAGCTCATCGACGACATGCATCTGGCGATATCGCCGATGCTGCTCGGCTCAGGCGAGAACCTTTTTGCCGGCATCGACATGGTCAAACTCGGCTACCGCTGCAGCGAGCAGGTGGGCACGCCGAATGCCATGCATGTCACCATCGAGCGGGCGTGAGCCTGGTTAAGTTCCCCCTTCTCCCCTTGTGGGAGATGGTGGCCGAGCGAAGCTCGGTCGGATGAGGGTGTTCCAGCTTGGCGCACACCTACGTTCAAATCGGGCGCACAGCGCCAGGATCACCAGCGCCTCATTTCTTCCAACACCCCTCTTCCGTCTCGGCGCTGCGCGCCGATCCACCTTCTCCCACAAGGGGAGAAGGAAGAGGCGCGCTCCTCAATACTTCTCCGGAACATACAGCTCGCGCGGCAGCACCTGGCGCTCGTATTCTGGATTGAAGACGCGATCGGGCAGCGTGATCTCTTCGTGCGGCACTTCCTCATAAGGCATCTGCTTGAGGAGATGATCGATGCAGTTCAGCCGCGCCCGCTTCTTGTCGTTGCCTTCGACGATGAACCAGGGGGCTTCGGGAATGTTGGTGCGGGCGAAGGTCTCTTCCTTGGCCTTGGTATACTGTTCCCAGCGCACGCGCGACTGCAGGTCCATCGGCGACAGCTTCCACTGCTTCATCGGATCATGGATGCGCATCTGAAAGCGCATCTGCTGCTCCTCGTCGGTGATGGAGAACCAGTATTTGACCAGGGTGATGCCGGAGCGGACCAGCATGCGCTCGAACTCCGGCACGTCGCGAAAAAACTCCTCGACCTGGTCCGGCTCGGCGAAGCCCATCACACGTTCGACGCCGGAGCGGTTATACCAGGAGCGGTCGAACAGCACGATCTCGCCGCCTGCCGGCAGATGCGGCACGTAGCGCTGAAAATACCATTGCGATTTCTCGCGCTCGGTCGGCGCCGGAAGTGCGACGACGCGGCAGATGCGCGGATTGAGCCGCTGGGTGATGCGCTTGATGACGCCCCCCTTGCCGGCCGAATCGCGGCCCTCGAAAACCACCACCAGCTTCTTCCTGGTGTAAGCCACCCAGGACTGCAGCTTGATCAATTCGGATTGCAGCGTGATCAGGTCGCGAAAATATTGCAGGCGATCCATCGAGGGCGGATGCGCGTTCTTGTAGATCCTGGCGATTTCCAGCGACAGCGCCGGTTCCGACATCTCCAGCTCGTAGTCCTCGTCGAGCGTGTCGGCGAGTTCCGCTTCCAGCCAGTCCCTGGCGGGAGAATTCTGTTTTGCTTCGGTCATTTATGCTGCTCCGCGTGCACGCCCGCGTCGGCCTCGGCCTGCCGGCCGAGATCGGACACATTGAGCCGACTTGCATATAGGCCGGCAATGACGGTTTTATTGCAGCCGGCCCGCACGCCGGTCGCCCAACTCCGCGAGATGTGATCGATCAGCCTGCCTGGCACGCACGACAAGCGGCTCGAATTGTCCTACAAATGCCAGGTTTCCCCGGGCAACCTTCAAAGCACCCTTTTCAACGCAATCGCGAGGATCTGACATGGAATACCGCACACTCGGCCGTTCCGGGCTGAAGGTTTCGACGCTGACCATGGGCACCATGACTTTTGGCGGCGCTGGCGCATTTTCGGCGGTCGGCAAGACCGATCTCGACGAGGCACGCCGGATGATCGACCTCTGCATCGATGCCGGCATCAATCTCATCGACACCGCCAATGTCTATTCGAACGGGCTTTCGGAAGAGATCATCGGCGAAGCGCTCGGCGGCAAACGCAAGGGCGATGTGCTGATCGCCTCCAAGGCGCGCATGCGGATCGGCGACGGTCCCAACGATGAGGGCCTGTCGCGCTATCATCTGATCCGCGAGTGCGAGAAGAGCCTGAAGCGCCTCAGGACCGACGTCATCGACATCTATTTCCTGCACGAATGGGACGGCACGACGCCGCTCGAAGAGACCATCGCCGCGCTCGACACGCTCGTCAGCCAGGGCAAGATCCGCTATGTCGGCTGCTCCAACTATTCCGGCTGGCAAGTGATGAAGGCGCTGGGGATCAGCGACCGCCAGCACCAGCCGCGCTTCGTCACCCAGCAGATCCACTACACGCTGGAAGCGCGCGAAGCCGAATACGAACTGCTGCCGATCTCGGTCGACCAGGGGCTTGGCGTGCTGGTATGGAGCCCGCTCGCCGGTGGACTGCTGTCCGGCAAATACCACCGCGACCAGGCCACCGCCCGCCAGATCAGCGGCTGGACCGAACCGCCGATCCGCGACGAGGACCGGCTGTGGCGGATCGTCGACGTGCTTTCCCATATTGGCGAGAACCATGGCGTTTCGGCGGCGCAGGTGGCGCTTGCCTGGCTGCTCGGCCGGCCCGCGGTCAGTTCGCTGGTGATCGGCGGACGGACCGAAGCGCAGTTCAAGGACAATATCGCCGCAGCCGGCCTGGTGCTGACCAGCGATGAGCGCGCACGCCTCGACGCTGTGAGCCGCCCGCCCGTTCTCTACCCCTATTGGCACCAGCAATTCACGGCAAAAGACCGGTTTGGTCCGGCCGATCTGGTTCTTGACCGGGAGGACATCTGACAACGATCCGGATCAGGTCGAAGTCGCCGCGGGCTTAGCCTGAAATAAAACGCCAGACCTCGGGATCAGGCTCGATCTGGCCGCGGAGCACGAAATATTTGTAGAGCACGAGCAAGCAGATCGCCTGCTCGGCCCGCTCGTCGGCGAACTTGCGGCAATAGGCGTTGGCGGCGGCAACGATGCGTTCGGCCTCAGTCGGATGCCGTTCGAGATATTGCACCCGCTCGGCAAGATCCGTGAAATCGGGTTCGAGCGGCACATAGTGAACACCAGCCACGAGTTCGCTTTCGGCGAACCATGTCTCATATGTCGGCGGTGGCATCAGGCACAGCGAATTCGAACTCATGACCCATTTCAAGTTGATCGCCACATCGTTGCCTTCGAGCGAAATGATGTAGCGACAGCGCCGCTGCTGGTCGATGCTCGGATAAGATTTGCGATATTCCGGCGCTGCCGTCGGTTTGGGCGTTCCGACATCGCAAAAGGGCAGATCGCGCGCAACCTCCAGAAGCAAGGTCCTTATCGGGTTGTTGAGCTCGCCGCGCCACACCGCAACCGGAAGCTTGTCCGCGAAGGCTACATAGTCGGCGGGCATGTGGAAGTGGCGGAACTTGTTGAGCTTGAACAGCACCCCGTTGCTGTTGTCGCCGGCGATCGGCCGATCCTTGACGATTGACGGCATCGCAGGCACGTCGACGACGTCGCCGAATTCGAGATCGATGCGCAAATCGGGATCGAAGTAGCGGGTAAATTCCTTCAGATCGTAGTAATACATGCTCCGGCCTCTCGGTAGCCGGCTGACCGGCACGGCCCCGCCGCTCGGCGCGAAAGCGTCCTGCAATCTGTTGTAGCAGTTAAGACGCGCGCGGACCGATCCGTCCGAAAGCCTGGCCTGATCGAGCAACCCGGCGAGCCTGCGGCGGAACAGCGCCTGCGGTGCGATATCGCGCACGGCATTGCGCGCATAGTAGAATAGCTTCTATGCGTTTCTTTGAAGGGTGGCCATCGGTCACTTGGTGAAAAATCGGCTTGTGATTTGCCCCCCGGTCCCTCCTACGCCATTGTGCCGGCTATCTTGCAAGCCACGGAACCGTGTTCAGCCGGCCTGCCTGGCTGTCCATGGAGCCGATCGCTCTTTGCGGTGTTGTGTTTGTAGCCCAATGCTCCTAGGCAGGGCTAAGAACCTTTGGGATTGTGAAAGGAAGAGATATGGCGCGAGCACCGAATTACGGCCAGGAACGCAAGGAACGCGACCGGCAGAAGGCTGCCAAGAAGGCGGAAAAGCAAGCGGCCAAGGTTGCAGCCAAGGAACGTTCGAAGCCGGAAGACGAGACCACGTCCGAGACCGAAACGGAAACCGCAGAGTAAACTGCAGGGCAATCGCTTCATAGTGACGGCGAGAAGGGAACTGACTGCAACTTTGGCGCGCTTTCTGCAACGCCGGAGATTGGCGAAACCCTTGGTGCAGGCCGCTTTCTCCCGTCCGGTGAGAAATGCCCGGTCCACCCTTCGCAGCTGCTGCGGAGGACGGCAGGGCAAGAGGGCAGCGCAAGCTGAAGCGATTGCCCCTTAGTAAAAGCGCACCCGGCCCGCGAGGCGGATCAGATCAGATTTCGCTGCGTCTTCAGACCGGCGCCTTGTCGCTGACGAAAACGTTCACTTCGCGGGCGGCGGCGATGAAGGCACGCCTTGCGATCATTGCCGGTTTGTCGCCGGCCAGCGCATCATGGCAGGCCTGCAGCGCTTCGCGATGCTTTGGACTGCGCTTGCCGGGCCAGTTGTTGAGGAGGTAGTCGGAAGCCTCGCGGGCCGTGCGCAAGAGCTGAGTGGTTCCCGCCGCGCCCTTGACGGTCACGGGTGTTTCAAATCGGTTGTTTTCCATCGCCGCTCTTACGCCATCGCCGCTCGCGAAGCGAGCGCGAAAGTGGTTGCCACCGCAATCACGCCGCGAAGCTGCTAATCCCCTGGCAGGCAGGCCGCGCCAGTTCTTGTGCAATGATGCCGTCGAGAGGCTGCAGGACAGGACAGACATGCCGCAAGACCCTGCCACCCAAGGCGCCCACAATATCCATTGGCGCCGCAATCTCGCCGTGTGCTTTGCCGGCTCGTTCAGCACGCTTGTCGCCATGACTCTGCTGTTGCCCTTCCTGCCGCTTTACGTCGAGCAGCTGGGCGCCGAGGGCCACGCGGCTGTTGTGCAGTGGTCCGGCATCGCCTATGGCGCGACCTTCTTCGCCGCCGCGCTGGTCGCGCCGCTGTGGGGACGGCTTGGCGACCGCTACGGCCGCAAGCTGATGCTGGTGCGCGCCAGTTTCGGCATGGCCGTCTGCATGTCGCTCACCGGCATGGTGGAGACCGTCTGGCAATTGGTGCTGCTACGCCTGCTGATTGGTTTCGCCGGTGGCTATTCCTCGGGCTCGACCATTCTCGTCGCCATGCATACGCCGAAGGAACGGTCGGGCTGGGCGCTCGGCGTGCTGTCGGCCGGCATCACCGGCGGCAGCCTCGTCGGTCCCTTGCTCGGCGGCGCGCTGCCGCCC
The DNA here is from genome assembly GCF_055811575.1 of Mesorhizobium sp. WSM4815. Lineage (NCBI taxonomy): Bacteria > Pseudomonadati > Pseudomonadota > Alphaproteobacteria > Hyphomicrobiales > Phyllobacteriaceae > Mesorhizobium > Mesorhizobium sp. WSM4815. The sequence goes on along the minus strand of NZ_JBVVQS010000098.1, from coordinate 90,916 downwards.
TTGATCGGCATCCGCGCCACCTTCCTGCTCGCCGGCGGCGTCATTTTCCTGGCGTTCCTGGCAACTACTTTTCTCATCAAGGAGGACCCTCGCCCGGAAACCGACAAATCGGCATCGACCGAGAAGCCGAAAGGCGGCTGGTCGCAAATCCCGGACAAGCGCCCGGTCGTCGCGATGCTGGTGACCGGCATGCTGCTGAGCTTCGCCACCATGTCGATCGAGCCGATCATCGCGGTCTATGTGCAGCAGATCATCGAGGACCAAAGCCGGGTCACGCTGATGTCCGGCGTGGTCATGTCGGCGGCGGCACTTGGCGCCATCCTGTCGGCCTCGCGTCTCGGCAAGCTCGCCGACCGCGTTGGCCACTGGAACGTCATCATCGCGGCGCTTGCCGTCTCGGCGCTGCTGCTGATCCCGCAGGCTTTCGTCACCCAGGGCTGGCAGCTCGTCGGCCTGCGTTTCCTGATGGGACTCGCGCTTGGCGGCCTCTTGCCCTGCATCACCAGTGTCATCCGCCATAGTGTTCCGGACGGCGTCGGCGGCAATGTGCTCGGTCTGTCGATCTCGGCGCAGTATGTCGGACAGGTTGCCGGCCCGCTGCTCGGCGGCTTCGTCGGCGGTCATTTCGGCATGCGCGCGGTGTTTCTCGGCACATCCGTGCTGATGGCGGGCGGAGCGGCGTATAATTGGCTGGTCCAGTCGCGCCGCGCACGCGACATGCTGGTGCAGGCGGGCAAATCCTGACACCGTTTGCGGGCCACTTCACGGAGTCCAAGCCATGAGCACAGCCGACCACCCAGCAAGCGGCATCGGCCGCATCCTCGTTTTCGCCGGCGGCCTGTGCGGCGCGGCCGGTGTAGCGCTTTCTGCCGCGGCGGCACATCTGGGCGGCGCTTTCGTCGGCACGGTCGCGACCTTCCTGCTCATGCATGCACCGGTCTTCCTTGCCGTCGGCCTCGTTGGCGCAAACCGGATCATGCGAACCGCAAGCCTTATTCTTCTCGTCGGGCTTGTCTTGTTCTGCGGCGATCTGCTTGCCCGCGACTTCCTCGGCTCGCGGCTTTTTTCGATGTCGGCGCCGATCGGCGGCACCTTGCTCATCGCCGGCTGGCTGGCGGTTGCGGCCTCGGCGCTGAAGCGCCCGCGCACCTGAGGCGGCCGGATTCGGTTTCCGCCAAACGACGGTCAGTCAGACGATGGCCACTTTTGCCGGCGCTTTGGCCGGACCGGCAGGTCGCGATTGCGTGCCGCCGGCTTGGCCAGTCGCCGCCGCTCCGGCCTGTCGATGGCCGGCGAGATGCCCCAATAGTTGCGATAGATCTCTTCGAACAGATGATTGATCGGGTGCATGGCTTGGTTTCCTTTTCGATTTGAGATTTGAATCGATCCAATCGACAGGCATGAAAAAGTGCTGCCGATCAGCTCCGCCTGCGCTCCACGAGAAAGCGAAGATCGCGGATCCACGGGCCGGCGCTGCCGCGGCGTGTCCGGGTCGCCGGCTTCGAAATTATGCTCCAGTCGTTGCGATAGACGTCTTCGAACAGATAGTTGACGGGGTGCATGGCTCGCTCCTTCCTGAATCGATCCAATGACGACACTTAAATTGGATCGATTCAAAACTAGGCTTGGATCACGCTGATGTCAAGCAAAATTTGAATCGATCCAACAAAGATGCTAGATAGCAGGCTGGAGGCAGAAAATGGCATCATCCAGCGAAAGCAATACAAGGCCAATCCGGCTGGCAGACATCGCCAAGGCCGCCGGGGTTTCGCACGGCACCGCCTCCAACGTCTTCAGCCGTCCCGAGATCGTGCGCGAGGAAGTCCGCGAACGGGTCAAAGCGGCGGCCGAGGCGATGGGCTATGCCGGTCCCGACCCGAAGGGTCGGCTGCTGCGCGCCGGCAAGGTCAACGCGATCGGCGTCGCCACGACCGAGCCGCTGTCCTATTTCTTCGATGATCCCTTTGCCCGCGCGATGATGGCCGGCATTTCCGAGGCCTGTGACGCCACCGGCGCGGGAATAGCGCTGGTATCGGCCGGCAACCAGGAAAAACTTGCCTGGAACATCCAGAGCGCGCTGGTCGACGGCTTCATCCTGTTCTGCATCGAGGGCGGCTCACGGCTTGTCGAACTGACGCGCGAACGCAAACTCCCCTTTGTCGCGCTTGAGCTCGGCTTCGACGACGACACTGTTTCGGCAATCGGCGTCGACAATGTCGCCGGCGCCCGCCTGGCAGCGCAGCATCTCGCCGAGCTTGGCCATCGGCGCTTTGCCGTGCTGGCGCTGCCTTTCGCCGACGGCAGTACCGGCCTTGTCTCGCCGGAGAAGGTCCGGACGGCCCTCTACACCGGCACGCGCGATCGCCTCGTCGGCTATTTCGAGGCGTTTTCCCGGTATGGCGTCGATACCGCCGGGATACCGGTATACGAGACCGAAAACGACGAAGCCAGCACAAGGGCCGGCCTCAAAACGATCTTCGCCTCGGCAGCGCAGCCGACCGCCATCCTGGCGATGTCGGACCGGATCGCAATGGTCGCGATCGAATGGTTGGCCGAGCGTGGCATTGCGGTTCCCGGCGACGTCTCCGTCGTCGGCTTCGACGGCGTGCCTGACGCCGCACTTTGCGATCCTCCGCTGACCACGGTCGCGCAGCCAATCGTCGAGATCGGCCGCCGGGCGGCGCGAACGATCCTCGATTTCGATGGCACGGTGCGGCGCGAGACGCTTGGCGTCGAGCTTGTCGTCAGGGCATCTTCGGGACCGCCGCCCAAGGCAGCCTGAGCCCGGTCGTCAAATTAATTTAATACGTGGCGCGGTTTCCTGCGCCTCGCCAGTGTTCTTGCCCCGCCCGCAGGGAACGCAGGTCCGATTTGGCGGCGACCGCCCGTCCAAAATCTACGGCAATGCCAAGCGAAACAACAAGCGGAACGGCCAGAAGGCCCGACATGACCGCGATGTTGCCGCCCCTGCTCCTGAGGAATTCCTGTACTAGACCCATTTTATACGCCCCGATGCGCATTCTCATCTTGTCTATATCGCATCGGGATTTCAAAAATTCTACATGGATCGAGCAAAATTTACATTCTTGATTACTATCCGGACTAGGGCGGGATGCGTTCGAATTGAACTTGGGATCCCGCTCTATCTATTTGTTTTAGCCGCATTTCTGCGACGCCAAGTGATTCCACTCGGCTGCAAAAATCTCTAGGGGTTGCTAGTCGCCATGGTCCCCACGCCGAAGGACGCATGGGCCGGCGGCGCCGCGTTGCGGACCGACTTGCTGTTGCCGCCAATAGAAGACAGCCATTCGAGATAATAGGCGAGCGCGAACTGCATGGCGATGCCGGCGGCGATCAGCAGGCCGTCATAGGCAAATCCGCCCGGGTTGATCAGCTTCATCACCTGCGCCGCCATGGCGATCACCGTGCCGGTGATGAAAACCGGCAGCGATCGCTTGCCCAATAGGGCGAGCGGATGATCGCGGCTGGTGCGGAACAGGTTGGAGACAGAAGGAAACGCCACGATCAGATAGCTCACCGCCAGGATGTGCAGCAGCCTCGGCAGCGACAGGAAGGTCTTGTCGAAGCCGGTCAGCACCACCGGCAGGTTCAGCCACGACACGTGCCCCCATAGCGGGCTGTGCACCCAGACCAACGCCATCGCGACATAGACCGCCGACGCGCCGACCAGCCAGCGATTGACCGGAATGGCGCCGCCGCGCCTGATGTGCAGCATGCTCGCCAGGCCGATGTTGAAGAGGAACTGCCACGACAGCGGATTGAGGAACCAGAAGCCGGGCTCAGGGTAATTCGGCGGGGCGATCTGGTAGATCCCGGCAACCAGCCACAGAGTTCCGGACAGGGTGAGCGCCGTGAAAGGCCGGTAGCTGATGAACAGCAGGAAGGTTGGCGCCATCAGCAGCAGCACCGCATAGACCGGCAGGATATTGTTGTAGCCAAGCTGATGGCCAAGCATGACGATGCCGACCAGCACATGTTGCGGGTCCCTGATCAATGGCTCGATGTTGATCAGCGTCAGCATGTCCGGCCGCTTCGCGAACATCGCCGCCCCGCAGAAGATGGCCAGCACCGCCATCGTCGTGACGATGTGGGCGACATAGAGCACTCCGGCGCGGCGCCACAATTTCAGTGTCGCCAGGAGCCGGTCTCCGGACTGGAATTTTGCGCCGTAGGCGAGCGTGACGGACGTGCCGGAGATCAGCACGAAGGCCTCGGCGGCATCCGAAAAGCCGAAATTCTTGTAGGTCAGGGTTTCGAAAACCGTGCCCGGGACATGATCGACGAATATGATCAGCAGAGCGAGAGCGCGGAACACATCGATGCGCGTATCGCGTTCCGCGGCACGCGTGCCGCGCTCCGGGATACGCGGCCCGCGATCCGGTGAAATTGGCATGGTCATCGATAAAAGGCCTCAAAGCTGGTTGTTCATGCCGCGATCGATGCGACCGCCGGACGCACCGCTTCGATTCCTCCCGCAGGAGCATATCGGCAAACAAACGGACTGAAATGCGCCCGGTTCAATCAACTTTGAAGGAGCTCGAAAATATTCCGTTTTGAAGCCGGCAAATGAATAAAAACCACACGAAATCAAAAGGATGCAATATGGCCGAAAAACCTCCGGAAGACGGCTTTTTGCGGCGCGAGCTGCCGTTTTTCTACCGACTTTACCGGCCCGTGGATGCAAGCGGCGAATGCCTTTTCCTGCTGCACGGATCCGGCGTCGACGAGACGACGCTGGTGGCGCTGGCGCGGCAAACCGCACCGCATGCGGTGTTGGTGACGGTGCGTGGCCGTATCGCCCAGGAGGACGGTTTCCGCTGGTTCGCGCGGATCACGCCGACGCGCTTCGAACAGGAGAGCATCCGCACCGAGGCCGACGCTTTCGCCGGCTTCATCACCGCGGCCGCGAAGCGCCACGGTCTCGATCTCGCCCGGACGAGTTTCCTCGGCTATTCAAACGGCGCCAATCTGGTTTCGAGCGTGATGCTGCTGCATTCCGGCCGCATCGAACGGGCAGCGTTGCTGCGCCCGATGCCGGTGCTCGACGACGTGCCCCCGGCCGATCTGTCCAAAGCGCGCGTGCTGATCATCGCCGGCGCAGATGACCTGACCTACGCGCCCTTCGCGCCGGCGTTGGTCGCATCGCTCGAATCGCATGGCGCCGCGGTCGAGGCCCACACCATCGGCTCCGGCCATGAAATCGGCGACCGGGATGCTGAAATCGTCAGGCAGTGGCTGGCGGGCCCCGCAGCCGCCATCGCGCAGGCGAATTGATGAGCCCGTCGCCCTATGCCCGCCCCATCCGGTTCCAGGCATCCAGCCCGGCGATCTTGTAGGCTTCGGCCAGCGTCGGATAGTTGAAGGTGTTGTTGACGAAGAAATCGACGGTGCCACCGAGATTGATCACCGCCTGGCCGATATGGATCAGTTCGGTTGCGCCCTCGCCGACGATATGCGCGCCGAGCAGCCGGCGCGTTTCGATCGAGAACAGAAGCTTCAGGAAGCCGGTGTTGACGCCCATAATATGGCCGCGCGAGGTTTCGCGGAAGCGCGCCACGCCGACCTCATAGGCGCCGCCGCCCTCGCGCACCTGCTCCTCGGACTGGCCGACGGTCGAGATTTCCGGCACGGCGTAGATTCCGTAGGGAAAGGTTTCCGGCGGCGGTGGCAACGGCACGCCGAAGGCATGGCAGGCGGCCACCCTGCCCTGCTCCATCGAGGTCGAGGCGAGGCTCGGAAAGCCGATGACGTCACCGGCGGCATAGATGTTCGGCGCACTGGTCCGGAAGCTCTGCGGGTCGACCTTGATGCGGCCCCGGGAGTCGGCCTCGATGCCGACCACATCGAGGCCGAGCGCGCCGACATTGCCGGTGCGCCCCGCCGCATAAAGCACCATCTCCGAGCGTATGCTGCGGCCGTCGGCAAGCGTCACCTCGGCATAGTCTGGTTTCGAGGCGATCTCCCTGATCGCACTGCCGAGCCGGATCGTCATGCCGCGGTCGCGCATCTGATGGATGAAATCGTCGACGATCTCACGGTCGACGAAATCGAGGATGCTGTCGCGCGGCTCGACCAGCGTCACCGGCACGTCAAGCGCCGAAAAGATCGTCGCGTATTCGACGCCGATGACGCCGGCGCCGATCACCGTCAGCGTCCGCGGCAGGCGCTCGAGTTCCAGCATTTCGTCGCTGTCGAAGACACGGATCTTGTCGAAGGGCACGTCGCGCGGCCGGTGCGGGCGGGTGCCGACCGCGATCAGCGCATGCGCAAAACCGACCTCGCTGTAGTCACCGGTATCCGTCGTCAGGCTGGCTCTGTTGGGACCGAGAAACTTGACTGTGGCGCGCACGCTCTTGACCGTGTTGCGCATGAACTGGTGCTGCAGCACCTCGACCTCGTGATCGAGCGTTTTGTGCAGGCGTTCGATCAGATCACCGACCGATATATCCTGCTTGACCCGGTAGCCGCGCCCGTAGAAGCCGCGCTCGCGCCAGCCCGAGAGGTTTAGCACGGTTTCCCGCAAGGTCTTCGACGGGATGGTGCCGGTATGCACGGACACGCCGCCAAGGCGCCGGCCCCTGTCGGCCACCAGCACGGATTTGCCGAGCTTGGCCGACTGCACCGCGGCGCGGCGCCCTGAGGGCCCGCTGCCGATGACCAGCATGTCGTAGTCCATATTGGCCCTGTCCCTCGCCCCTTGGGCGCATTTGCCGTATTTGTTGCGCTGCAGCAAACTAACGTCATCCGTGCTGCAAATTCAACCGATCCAGTCTACATTCGGCGTTGCCTCCGGTAGCAGGGCCGAAAAAAGGCTCGATCTTGATTCCGCCGCAGGACTTCACCATTTCAACACCAGGCGGTCCGCACCCTATGCCGGGCCTGATTGCGAGGAAATGACATGAACGCGCGCGTTCTCGACGGCGAAATCAGCAGGCTCGATGATGTCAGGGCCTATGATGGCGTGCGCACGCGGCGTGTCCTCGCCTTCATCATCGATTATTGCATCGTCGCGCTGCTCACCATTCCGTTCGCGATCCTGGTGTTCTTCCTCGGGATTTTGACGCTTGGCCTTGGCTGGATGCTGTTTTCCATCCTCGTGCCGGCCGTCGCCATCCTTTACATCTGGAACACGCTCGGCAGCGCCGACCAGGCCACGACGGGCATGAAGATGATGGGGATCCGGCTCGACCGTCTGGACGGCACCCGCATCGACGGGCTGACGGCGGTGGTGCATTCGGTTCTGTTCTGGGCCGGCAACGTCATCCTGACGCCGCTGGTCCTTCTGGTGTCGCTGTTTGCCGACCGCAAGCGCACGCTGCACGACCTGCTGCTCGGCACGGTGGTCAGCCGCAGTGACCGCTGAAACAGCTTTTCACCAGTCCCAGCGAGCATTTATGTGCAAAGTGAAGGCGTCCGGTAGCCACGCTTTCACAATCCTGTTGAATTTTTCGCCGTGCGCGCCAAAGGTATAATGATTCGCAGGAGTGTTTCCAAGGGTCGATGACGCAGCATCCAACCCAGTCGCCGCAGTTCTTCCTGACCGCGCCGTCGCCATGCCCGTATCTTGAGGGCCAGTTCGAGCGCAAGGTGTTCACGCATCTGGTCGGCGACAAGGCATCGGAGATGAACGACCTGTTGACGCAAGGCGGCTTCCGGCGATCGCAGAACATCGCTTACCGGCCGGCCTGCGAGACTTGCCGCGCCTGCGTTTCGGTGCGCATCCTGGCGCAGGAATTCACTGCCAGCCGCAATATGAAGCGGGTGATACAGCACAATTCAGACCTCATCGGCGCGATGCACGACGCGCAACCGTCGACCGAGCAGTATTCGCTGTTCCGCAGCTATCTCGATGCCCGCCATCGCCGCGGCGGCATGTCCGACATGACGGTGCTCGACTACGCCATGATGGTCGAGGACACGCATGTCGACACCAAGGTCATCGAATACCGGCGCCGCGGCCCCGACAGCTTTATCACCGGCAAGGGCCAGGGCGAGCTGATCGCAGTCGCCCTCACCGACAAGATGGCCGATGGCCTGTCGATGGTCTATTCCTACTTCAACCCTGACTTCGAGGACCGCTCGCTCGGCACCTTCATGATCCTCGACCACATCGCTCGCGCCAGGGCGATGGGCTTGCCCCATGTCTATCTTGGCTACTGGGTCAACGGCTCGCGCAAGATGAACTATAAGATGCGCTTCATGCCGCAGGAGCATCTCGGCCCGAAAGGCTGGGAACGCTACGACCACGAAGCGGTTTCGCGCTGATCCGCTCTTTCGCCAACCATCCTTAAACTGCTTCAAGGAGGATGCTTCTGGTTTTCGGCTGCCTGGCTGAAACGCCAGACGCTGGGCCAATTTTGCGCCTGCCTCCAAATTCATTGCGGGAACTGCCATGTCGTCCCACAACGATCATCAAAAAGGCCTTCTCATCACCGCCATCGGCGGGCTGACGCTGACCATCGACATTCCATTGATCCGGCTCGCCGACGGCGGCGCATGGACGATCCTCCTGCTGCGCACCGGCACCACCCTGGTCGCGGCGCTGATCATCTGGGCTGTGTGGCGCTCGCTGAGCCGTAACGCGCCCCAGCTCATCCCCGGCTGGTCAGGGCTCGTCGTCGCCCTGTGCTACGGCCTGACCTCGGTTACCTTCGTCATCAGTATCTATCACACCACGACCGCCAATCTGGTCTTCATCCTGGCCTTCAACGCCGTGTTCGCGGCGCTGCTGTCCTGGCTGTTCCTGAAGGAGCAGCCGCGACTGGTCACCGTGATGGCGATGCTGGTCATGATCGTCGGCGTCGCGATCATCGTCGGCGATTCGATCGGCACCGGCCACCTGTTCGGTGATCTCATGGCGCTGTGCTCGGCTTTCTTCATTGCGCTGGCCATCACCATCTCGCGCGCCAGCGGCAAGGACATGGGGTTCGCTTCGCTGATCGGCGTGATCCTGCCCCTGGCCGTCGCGGCGTTCATGGTTTCGGGCGAAGGGTTTCAGGTAAACGCGCCATGGTGGATCATCTTCAACGGCGCCGTCATCATGCCGATCTCGTTCTTCTGCCTCGCCAACGGACCGAAATATATTTCGGGACCGGAAGTGGCGATGTTCTATCTGCTCGAAACCGTGCTGGCGCCGGTCTGGATGTGGATGATCTTTGCCGAGACGCCGTCGCGCAACAGCCTGATCGGCGGCGCGATCCTGATCGTCACGCTGGTTGTGCATTCGCTATGGCAGCTGCTTGAGGGGCGAAAACGCCGCGCCAGCCTTGCAGTCCGTCACCCGGCCTGAGACTTCTTCTCGGCAACGATTTCGATTTGCGGCGGCGCCCCTTCGAGTTCCGCCGGCGCTGCGGGGGCAAGCTCGTCGGCCAATTCCACCTCGCGCAGCCATTCGCGCCAGATCGCGACCAGCAACGCCATCAGCACCGGACCGATGAACAGGCCAAGAAAGCCCATCGTCTTGACGCCGCCGACCAGGCCGAAAAAGGTCGGCAGGAACGGCAGCTTTATCGGGCCGCCGACCAGCTTCGGCCGCAATGTCTTGTCGACGATGAACAGTTCGACGCTTCCCCAGATGAACAGCGCCAAACCGGCCATCGGCGAGCCGCTGGCGGCGAGATAGATCGAAACAAGCGTGAAGGACAGCGGTGCGCCGCCGGGGATCAGCGCCATGATGCCGGTCAGGGCGCCCAGCGTCACCGGCGACGGCACGCCGGCCAGCCAGTAGGCCACGCCCAGCACCACCCCCTCGCCGATGGCGATAATGGTCATGCCGGTCACCGTCGAGGAAATCGTCGCCGGCACGACGCGTGAAATCCGCTCCCACCTGGTCGGCAGGATGCGTTCGCCGAGACGGTCGACCTGGCCGGCGAAATGCTCGCCGTCGCGATAGGCAAAGAACAGCGCGATCATCATGAACAGCAGCGCCAGCAGAAGGCCGAAGGCGCTGCCGCCGGCGGCCAGCACGCCGCGGTAGATGCTGCCGATGTTGGCGCCGCTGATCAGCTGGATCAGTTCGCCGATGCCGCCGGGATGGCCGAGATTGCGCGTCCACTGCTCGTTCAGCCAGTCGCCGACCACCGGCAGCGTGGCGATCCAGTGCGGGGTCACCGCACCATGGCGGTTGGTCTCGATCGCCCAGCCAACCCATTCGCGGACTTCGTTGCTGGCGTAGGCGCCGGCGAGCGCGATCGGCACCACCAGGAAGGTCAGGATGAACAGGATCGCCAATGTCGCGGCGACCGTGCGGTTGCCGCCGACGGCAGCAAGCAACCGCCGATAGAGCGGCCAGCTGGCAAAGGCGATGACCAGAGCAGCCAGCACCGGGACCAGGAAACCATGAAAGAAATAGACCCCGGCGGCAACGATCAGCACCAGCAGCCACCGCGCCGCCGACAGCGGCGGAATGACCGCGGATCTGACCGGCGTCGACAGGCCGAACAGGCGTTGCTGCCCTTCCGGTTTCCGAACCCTCGTTTCCTTCAAGTGCCCATTTCTCCCAAACGCGTGTGTCCGCGCTCTATGTAGCGATGCTTATGCACCATGATAGTGCAGCAATCGTGACGACATTCCAAATGCTGCTAATCTCCCCCCTCTAGCGGGAGACGTCGCCGAAGGCGACAGAGGGGATCGGAACGTTCAGACGCGACCCCTTACCATGAACCAAGGAGGCTGGCGCTTCATGCGCAGGGACCCCCTCTGGCCTGCCGGCCATCTCCCCCTCAAGGGGGGAGATTACCTACCCGAATTTCCCCGTCCTCGGGAATCCCTTCGGCACCATGCGTCCAGCCGAGGCTCGGGCGCCGATCCATTCGACCAGCTCTTCACGTGATTTGATGAAGGTGCGGTCGGCAGAATCCTGCCAGGATAGACCGCTTGCGAGCGTGAAGGTCTTGAGGTCGAGGACGCCGCCATCCTTGTATTTCTGCAGGCGAACGCCCTTGCCGCGCCCCATCTCGGGGATTTCGGCGAGCGGGAAGACCAGCATCTTGCGGTTCTCGCCGACGATGGCGAGATGGTCGCCGGCGACCGGCATGCAGCGCTGGGCCTCGTCGGGCGCCTTGACGTTCATCACCTGCTTGCCCTTGCGGGTGTTGGCGACGACTTCCTCTTCCGGCACGATGAAGCCGTTACCGTCGTGCGACACCAGCAGCAGCTTGCGCTTGGGATCATGGACAAAGGCAGTGACGATATCCTGGTCGTTGTCCATGTCGACGATGATGCGGATCGGTTCGCCATGGCCGCGCCCGCCCGGCAGCCGGTCGGCGCCGATCGTGTAGAACTTGCCGCCGGTGGTGAAGACCAGCACCTTGTCGGTGGTCTGGGCGTGAAAGGCGAGCTTGAGGCTGTCGCCCTCCTTGAAGGTCAGCAACGAATGATCGGTCAGGTGACCTTTCATCGCCCTGAGCCAGCCCTTTTCCGAAACGACCACGGTGACCGGCTCGCGCTCGATCATGGCATGGGCTATGTCGGTCAGGTCATGTTCGGGGGCGTCGGCGAACTGGGTGCGGCGCTTGCCGAGCGCGGTTTCCGGTCCGAATTTCTCGCGGATGCTGGAGACTTCCCACTTGATCGTCGCCCACTGCCTGGCATCGGACGCAAGCAGCGCCTCGATCTGCTTCTTCTCGGTGGTGAGACCGTCGAATTCCTTGCGGATCTCGAATTCCTCGAGCTTGCGCAGGGCACGCAGCCGCATGTTGAGGACGGCTTCGGCCTGGTTGTCGGTGAGCGACCAGCGAGCCATCATCACTTGCTTGGGCTCGTCCTCCTCGCGGATGATCCTGATCACCTCGTCGATGTTGAGATAGGCGATCAGATAGCCGGCGAGGATCTCCAGCCGCCTTTCGATCTCGCCGAGGCGATGCCTGGAGCGGCGGATCAGCACCTCGCGGCGGTGCTCCAGCCATTCCTTGAGTACGCCTTTCAGCGACAGCACGTTGGGTATCTTGCCGCGCGACAGGACGTTCATGTTGAGCGGAAAGCGGCTTTCGAGCTCGGTCAGCTTGAATAGCGATTCCATCAGGATGCCGGGATCGACCGAACGGCTCTTCGGCACCAGCACGACGCGGACGTCTTCGGCACTCTCGTCGCGGATGTCCTCGAGCAGCGGCAATTTGCGCGCCATCAGCAGCTCGGCGATCTTTTCGATCAGCCGCGCCTTCTGGACGCTATAGGGGATTTCGGTGACGACGATGCTCCAGGTGCCCCTGCCCTGGTCCTCCTGGCTCCATTTCGCCCTGACGCGGAAACCACCGCGACCGGTCTCATAGGCTTCGAGGATCGAAGCGCGGCTGTCGACGATGATGCCGCCGGTCGGGAAATCCGGGCCTTGGACGAAATCCATCAACGCCGTCACCGGCGCATCGGGTTGCTCGATCAGGTGCAGGGCGGCGTCGCAGAGCTCGGCGGCATTGTGCGGCGGGATCGAGGTCGCCATACCGACGGCGATGCCGGACGAGCCGTTGGCGAGCAGGTTGGGGAAGGCGCCGGGCAGCACGACCGGCTCCTCGTCCTCCTCATTGTAAGTCGGCCGGTAGTCGACCGCATTCTCGGTGATGCCGGAAAGCAGCTCGGTCGCCACGTCGGTCATGCGCGCTTCGGTGTAGCGCATGGCGGCAGCGTTATCGCCATCGATATTGCCGAAATTGCCCTGGCCGTCGACCAGGGGATAGCGCATCGAAAAATCCTGCGCCAGCCGCACAAGCGCGTCGTAGATCGACTGGTCGCCATGCGGATGGAACTTGCCCATCACCTCGCCGACGATGCGGGCGCATTTGGCGAAGCCCTGGTCGGGGTTGAGCCTGAGCAACCGCATGGCATGCATGATGCGGCGATGGACCGGCTTCAGCCCGTCGCGCACATCCGGCAGCGCCCGGTGCATGATGGTCGACAGCGCATAGGCGAGATAGCGCTCTTCCAGCGCTTTCTTCAGATCGACCGGCTCGATGTTGTCGCCACCGCCATCGCCAGGCGGCAAAAGCCTTTTTCCCATAGGTTGGGACTAGCCGAGCGGGTGATTCGCGGCAAGAGGCGCCTGAATGGGGCAGCCTCTTGCGCAATGCGAACTGGATGCCAGCAACATCACTCGGTTACATCCCGCTTCTATGGCAATGGATCGGATTTGCCTTTCGCCGTGGTTTTCGACCATTGTGCGGCGGAACGCCTTTTTCCCGTCCAGTTCGTCACGGAAGGGTGACGGCGCAACAAATTGAAAAATCTTCAGCACACTCTCAGGGAACCGCGATGACGATCAGACGCTCGACACTCAACAAACTCGCTTTTTCGACCTTGCTGCTGACGCTGCCGCTGAATGCGGCCCTCGCGCAAGATGCGGCGGTCGCCGACCGGCTGAAGGCGGCTCTCGCCGCGCAGGGCGTCGACATCTCCTGGACCGGGGTGACGGGCGATGCCTCCAGCATGGTGCTGCAGGGCGTGGCCCTCAAACCGGCGGCCGAAAAGGAAGCGCTCAAGATCGGCGACATCAAGCTCGAAGGCGTGACCGAAGCCAATGGCGGTTATGAAATCGAAACCGTCTCGACTTCGGCATTCCAGCACAGCGAAAACGGCGTCACGCTCGACCTCAGCCCCTTCATCATCCACGACATGACGGTTCCGGCCGACGGCGCCACAGGCCCGCTCGGTTCAATGATGATGTATGAATCGGCCGAGCTCGACAACATGACGGTCAAGGTCGCCGACAAGACCGCCTTCTCGATGGACGGGCTCGCCATCGAAATCACCCCGCCAGCCGACGGCAAGGCGATGGCGTTTTCCGGCACCACGGAAAAGTTCAATGCCGACCTGACGCTGGTCGAGGACCCGAAATCCAAGGAGGTGATCAACGCGCTTGGTTACCAGAACATCACCGGAAACCTTGCGATGGAGGGCACCTGGCAGCCTGCGGACGGCAAGATGGAGCTGTCGAAGTACGACATCTCCGTCGACAATGCCGGAACGCTCGGCATGACCTTCGGTTTCGGCGGCTACACGCTTGACGTCATCAAGTCGCTGCAGGAGATGCAGAAGAAGATGGCGGCGCAGCCCGAAGGCGCCGACAATTCGGCGCAAGGCATGGCCATGCTTGGCGTCTTGCAGCAGCTTTCGTTCAACAGCGCTTCGATCCGCTTCGACGACGATTCGCTGACCAACAAGGTGCTGGACTATGTCGGCAAGCAGCAAGGCATGTCCGGCAAGGACATCGCCAACCAGGCCAAGGCGGTCGTGCCTTTCGGCATGGCGCAGCTCAACAATCCGGAATTGACGGCGCAGGTGTCGGCTGCGGTCGGCAAATATCTCGACGATCCGCAGAGCATTGAGATCCTGGCCGAGCCACCGGCAGCGGTGCCGTTCGCGCTGATCATGGCAGGCGCCATGTCCAACCCGGCGGACCTGACGAGGACGCTTGGCGTGACGGTCAAGGCGAACGAAGACTGATTGGGGCGGGGCGTCAGCGCCGCCCCTCATCCGCCTGCCGGCACCTTCTCCCCGTATAGTGACGGGGAGAAGGGAGACGCCCGCGACGTTGGCGCCCATCTTGCAACGCTGGCAGTTGGCGAAATCATTCGTGACAGTGTCTTTCTCCCCGTCACCATACGGGGAGAAATGCCCTGCAAGGCAATGAGGGGCAGCGCAAAACGACAGCGTTTAGAGTCGGTTGCGGGAGGTTTTTAACCCTCTTTCTTGGTCACTGCGACGCGCAGCGACAATTCGCGAAGCTGCTGCGGGCTGGCTTCCGACGGCGCGCTCATCAACAGATCATAGGCCTGCTGGTTCATCGGGAACATCGTCACTTCACGAAGGTTCCTGGCACCGACCAGCAGCATGACGACGCGGTCGATGCCGGCCGCCATGCCGCCATGCGGCGGTGCGCCGTACTGGAAGGCGCGGTAGAGGCCGCCGAAGCGCTCCTCGACCGTCTCGCGGTTGAGCCCGACAGTCTCGAATGCCTTGACCATGGTTTCCGGCAGATGGTTGCGGATGCCTCCGCTAGCGATCTCGAAACCATTGCAGACCATGTCATACTGGAACGCTTTGATGCCGAGCAAATCCTCGCCGTTGAGCGCATCGATGCCGCCCTGCGGCATCGAGAACGGGTTGTGCGCGAAATCGATCTTTTTCTCATCCTCGTTCCATTCGAAGAAGGGAAAGTCGACGATCCAGCACAGTTCGAAACGGTCGCGATCGACCAGGTTCAGCTCCTCGCCGGCGCGGGTGCGTGCCGCGCCCGCGAACGAGACGAACTTTTTCGGGTCGCCGGCGACGAAGAAGGCGGCGTCGCCATCGGCAAGCCCGAGTTGGAGGCGGATTGCCTCGGTGCGCTCCTCGCCGATGTTCTTGGCGAGCGGACCGGCGCCTTCGAGCTTCTCGCCCTCCTTGCGCCAGAAGATATAGCCGAGGCCCGGCTGGCCCTCGCCTTGCGCCCAGGAATTCATGCGGTCGCAGAAAGCGCGGGAACCACCGGTCCTGGCCGGAATGGCCCAGACCTCGGCCTTCGGGTCGTTTGCAAGGATGTTGGCGAACACCTTGAAGCCGGACTCGCGGAAATGTTCGGAGACTGCCTGCATCTCGATCGGGTTGCGCAGGTCCGGCTTGTCAGTGCCGTATTTGCGCATGGCGACGTCATAGGCGATGCGCGGAAACTCCTGCGTCACCGGCTTGCCGGCGGCAAAGGTCTCGAACACGCCCCGCATCACCGGCTCCATTGTCGCCAGAACGTCGTCCTGCTCGACGAAGCTCATCTCCAGGTCGAGCTGGTAGAATTCACCCGGCAGCCGGTCGGCGCGCGGGTCCTCGTCGCGGAAGCAAGGCGCTATCTGGAAGTAACGGTCGAAGCCCGACACCATGATCAATTGCTTGTATATTTGCGGCGCCTGCGGCAGCGCGTAGAAGGTGCCGGGATGGATACGTGACGGCACCAGGAAATCACGCGCCCCTTCGGGCGACGAAGCGGTCAGGATCGGCGTCGAGAATTCGGTGAAGCCGACCTCGCCCATGCGCTTGCGCATCTCGGCGATGATCTTCGTGCGCGCCACGATGTTCTTGTGCAGCGTGTCGCGGCGCAAATCGAGGAAGCGGTATTTGAGACGGATGTCCTCGGGATAGTCCGGCTCGCCGAACACCGGCAGCGGCAGTTCCTTGGCCGCCGACAGCACTTCGATCTCGCGCGCGAAAACCTCGATTTCGCCGGTCGGCAAATTGGCGTTCGCGGTCTCGGCCAGACGGGCCTTGACCTCGCCGTCGACGCGGACGACCCATTCGCCGCGCACCGTCTCGGCAATCCTGAAAGCCGGCGAATCCGGGTCGGCGACGATCTGCGTCAGGCCATAGTGGTCGCGCAAATCGATGAACAGCAGGCCGCCATGATCGCGTACGCGATGCACCCAGCCCGAAAGGCGAACGGAAGAGCCGACGTCGCTTTTCCTCAACTGGGCACAGGTATGGCTGCGGTAACGATGCATTGTCATGGGTCAGTCCGGATGTCTGATTGCGGCCAAGGCATGATGGCCCGGCCCGAAAATTTGCGCGAAAAGCACATGAGAGGCCGCCTTTGTCAAGGCAGGCGTCGCCCGGGCAGCATCTTGATTCGAACTTCCGCATTCGTCCGTGGCTGTGTGAAAACTCCGCACCACAGTCAAAGTGTAGAATTTCCTCCGCCTGATCGTGATCAGCGTGGCCGAGCCGTGTACAATGGCGTCACATTGGCGGGAGGACTACCATGCGCATTCGCACATTGACTGTCCTGGTGATGCTGCTTGTCGGCACCTGCGCATTTGCACACGCACAGACAAAGCCGATGTCCATCGAGGTGTTTCCTTTCGAATTGGAAGACAAGAGCGCTGGCGCAGGCATAATTCCGCCGGATGAACATGATAGGCGCTATCTGTCCGAGTCGGCACAGATGGCGAAGGACATGCTCTCCCAGTCAGGGCGCTTTACAGTGATTGATGTGCCAGCCGGGGATGAGCAGGCGGTGGCGCCGCACGGATTGCGCAATTGCGGCGGCTGTGAAAGCAAGATCGCCAAAGAGCACGGCGCGTCTTTTGCCTTGCTGGGCGTCGTAACGCGCGTCAGCCGAACAGAGCATACGATGTTCATTCGCATCCTCGACGCTGATACCGGGCAACCTGTTTCGCAGGGTTTTACCGATCTGCGGATGGGTGCGAATTACGCGTGGCCCCGCTCCGTCAAATGGCTGATGACAAACAGAATTCTTCGGTAGGGCGGCAAGCCACCCGAGTGCGCCATCGGCAGCGCGAAGGATTCCCAGCTAAAATCAAACTGATACGTTGATAGCCGGCGCTGGCCTGCTAACCGCCGGCAATTGCCGCTGGCATTGGCGTGGGCGATGGTTCAAGAAGGATCAACGACAGGCCCTCCTTCATGTCCTCCATGCGCCCGCTGATCCCGCTCCTTATTGCCGCCGGCATCCTGCTCGGCGGCAACGGCCTGCAGAGCACCTTGATCGCATTGCGCGGGGCGCAGGAGGGGTTTTCGGCCTCGACCATCGGCCTGATGGGAACGTTCTATTTCGCCGGCTTCCTGCTCGGCTGCCTCGCCGTCACCCACATCATGAAGGCCGTCGGCCATGTCCGCGCGTTTTCCGCGCTGGCGGCGATCGCTTCGGCCGGGACATTGCTTTTGGTGCTGGTCGTCGACCCGGTCATGTGGTGCGCGTTGCGTCTCGCCGGCGGCTTCTGCTTCGCCGGCCTGTTCACCATCATGGAAGCCTGGCTCAATTCCGGGGCCGCCAACAAGGACCGCGCGCGGGTGCTGGCCATCTACCGGATGGTCGACATCGGTTCGGTCACCGGCGCACAGTTCCTGATCCCGATCGTCGGCGCCGGCGGTTTCGCCATCTTCGCCGTCATGTCGATCATGATCACGCTCTCGCTGGTGCCGGTGTCGCTCGGCGATCGCTCCAACCCGACCCCGCCCGAAGACGTCAAGCTCGACCTGGCGCGCGTCTGGCGGATCTCGCCGCTCGGCTGCTTCGGCTGCATTGCCGTCGGCGTCACCAACAGCGCTTTTCGCACCTTGTCGCCGGTCTATGCCGAACAGATCGGCATGTCGGTCACCGACGTCGTCACCTTCGTCAGCGTCGGCATATTCGGCGGCGCCATCATCCAGTATCCGCTCGGCTATCTGTCCGACCGCTGGGACCGGCGTTCGGTGCTGCTGATAACGACGTGCTGCGCGCTGCTGGCGTCGCTGGCGCTGGTGTTCTGGGCGCGCAGCGATCCGTCCCTCAACTTCGTGATCGTCTTCATCTTCGGCTGCTTCGCCATGCCGCTCTATTCGCTGTCGGCGGCGCACTCCAACGACCGCGCCGACAAGGGCGAGTTCGTGCTGATCAACGCGGCGCTGATGCTGTTCTATTCCTTCGGCGCCATTGGCGGGCCGTTCGCCGCCTCGACGGCGATGCAGCATTTCGGGCCAAGCGCGCTGTTCGTGTTCACCGCCACCGTCTACGCCATCTTCGTCGTGGTCATCCTGTACCGGATGCAGGTGCGATCGGGCGTGCCGGCCGGCCATCGCAGCCGTTTCATCGGCCTTTTGCGCACATCGACGGTGTTCGCCCGGCTGGCCAAGCGCAACGATGATTCCGACGGGCCCGCCAGGCAATGATGACGGCCCGCCAGGTCTTGAAACCCGGACAGCGGCTTGACGAAAGCCCGCGCGGCTGAAATTGAAGGAGACCGTACACTTTGCCAAAAGCGATTTGATGCACGTCATCACTACCCAAAAAGAACTCGAGACCGCTCTCGCCGCGTTCGAAAAGTCGGATTTCGTCACCGTCGACACCGAATTCATTCGCGAGACGACCTTTTGGCCGATTCTCTGCCTGATCCAGATGGCAGCACCCGGGGTGACAGCGCTGATCGATCCGCTGTCACCCGATATCGACCTGAAGCCGTTCTTCAGGCTGATGGCCAACGAGGCGATCGTCAAGGTCTTCCATGCGGCACGCCAGGACATCGAAATCATCGTTCATCTCGGCGATCTGGTGCCGCATCCGGTGTTCGACACCCAGGTGGCAGCGATGGTTTGCGGCTTCGGCGACAGCGTCTCCTATGACCAACTCGTCCAGAAGGTCACCGGCGCCCGGCTCGACAAGTCCTCACGTTTCACCGACTGGCGCCACCGGCCGCTTTCCGAAAAACAGCTCGACTACGCGCTTGCCGACGTCACCCATCTGATCGAGGTCTACCAGCACCTCAGCGCCGAGTTGGTGCGGGAAAACCGCGCCCACTGGCTGAACGAGGAGATGGACGTGCTGACCGCCCGCGAAACCTACGATCCGCATCCGGAGGACGCCTGGAAGCGGCTGAAGATGCGGCTGCGCAAGCCGCAGGAGCTGGCGATCGTGCAAGCGGTGGCGGCGTGGCGCGAGCGTGAGGCGCGCGAACGCGACGTGCCGCGCGGCCGGGTGCTCAAGGACGACGCCATCTACGAGGTGGCGCAGCAGGCGCCGCGCGATGCGGCAGCACTCGGCAAGCTGCGCACCACGCCGAAAGGCTGGGAACGCTCGGCGACGGCAACGGCGCTGCTTGGCGCGGTCAACGGCGCGCTTGCCTTGCCCAGGGAAGAGATGCCGAAGCTGCCGAAGAGTTTTCAGCCGCCCGAAGGCTCCAATGCCGCCGCTGAATTGCTGAAAGTGCTGTTGCGGATCGTCGCCGAAAAGGAGGGCGTCGCTTCGAAGGTGCTGGCCTCAAGCGACGACATCGACCGCATCGCCGCCGAGGGCGAGGACGCCGACGTGCCGGCCTTGCAAGGCTGGCGACGCGCCGTGTTCGGCGAGGCGGCGCTCAAACTGGTGCGCGGCGAGCTCGCCATCAAGTTCGACAAGCGCAAGATCGCGCTGTTCGATTTGTAGCATTCGCCAGACTTTCTCCCCTTGTGGGAGAAGGGGCAGTCAGCGCTGTTTCTGAGCGGCCAGGTGGAAAACCGCGATGACGATCACCGGTATCGCCAGAAGCGCGAATTTGATGACGATCAGCGCCGAGGCGAAGGACAGCGAGTCCGGATTGGAGCATGCGGGCCACCGCGATGTTCTGCGCATAATCGGCAAGCGTGTAGGGCAGCACCAGGACGAGCGCGAACAGCGACTGGAACTGGGCGGACAGAGCCCGGAAGTTCTTCAGCCGTCGCCCGGCGGCAAGGATCAGGCTGACCAATGTCAGCGACAGCAGCGCCGGGAACAGCAGGTCGAAGGTCAGGTAGTGCCAGACCAGGATGATCTCGCTGCCGCGCCGGCCGAGCGCCGTCAGCCAGGCCATGCCCTCGTCCGGGGTGAACCCGGCAAAGCGCAAATCGAGTGACGGCAGGCCGCCGCTCAGCTGGCGGAAATAGAGGAACTCCATCGCCGTCATGGCGACGAAAACCGCCACGCAGACAAAGCAAAGCGCGGCAGCGTGGCGCGACAGCCGCAGCATCATTGCCGCAAGGCTTCGTGCGAACTGGTTAGGCTCCGCCGGGGTAATTCGGGCTTTCGCGGGTGATCGTGACGTCATGGGCGTGGCTTTCACGAAGTCCGGCGTTGGATATGCGTACAAAGGTGGCGCGGTCGCGGAAATCGGCAAGGTCGCGCCCGCCGACATAACCCATAGCGGCTTTCAGGCCGCCGGCAAGCTGGTGCAGCACGCCGGACACAGGTCCTTTGTAAGGCACCTGCCCTTCGATGCCTTCCGGCACCAGTTTCAGCGTGTCGCGAACCTCGGCCTGGAAATAGCGGTCGGCGGAGCCACGCGCCATGGCGCCGACCGAGCCCATCCCGCGATAGGCTTTGAACGAGCGGCCCTGGTGCAGATAGACTTCGCCCGGGCTCTCGTCGGTGCCGGCCAGCAGCGACCCGATCATGGCGGCACTGGCGCCGGCGGCGAGCGCCTTGGCGAGATCGCCGGAATATTTTATGCCGCCATCGGCGATGACCGAGACGCCCGATTTCTGCGCCGTCTCGACCGCCGACATGATTGCCGAAAGCTGCGGCATGCCGACGCCGGCGACAATGCGGGTGGTGCAGATGGAACCCGGCCCGATGCCGACCTTGACGGCATCGGCGCCGGCATCGATCAGCGCCAGCGTGCCTTCCGATGTGGCGACGTTACCGGCCAGGATGCGGACCGAATTGGACAGTTTCTTGGCCCGCGTCACCGCATCGAGCACGCGTTGCGAGTGACCATGCGCGGTGTCGATCACCAAAAGGTCGACGCCGGCATCGATGAGCCGCTCGGCGCGCTCAAAACCGTCATCGCCGACGCTGGTGGCGGCCGCCGCGCGCAGGCGCCCCTGCACGTCCTTGGTGGCGTGCGGGTTGAGCTGCGACTTCTCGATGTCCTTGACGGTGATCAATCCGACGCAATTGCCGCCGCTATCGACCACGACCAGCTTCTCGATGCGGTGCTGGTGCAGGAGCCGCTTGGCCTCGTCCTGATCGACGTTCTCCTTGACCGTGATCAGGTTCTCACGGGTCATCAGCTCGTAGACTTTCTGGCCCGGGTCGGAGGCGAAGCGCACGTCGCGGTTGGTCAGGATGCCGACCAGCCGGCCGACCGTGTGCCCGCCAGCGCCGCCATTCTCGACCACCGGAATGCCCGAGATGCTGTAGGTGCGCATCAGCCCCAGGGCGTCGGCGAGCGTCGCATCGGGGCCAATGGTGACGGGGTTCACCACCATGCCGGATTCGAATTTCTTGACTTGCCGCACCTGCTCGGCCTGCTCGGCCGGCGAGAAATTGCGGTGGATGACGCCGATGCCGCCGGCCTGGGCCATGGCGATGGCGAGACGCGCCTCGGTGACGGTATCCATGGCGGCGGACAGGATCGGCACGTTGAGGTCGATGTCGCCGGCAATGCGGGTGCGGATATCGGTTTCGCCGGGCATGACCTCGGAATGACCCGGCTGCAGCAGCACGTCGTCAAAAGTCAGCGCCAATGCGCCCGTGGACGTTTCGATAATCTTTGCCATGGCCAGCCCTCGGAATGCATGAAAAGCGCTGGACCGGGTGGACAGCGCCGACTCGTCTTCTTCCCTTTCAGGATTGGCGCTGGCTCGTAACACGTCCCGTCGCCGTTGAAAAGCCGATTGCTTGTGCACGACAGCGCTGCAAACTCAGCTTAATGCCTTTCGCGGTGACGGATGGCGACCGGCATTCACCGCTGGTGATTGGCGAAAGCCGAAGCGGCCGCCTCGCCGACGGCGCTGCTCCGGAGTTTTGTTGGGCATGCCCGGTGCCAGGTCGCACAAATGTGACAGCAAGTTAAGGCGACATCCAACGCAACCCGTGGTAACCGCCCTGCCTGTCGGCTTGCCCCGGTCGGCAACAATCGAATCCGGACGCGCTCCATGAACCGCAACATTCCGCTTATCCTGGCGGTCGCCCTTTTCATGGAAAACATGGATTCGACCGTTATCGCAACGTCGCTGCCGGCGATCGCCGTCGACCTCCAGACCAGCCCGGTGGCGCTCAAGCTGGCGCTGACCGCCTATCTGGTATCGCTGGCGGTGTTCATTCCGATCAGCGGCTGGATGGCCGACCATTTTGGCGCCAAGACCGTGTTTCGCGCCGCGATTGCCGTGTTCATCGTCGGATCGGTCGCTTGCGCGGTGTCGAATTCGCTGCCGGCCTTCGTCGTCTCGCGCTTCCTGCAAGGCATTGGCGGCGCCATGATGACGCCGGTGGGACGGCTTGTGCTGGTGCGCGCCACGCCGAAGAGCGAACTCGTCGCCGCGATGTCGTGGCTGACCGTTCCGGCATTGCTCGGGCCGCTCGTCGGGCCGCCGGTCGGCGGTTTCATCACCACCTATTTCAGCTGGCACTGGATCTTCCTGATCAATGTGCCGATCGGGCTGATCGGCATCTGGCTGGCCACCCGCTTCCTGCCGGAGACCGAAGCGGCGCCGACGCCGCCGCTCGATTTCATCGGCTTAGTGCTGAGCGGCCTGGCGGCATCGGGCATCGTTTTCGGCCTGTCGGTGGTCAGCCTGCCGGCATTGCCGCCGATTGCCGGCTTCCTCACCGTGGCTGTCGGGCTGGTTTCAGCCGTGCTTTACCTCCTGCATGCGCGCCGCTCCAAAAATCCGCTGCTGGCGCTCGAACTGTTCCGCAACCAGGTGTTCCGCGCCTCGGTCCTCGGCGGCGGGCTGTTCCGCATCGGCATCGGCGCCGTACCCTTCCTTTTGCCGCTGATGTTCCAGATCGGCTTCGGGCTGACGCCGTTCCAGTCGGGAATGATCACCTTCGTGGCGGCGATCGGCGCCATCGGCATGAAATTCGTCACCGCGCTGATCTTCCGGGTCGCCGGCTTCCGCCGGGTGCTGATCTTCGGCTCGCTGATCGCGGCGGCGTCGATTGCCATCAACGGCCTGCTGACGCCCGAGACGCCCTATCTGATGATCCTCGCCATCTTGCTCGCCGGCGGCTTCATCCGCTCGATGTTCTTCACCGGCATCAACGCGCTTGCCTATGCCGAGATTTCGACCGCCGACACCAGCAGGGCAACGCCGATCGCCGCAGTGTTCCAGCAACTGTCGATCGCGCTCGGCGTGGCGCTGGCCGGCGGCATTCTGGAAGTGTCGACGACAATCCATGGCGGGGCGCTGACGCTGAGCGACTTCCACATCGCGTTCTTCATTGTCGCGGCGGTGTCGGCCGCCGCATCGCTGTCGTTCATGCGGCTGGCACCCGATGCCGGCAACGCCGTATCGGGACATGGCGGGCTGACGGCGCCCAAGACGCTGGGGGTGTCTGGTCCGCAGGGCGGTTGAGGAGTGGCGTCCTCCAGCGCTGGCGGGACAGCACCCCCCTCTGGCCTGCCGGCCATCTCCCCCTCAAGGAGGGAGATTGGCAGCTTCGCCGCTCCGCGTACTCTTGCACCGTTGAAGGTTTGCGAAGACCGCGATGACGTCCGATCTCCCCCCTTGAGGGGGAGATGTCCGGCAGGACAGAGGGGGGTGCTGTCCCGCCAGCGTTAAAAAGCTAAGGCAGCTTAACCCTTGAAATCTTTCGCCAGCAGATAAAGCTCCACCGACTCATCGCGCGAGGCCGGCGGTTTGACGTGGTGGACCGAGCGGAAATTCTGCTTGAGCCTGGCGAGCAATTCGTTCTCGGCGCCGCCCTGGAAAGTCTTGGCGAGGAAATGGCCGCCCGGCTTCAGCACCGACAGGGCGAAATCGGCGGCCACCTCGCACAGATACATGGTGCGGATGTGATCGGTCCGGCGATGGCCGGTGGTGGGTGCGGCCATGTCGGACAAAACGATGTCCGGCTGGCCGCCAAGCGTTTCAGCGAGCTTTTCCGGCGCCTGCGGGTCGAGAAAATCCATCAACAGCACCGGCGCGCCGGGCACCGCGTCCATCTCCAGATAGTCGATGCCGACGACATGCGGGTGTTCGGCCGTCGATTTCGTGCGCGCGGCGGCGACCTGGCACCAGCCGCCGGGTGCCGCGCCAAGGTCGATGACTTTCATGCCGGGCTTGAGCAGATGGTGCTTGTCGTCGATCTCGATCAGCTTGTAGGCCGCGCGCGAGCGGTAGCCGTCGGCCTTGGAGCGCTGGACATAGGGATCGTTGATGTGGCGCTGCAGCCAGCGGCGCGACGATTCCTTCAGGCCGCTTTTCTTCTTGATCCGCGTCTTCAGCACGCGAATGCCGGCAGAGCCTGGTTTTTCCGGTTTCCTGGTCATTGCCTGATTTCTTGTTTGAGCATGATCTTTTCCGAAAACCGGTTGCCACTTTTCGGGATCATGCTCTGCCCCGCCCATTGTTGCGCCAGACACCGTCGTCGGCCATCAATTCGCTCAATATGCCCTCGCGCAGGCCGCGGTCGGCGACGCGCAGCCGCTCCGACGGCCACACCGCGCGGATCGCTTCCAGAATGGCGCAGCCGGCCAGCACCAGATCGGCGCGATCGGCGCCGATGCAAGGATTGGCGACGCGCTGCTGAAAATCCCAGCCGACCAGTTTTTCGACCATGCGGTCGACGCTGTCGCGGTCCATCCACAGCCCGTCGACGCGGCGGCGGTCGTAGCGGTCCAGGTCGAGGTGGACGCCGGCCAGCGTCGTCACCGTGCCCGAGGTGCCGAGCAAGTGGAATTTCGGGCTGGCGAACACATGGCTCAGCCGGTCGCGCCCGTCGAAGGCGTGCAGGCGCACAGCCACATCCTCGACCATGGCGGCAAAGATCTCACGGGTGACGGCGCGGCCGCCGAAGCGCTCGGCCAGCGAGACGACGCCGACCGGCAGCGACGTCCAGGAGACGATGTGGTTGGCGAGCCTCGGCGAGCGGTGGCCGGTGAGATCGATCAGCGCGATTTCCGAGGAGCCGCCGCCGATGTCGAACAGGACGACGCCTTGCGTGTCGCGGTCGATCAGCGAGCCGCAGCCCGACACCGCCAGCCGCGCCTCGGTCTGGCGGTCGATGATCTCGAGTTTCAACCCCGCCTCGCGCTCGACGCGGTCGAGGAACTCGGCGCCGTTGGCGGCCGTGCGGCAGGCTTCGGTGGCGATCAGCCGGGCCTTCCTGATCTTGCGGTTGCGCAATTTGTCACCGCAGATCTTCAGCGCCTCGACCGCACGGTCCATCGCCGGCTGCCCGAGCCGGCCACTGGCGGTGAGGCCCTCGCCCAGCCTGACGATGCGCGAGAAAGCGTCGATGACGCGGAACTGGCCGTGGCGCGTCGGCACCGCCACCAGCAGCCGGCAATTGTTGGTGCCGAGATCGAGTGCCGCAAACACCGGCAGTTCCTGCAGCGGCGGGCGGCGAGCAGCCGGCTCCGGCCGGCCTGGCGCAACCAAAGGCAAGGGCGCGACGATCGCCGCGGGCGGGCGGCTGGCTGGAGCGCTGACAGCAGCCGCCACTCCGGCCGCAGCGAGGCGAGCGTCGTCGCGCGCGAAAACCTTGCGGCCGCGCCGGCGTTTGCGCCGCTTCCTGGTCTTGGCCTTCTGGCCATTCTGATGCTGGGACGCGTCGCCTGCCTGTCCGTGACCGGACCAAGGCTGCACCGGGCGGCCATTGTGCCGGCCGGCGGATGGGCTTGCCTGGCCCGAAGGCGGCGGCGAAGCCCTGGACACGCCCACTTCCGGCGCGCCGGCGCCGGTGTCGTGGTCTTCCACTTCAGTTCCTTCCGGCGCCGCGCGAACCGGAGACCGGACGCAGCAGGCGCTTTCATGTGTTCCAAGTTGCCACCAGACTAGCAGCGCCGGGCCGGATCACCAAGAGCGCAGGGGTCGAATTTTGTCGCTGGCATTGTCTCGCCGCTCCGCTCGTCCCGATGATGGCGGGACAGAGGGGGGCGCGAAGGATCGCCAGCCTTTCCTTCTCCCGCAGCAGCGCCTTGCCGGTTGAATAGCCGGCTTCGATAAGGCATTTCTGAAATGGCGGGTATGAAACATTCGAAATCGCGGGCAGTTTTCCTGACGCGAACCGAAAGGGCAACGGGGCTGCAACGCATGATCGTCACGCCATGAACTGGAGGCGTTATTTCTGGCCGGTCGTCGGCGTTGCGGCGGTCGTCTTCTCGCTATGGCTGCTGCTGCACGAACTGCGCGGCATCTCGCTCGACGACGTCTGGGATGGCATCGTCGCCATCCCTGCCCGCGGCTGGGTGCTGGCCGCGTTGAGCTCGGTCATCGCCTATGCGTCGCTGGCCGGCTACGATCACATCGCGCTCCTGCATATCGGCAAGAAAGTGTCGTGGCTGTTCGTCACCCTGTGCTCCTTCACCACCTACGCGCTGTCGCACAATATCGGCGGCTCGGTATTTTCAGGCGCGGTGATCCGCTACCGCGCTTACGGAACCAGGGGGCTGACCGGACAGGACGTCGGCATTTTGGTGGCGATCTGCTGGATTACTTTCGTGCTGTCGACGATCCTCGTCTCCGGCCTCGTGCTGGTCTTCGAGCCTAAAATCATCGACCGGTTCTCCGGCATACCGCACCATGGCCTGACCATGGCCGCGGGCGGCGCAATGCTGCTCGTGGTGGCGGCCTATGTCTTCGGCAGCTGGCTGCATCTCAGGCCATTGAAGATCGGAAGCTTCCAGGTCCATTATCCGGCGCTGCCGATTGTCGCGCGGCAATTGCTGATCGGCCCGATCGAGCTCCTGGCGGCGGCGGCGATCATCTTCTTCGCCCTGCCCGAAGCTGGCAATCCCGGATACTTCGTCGTGCTCGGCGTCTTCCTGGTGTCGTTCTCGGTCGCCCAGATCTCGCATGCGCCGGGCGGGCTCGGCGTGTTCGAGGTCGTCTTCCTGGCCGGCCTGTCGCATATGGACCCGGTCGGTGTGCTGGCAGCACTGCTGGTGTTCCGGCTGTTCTACCTGATCATCCCGCTGGTGATGGCGCTCGGCGTCGTGCTGTATTTCGAGCACTCGCAGCTCGGGCGGAGGGAGAATTGAGGGGCGGCTTTGAACCACGCCCTTATGAAACGTGGTGATTGAAGAGCTGCGCAGGCTTGACTATTTTCCGGCGGCGGCTACAAGGCACGCGCGGCGCCATCGTCGCCCTGCCCGCGCGGTTTTCTTCAATCGCGCCTGCTGGGGAATAGGTTAACGGTAGACCCACGGACTCTGACTCCGTTAGTCCTGGTTCGAATCCAGGTTCCCCAGCCAATTGCTTTAAGAGATCAACAGCTTACGTGCACAGTAAGGACTGTGCCATTTTCACGCCGTTTCCGTAGCGACTCGTGTCCCTTGCTGCCTTCCCCATTGCCAAATGCGGCGCCAGGAACGCGCAAGAGCAGGCTACACTCCAGCGCGGGAGCTATTGTTCGTCGCAGGTGGCGCAGGCGGAGGAACAATCGCCTTGCTGCTTTCGCCAGGCGCGTCAGTTGGAACCAACGTTATGAGTGCAGGATTTGGAGAATGATCGAGCGTCGCACCCGTCATTGCATCCACGCCCACTCCTATCAGTCCCCCGACCAAGATGTTGCCTGCTAGACCTGCGGCGCCTTTTCCGCTCATGTTCGTGCCAATATAAAGGCTGCCCGGTTTGTATCCTTCCTTCTCAGCAAAAGCCGTGAACCCCTCCTTCCGGCTTACTTCGACCGTGCAAGGTGAAGCCGGGCACGAATGACCAAGCGAGGTTCTGATCGTGGAATCTGGTGGTTCGGAGTTGATGGAGACTTTGTCGGTCGTGCCACGCACCACCGATGCGCAACCCGTCATAGCAACCGTTGCCGCCAAGGCAGCACAAAGATGGATTTTCATTTGATTCCCCCCAAAGTGCAGTAGTGGCGCAACGCCGAGATCTGCGCAAGCAGAGTTACTGCAAGGGTTTGGGCGGCTAGCAAAATAAGGCAACGCTGGTTGCACAGCGGTTGCGCCTGACATGCGTGTCAGCACAAATCCTAAGACTCAAAGCGTAACGCTACTCTGTCACGTGAGGCTTATGCGCTTATACTCTACCCAACCGGAGCGGTTCATCCAAAACCCGTTCCGTGCGCAGACGCCGAGATCGAACAAATGCCTTTAGTCCGTCGGCATCCAATGCATGCCCGAAGGCATAACCCTGCAGTATGTCGCAGCCCAAGCTCTTGAGTGTCTGTGCGTGCTCCATCGTCTCGACACCCTCGGCTACGACCTCGATACCCAGGGATTTGCCGATTTCAATGATCGATGAGACGACCTGCCTTCGTTGCGGCGATTTGACAATAGGAATGACCAATTGGCGATCTATCTTCAACCGGCGAGGCTGCAGCTTGAGCAAGCTGACTATAGAGGCGTAGCCCGTGCCAAAATCGTCTATTTCTATGTCAATGCCGAGCTCTTTTATCTGCTCAAGATTCCAGGTAACAAAATCATCATTTTCGTCAAGGAAAATTGACTCAACAAGCTCGAAGGCAACTGTTCCCTTCTTGATATTTAGTTCCCTAAGACTCTTTATGAGTTCCTCATCCTGAAGGCGGCGTGCCGAAACATTGACTGACACCCGCGGAATATGGAGATTCGCAGCAGACCACCCTTCGAGATCCAAAAGCGATTGCTCTAATATGTTTCGATCGATGATCGAGACGACATTCAATTCTTCCGCAATCCTTAGGAAGACGTCGGGCGCCAAAATGCCCTTCTGCGGATGCCGCCATCGCGCCAGCGCCTCAACCCCAACAATTTCAAGCGTTTTTGCGTCAAATTGCGGCTGGTAGAAGGGGATGAACTCGTTGCGCTCAAGGCCGCCGAGAATTTCGTCGGCAATCCGTTTTGTCTCGACGATCTCGCTTTGCATCGCCTCGGTGAAGAACTCGTATCGATTGCGCCCACGACTCTTTGCCCGGTAAAGCGCGATGTCAGCGTTGACCAGCAGGTGTTTGGCTTCGACATCTTTTCCGTTATCGACTGCAATTCCCACGCTCACGCCAAAACGGCATCGATGGCCCTGATAGTAGACCGGTTCCCGCATCTGGCTGATGACGCGGTCAGCGAGCAGCGCCAGTTGCTCGATATCGTCATGCACCGCGCACAGGACGATGAATTCGTCTCCTCCGATCCGAGCGACGAATCCCTCGCCATCGACCTTGGATCGGAGCACGGTCGAGGCGTGAACAAGCATTGCGTCGCCTGCGGCGTGGCCAAGCGTATCGTTGATGTGCTTGAACCGATCGAGATCAATGTGGAGCAGTGCCGCATACCCGCCGGTCCGCCTGGCGTTTGCCGCGTAATCTTCCAGCACCTGGTCGAGGTAACGCCGGTTGGGCAAACCGGTCAGCGAATCGTGGAGCGCAATGTGCTCTATGCGCGCCTTGGCCGACTCGAGTTCTGCATTTTTCGACTCGGAAAGCTGTTTTGCGCGAACCAGGTCCTTGTTCAACAGGACATCGGCTGTCACATCCCATTCGGCGCCAATCATTTTTGGGGTGTCGTTTGCGTGCCGGTAAATTATCGCCTTGGATCGGACATGGCGAATCTCGCCATCCGGCCGAATAATCCGGTACTCCGACAAATATGGCCCGCCGCCGGCCGTCGCGCGGTCGAAATCGGCGTTGGCGCCAGCCAAATCATCCGGGTGGATTGCTCCCGCCCAGTCCAGGTAGCCGCGGCCCTCCCCGGCTGGTTTGCCGTATATTTCATTGACGCGGTCGTCCCACGTCAGTTCGTTGGTCGCGAGATCGTGTTCCCAAACGCCAATAGCCGACGCTTCCAGAGCGAGTTCCAGGCGTCTCGACAATCGACTCAGTTCCGCATAATTGCGCTGTCTCTCGCCAATCAGGCGACCGGTCACCAGGAATGGAATCACAACCAACGCCCCGGCCACCGCCATGATGGAGCGCAAGAACCACGCGTTGTCGGGCGTCGAAGGCCAGCCGTTTTTGGGAATGGCTGCGATCCGCCACGAACCGGACGGAAGCAGGACGTCGGCTGTCACCGGATTGCTCTTGGCGACGCGCTCATTGCCGAAGAATTGCTCTCCGGTTGGACCGAGAGCGTCCTTACCAATCAGCGCTATGTCAATCCCGAGATCATCGTCAAGCAGGCCGCTCGCCTTATAAAGGCGCTGAACGTCGACAACGGCCGAAATGATGCCCCAGAACCTTTCGGTGTTGCCCGCACTGCGTACAAAGACCGGAATACGGCCGACGAAGCCTTGCCCTCCCTGCCTCAAGTCGACGGGACCGGCAAGAATTAACTCGCGCTTGTCTCGCGCCCTCAGCGCGGCCAGACGCTGCCGCTCGTCCTTGCGGTAATCAAGGCCTATGGCCTTGTCGTTGCCATTCATCGGGTACATCAGAGAAATGACCAGATCGGGCGCGCCGGCAATATTCTTCAATTGCGAGCCCCTGCCAAACAGGTTGCTCGCCAGCGAGGCGAAGCGTTGCTGTCCCATATAGGGCTCAGTCACGACCGCCGCGACCAGTCCCTGCACCAGTTGAAGGTTTCCGTTGATGTTGCCTTCAAGCTTGGCGCGGATAAGATTGACCTTGGCCAGGACATCCGCTCGGGCGGCTTGATCCGAGACGACTTTGTTCTGGTGGTCCGCGAACGCTGCGCCAATGGCAATAACGATCACCGCCATTGCCGCCGGTATATTTGCCGACGAGAAAACGGCCTTCTTGATACCGCCGAACCTAGCGCGGAAAGGAGCCAATAGGCGATTCCTCAGATACTATTCAGGTTCTGGGCCAACCCGACCAAGGTATA
Source organism: Mesorhizobium sp. WSM4815 (assembly GCF_055811575.1). Classification (NCBI taxonomy): domain Bacteria; kingdom Pseudomonadati; phylum Pseudomonadota; class Alphaproteobacteria; order Hyphomicrobiales; family Phyllobacteriaceae; genus Mesorhizobium; species Mesorhizobium sp. WSM4815. The sequence continues at coordinate 59,768 of NZ_JBVVQS010000098.1, read as the reverse complement.
TTAGCTATCAATGTTTAATTTTGACCTTCACGGGTCCTAAAAATTTTGCACCCTCCAACCGCCAGAGGTGGCCGGAGTGGCTGACACGGACCTGCGGCTCCGGCTGACGACTTAAAGCGCGTCGCGGCTGAATGGATTGGTGCGACGCGCTTCAGGTTTTATTTGATGCATGTCGTTATCGCAAAACCGCTGCACACCCTCGTTCAAGCCCGAGGGCATGCTTTTGCGCGACATGCATTAGTGGCCCTCAATCGCCTTGGCGGTAACCAGGTAGGGTATCTTGCCGACGCTACGTTTCGTCGCGCCAATGGAATAGGCCATTGGGATCTTGGGAGAGTTCTCTGGCAGGCCGTACATATCCTTGCCGGCCCTCACGGCAAATGAAAAGTGCTGCCACGAAACCGTGTCATGCTCATTGAGAAAATCCAGCGTCAGCCCAGCTGAAATCAGCGCGTTCACCACGTCGCTGACCGGATGAATCCACTCATAGTAGCGCGGATGTTTCAAGATGCGGTCGTCGCCGGTATAGGTGAGTTCTTCGTTCCATGCGAGTGGTCGGGCTATTGGCGTTCGCCAGTCATGCTTGAACTCCAGCGCCGCAGCCTTGCGGTCACACTGGAACATCAACGGATGGCCCTCGGCGAGATAGAGCCGGCCGCCGGGCCGCAGCAGATCGGCAACCACCCGCGCCCAGCGGAACACGTCGTCAAGCCAGTTTACCGAACCCCAGGTAACGTAAGCGATGTCAAAGGTCCGGCCAAGCGCTTCGACTGCCTCGAACAGTGGCGCCTCCACGAAGCGCACGTCAGTGCCTGCCTTTGCAGCGAAATCCCGCGCCGCTGCGATCGCCGTCGGTGAAAAGTCGAGGCCGGTCACGCTGCCCGCGCCCAGATTCTTCAAGCTGATCGTGTCGAGCCCGATATGGCATTGCAGATGGACGATATCCTTGCCGACAATGTCACCGACCTCGCGCGTTTCCAGCTCATAGAGATTGGATCCGCCAGCCAGTACATTTTCTATGTGGTAGCTGCCCGTTGTGTCGGTCGAATGCAGCTCGGCTCGATCATCCCAATTAAGGCGGTTCGCGCCAAGAAACGGTTCCAAATTGCCCCCTCAAGTCCCTGCCGAGACCAATATGTATGGTAAACAGAACGTTAATATACCTTGCAGCTAAAGTGTCGCGCGTCAATCCGTGGCGGTACGGTGCACCACCGGCCCCGATCGATTGGTCAGCGAATTCGGCAAGCCTCTTGGCGAGGTCGGTCGACGGGCAGCGCCGGAAGAAATTTGTTGTCGTGCGAAACGTCCGCGGAGCTACGACTGAAACTCCGGCTGTGCCTGCATTGTCCGGAGATCGATCGGCATGGATATGTGTTCGTGCGTGATCATCCAGCGGTCGCTCATCTTCTGCAAACCCGACGTCACCCGCACCCAATAGTCGGCCTTCTCGCCGTTGGTTCTTTTGCTTCTGACGTGGCACAGACCATAGCAGAACGCCACGTCATCTCTGACTGTGACGAGCAGTTCGTGCACCTCATAATCAATCGGGCCGTCAACCGAGGCAAACCACGCCTCGAAATTCTTTCGGTAGGCATCGGCGCTCTCGATCCGCAGCGGCGGCCTGATGTCGAATACGACAGTAGCCGCGGCATAGTGTGCCATCAGGGCTTCTATGTCCTTGGCCCGCAATGCCTGCACCAGGTCATCCAGGCCTTTGCGGATTTCCACTTCTTCTGCAGTCGGGGTCTGCATAGGGCTCTCCTTTCATCGCATGATGAGCGGGCCAGGCCGGTGCTCTCGAAGCGATGCACCTGGTCATCGACCGCGATGCCAGGTCAAAGCTTCTGCCTTACTGCGCGGCTTCGGCGAAGGGGGTCGGCACATAGTTGAGTATAGGGCCGAGCCAGCGCTCGACCTCGGCGAGCGGCATGGCCTTGCGGCGCGCATAGTCCTCGACCTGGTCGCGCTCGACCTTGGCCACGCCGAAATAATAGCTTTCGGGATGCGACAGGTAGATGCCGGACACGGAGGAGCCCGGCCACATCGCAAAGCTTTCGGTCAGGCTGACGCCGGCGTTGCGCTCGCCGTCGAGCAGGCGGAACAGCGTCGCTTTCTCGGTGTGGTCGGGTTGCGCCGGATAGCCGGGCGCCGGGCGAATACCGCGATAGGGTTCGCCGATCAGCTCGTCCGGCGCCAGATCCTCATCCGGCGCATAGGCCCAGAACTCCTTGCGCACCTTCTCGTGCAGGCGTTCGGCGAAGGCTTCGGCGAAACGGTCGGCCAGCGCCTTGACCATGATCGACGAGTAGTCGTCATTGGCACGTTCGAAGCGCTCGGCGATCGCCGCTTCCTCGATGCCGGCGGTGACGATGAAGCCGCCGAGATAGTCGGCCTTGCCGCTGTCCAAAGGCGCAACGAAATCCGACAGCGCGACGTTCGCCTTGCCGTCGCGCTTGGTCAGCTGCTGGCGCAGCGTGAAGAAGGTCGCCAGTTCCTGCGACCTGGCATCATCGGTGAACAGCCTGATATCGTCGCCGACGGTATTCGCCGGCCAGAAGCCGATGACGCCCTTCGGCGCGAGCCATTTTTCCGCGATGATCTTTTTCAGCATCGCCTGGGCGTCCTCGAAGAGCTGGCGTGCCGCCGGCCCTTGCGCCTCGTCATCGAGGATTTTCGGGTAACGGCCCTTCAGCTCCCAGGTCTGGAAGAACGGCGTCCAGTCGATATAGCGCGCGAGCTCGGCCAGGTCCCAGCCTTCGAAGACTTTCAGGCCGAGGAAGGACGGCTTCGGCGGCGCGTAGGCCGACCAGTCGATCCGGTGGGCGTTGGCACGCGCCTTGGACAGCGGCAGGCGCTGCTTGTCGGCTTCGCTGCGCGCATGCGCATCGGCGACCTTCTTGTATTCGGCGCGAACGTTGTCGACATAACCGCCCCTGGTCTCGTTCGACAAAAGTGCCGACACCACGCCGACCGCGCGGCTGGCATCGGCGACATAGACGGTCTGGCCACTGATATAGCGCGGATGGATCTTTACTGCGGTATGCACGCGGCTGGTCGTAGCACCGCCGATCAACAGCGGAATGTCAAAACCTTCGCGCTCCATCTCGGCGGCCATGTGCGCCATCTCGTCGAGCGAGGGCGTGATCAGGCCGGACAGGCCGATGATGTCGACCTTTAGCTCGCGCGCCGTCTGCAGGATCTTTGCCGCCGGCACCATGACGCCGAGGTCGATGATCTCGTAATTGTTGCAGGCCAGAACCACGCCGACGATGTTCTTGCCGATGTCGTGGACATCGCCCTTCACCGTCGCCATCAGGATCTTGCCGGCGGTCTGGCGCTCGCCGGTGTCGACGCCTTTGGCGGCATTCGCCAGCTTCTCCGCCTCCATGTGCGGCAGCAGGCCGGCGACGGCCTGTTTCATGACGCGGGCGGATTTCACCACTTGCGGCAGGAACATCTTTCCCGCGCCGAACAGGTCGCCGACGATATTCATGCCTGCCATCAGCGGACCTTCGATGACGTGCAGCGGACGCTCGGCGGCGCGCCGCGCCTCGTCCGTGTCCTGGTCGATGAATTCGGTGATGCCGTTGACCAGTGCGTGCGAAATGCGCTGCTCGACCGGCCAGTCGCGCCAGGCGAGATCGCGTTCCTGCGCTTCCTTGCCCGCCGTGCCCCTAAAACGTTCGGCGAGTTGCAGCAGGCGTTCGGTCGCGCTGCCGCCGCCCTTCGGCTGGCGGTTGTTGACGACGTCCTCGCAGGCTTCGCGCAGTTCCGGATCGATGGTGTCATAGACGGCAAGCTGTCCGGCGTTGACGATGCCCATGTCCATGCCGGCCTGGATGGCATGGTAGAGGAACACGGCATGCATGGCCTCGCGCACCGGCTCGTTGCCGCGAAACGAGAAGGAGAGGTTCGACACGCCGCCCGATATGTGGACATGGGGGAGCGTCGCGGTGATCTGCCTGGCGGCTTCGATGAAGTCGACGCCGTAATTGTTGTGCTCATCGATGCCGGTGGCGATGGCAAAGATGTTCGGGTCGAAAACGATGTCCTCGGGCGGGAATCCGGCCTGCTCGGTCAACAGTCTGTAGGCGCGGGTGCAGATTTCGACCTTGCGCGCCTGGGTGTCGGCCTGGCCGTCCTCATCGAAGGCCATGACGACCACCGCCGCGCCATACGCGCGGACGAGCTTCGCATGGTGCAGAAAAGCCTCCTCGCCCTCCTTCATCGAGATGGAATTGACCAGCGGCTTGCCCTGCACGCATTTCAGGCCGGCTTCGATGATCTCCCATTTGGAGCTGTCGATCATCACGGGTACGCGGGCGATGTCCGGCTCGGCGGCGATCAGGTTGAGATAACAGACCATTGCCTCCTTCGAATCGATCAGGCCTTCGTCCATGTTGATGTCGATGATCTGCGCGCCGTTGGCGACCTGGTCGCGGGCGATTTCGAGCGCAGCGGCATAGTCGCCCGCGGTGATCAGCTTCCTGAATTTCGCCGAGCCGGTGACATTGGTGCGCTCGCCGACATTGACGAACGGAATCTCGTCGGTCAGCGTGAACGGCTCGAGCCCCGAAAGGCGCATCTGCGGCTCGATGTCGGGAACAGCGCGCGGCGGATATTTCTTCACGGCCTGTGCGATGGCGCGGATGTGGTCGGGCGTCGAGCCGCAGCAGCCACCGACGATATTGACCAGGCCGTCGCGGGCGAAATCCTCGATCTGCGCGGCCATGAACTCCGGGCTTTCGTCATATTGGCCGAATTCGTTGGGCAGACCGGCATTCGGATAGGCGCACACAAAGATGTCGGCGACGCCGGATATTTCGTCCAGATGCGCGCGCATGGCTTTGGCGCCCAGCGCGCAATTGAGGCCTATGGTGAACGGGTTGGCGTGGCGGACCGAATGCCAGAAAGCCGTCGGCGTCTGGCCCGACAGCGTGCGGCCCGACAGGTCGGTGATCGTGCCGGAAATCATCACCGGCAGATGCACGCCCTTCTCGATGAAGATCTCGTTGCAGGCGAAGATTGCCGCCTTGGCATTCAGCGTATCAAAAATGGTCTCTATCAGAATGATGTCGGCACCGCCGTCAATGAGACCGCGCAGCTGCTCGCCATAGGCAAGGCGCAATTCGTCGAATGTCACGGCGCGGTAGCCGGGATTGTTGACGTCGGGCGACATCGAGGCGGTGCGGTTGGTCGGCCCCAGCGCACCGGCGACGAAACGACGCTTGCCGTCCTCCTGCTCGGCCCTTGCCGCTGCCCTGCGCACCAGCCGTGCACCGTCGCGGTTCAGAGCGTAGACCGCGTCCTCCATGCCATAATCCGCCTGGGCGATGGAGGTCGAGGAGAAGGTGTTGGTTTCAAGAATGTCCGCCCCGGCGATGGCGTATTGATAGTGAATCTCCTCGATCGCCTTGGGCTGCGTCAGGATCAGCAGGTCGTTGTTGCCCTGCTGATGGCAGGCGCACTCGGCGAATTTGTCGCCACGGAAATGGTTCTCGTCGAAACCCAGGCCCTGGATCTGCGTGCCCATGGCGCCATCGAGGATGAGGATGCGTTCGCGCGCCGCCGCCGTCAGTGCAGCAAGCACTTCCGAACCGTCGGGCTTGGCCGCGACGGGGCCGAACAGGTCGTCCAGCGATGTTGGGTTTTGCGACATATTTCGTCCTCAGGGCGACGGTCGCGCTTAGGCGACATAAAGACATCTTTATGTGAGTATACGGGATTTGTCTGCCGCTGTCACCCTGGGGCGGGAAGGCTCAGGGGTGGCTCGACGTTTGCGCTGCCGGCCGGCGCTACGACGCCACCTGCGCAGTCTTCGCAGCCGCCGCTCTCAACAGCATCCCGAACAGGTCGCGCGGCTCGTCTGGGTCGGCCAGCATGTCGAGTTGCTGGTAGAGGCCGGTCGACGGCAACTGGTCCCTGATATAGCGCAGCGCCGAAAAATCCTCGATGGCGAAGCCGACGGAATCGAACAGCGTGATCTGGCTGGCATCGCGGCGGCCTTCAGCCAAGCCGGTGATGACCCGCCACAGCTCGGTCACCGGATGATCGGGTGCAAGCTGCTGGACCTCGCCCTCGATGCGGGTCTGCGGCGGATATTCGACGAAGATATCGGAGCGCAGCAGGATGTCGCGATGCAGTTCGGTTTTGCCAGGACAATCGCCGCCGACGGCGTTGATGTGGACGCCCGAGCCGACCATGTTGTCGGTGAGGATGGTGGCATACTGCTTGTCGGCGGTGACGGTGGTGATGGTCCCGGCTCCCTCGACGGCCTCTTCGGTAGAGCGGCAGGCGACCATGTCGAAGCCCAGCCCGGCGAGATTGCGGATGCATTTTTCCGTCGCCGTGCGGTCGATGTCGTAGAAGCGCAATTCGCGCACACCGAGCAAGGCCTTGAAGGCCAGCGCCTGGAATTCGGCCTGGGCGCCGTTGCCGATCAGCGCCATGCAGTTCGCACCGGCCGGCGCCAGATGTTTGGCCGCCAGCGCCGACATCGCCGCGGTGCGCAGCGCGGTCAGGATCGTCATTTCCGACAAAAGCACCGGGTAGCCGTTGTGGACATCGGCGAGCATGCCGAAGGCGGTCACCGTCTGGCGGCCTTCGCGCATGTTCTTCGGATGGCCATTGACATATTTGAAGCCATAGACCTCGCCGTCGCTGGTCGGCATCAGCTCGATGACGCCCTCGGCGCTGTGCGAGGCGAGGCGCGGCGACTTGTCGAAGGCCTCCCAGCGGCGGAAATCGTCCTCGATGTAGAAGGCGAGCTCGGTGAGGAAACGCTCGACGCCGATCCTCAGCACCAGCTTCATCATGTGGTCGACGCTGACGAAGGGGACGATGTTGAGATTGGGGATCATTTTGTCCTTGCCCGCATTGCTGCAACGGTCAGTCCTTGCGATGCGCGTTGTGCATCTTCATCATCGTCGGCCAGCGCCGGATCGCTTTCCTCAAGCCTGCCAATCGCGGCATTGGTATCGTAGAGCCGTTCGTCCTGGCCCATCTTGAACTTGGCCTCGAGCCGTTCGATCGGCAGGTCGAAACCCAGAATATGCGGGATGCGCCGCTGCATGCCGCCCGGCCCGAGTTCGCGCATGCGCCAGCGATCGTCGCGGTCCTTTTCCAGCACGTCGACGAGTTGCAGCAAATGGCGGATGGTGGCGAGATCGTCGAGCTGAACCGGCCGGCCGTGGCAATGGACGACGGCGAAATTCCAGGTCGGCGCGCTGTCGCGCACCGGATTGCGCGGATACCAGGAGGGCGAGATATAGCCATGCGGTCCGTGGAAGATTGCCATCGTTTCCCTGCCCTCGGCGATCAGCGCGATGTGCGGGTTCTGCCGGGCCAGATGCGACACCAGCGTGCCGTTCGCTCCCCGCTCGCGATCGAGCACGAAAGGCAGATGCGAGGCGACGAGCCCCTGTGGTCCGGTTGTCACCACCGTGGCGAAGGCCGCCGCCTCAATCAGGCCGAACACCTCGTCCAGCGACAGCGGTGCGAATTCGGGTTTCGTGTACATCGTACCTTCTTGTTGTTGCATGATCCGTTCCGAAAACCGGGCCCCACTTTTCAGGATCATGCTCTAGCTTCTCTGCACGCGAACCGCCGGGATCAGGCCTTGCGGCCGCACCAGCAGCACGGCGATGACGCCCGACAGCACGATGGCGTCGCGGTAGGGTGCGACCGCCGCCGGCAGCGTCGCCTGCAGCAACACTTCGATGATGCCGAGCAGGAAGCCGCCAGCGACGGCACCGGGCAGGCTGCCCAGCCCGCCGACGACGGCGGCGATGAACGCCTTCAGCACTGGGGTAAAACCCATCAGCGGGTCGACGGAAGCGCGCTGCGCCACCCACAGCATCGCCGCCAGCCCGGCGAGCAGGCCGGAAAGCAAAAAGGCGGTGGCGATGATGCGGCTGGCCGGGATGCCCATCAGGCGGACGACGTTGAAATCCTCGGCCGCGGCGCGCATGGCGGTGCCAGTCACCGTGCGGCGCAGGAAGAGTTCCAGCGCAATCAAGGCCAGGGCCGAGACAACGATGGAGATGCTCGGGCTGACGCCGATGGTGAAGTCGCCGAACGAGAAGGCGCCGGTCATCCATCCGGGCATGGCGACCGGCTGCGGCCGAGCCGAGATGCCGTTCTGGAAGACGACCTTCAGCAGGCTCGAAACGGCGAAGCTGGTCAGAAGCAGGCTGGTGACGCTGGCGCCGCGCATCGGGCGAAAGGCAACACGCTCCATGGCAACGGCTGCGAGCGCACCGCAGGAGACGGCGACGAGCACCGCCGCTGGAAACGGCAGACCGAAAACCAGCGCGGCAAGCAAGGCATAGCCCGACAATGTCATCAGCTCGCCATGGGCGAAATTGATCAGTCCGACGATGGAAAAGACGATCGCGAGCCCCAATGCCAGCAGCGCATAGACGCCGCCGAGGCTCACCGCATTGATGATCTGCTGCGCGATCATGGCTCAGGCTCCGAGATAGGCTTGGCGGACGAGGTCCGAGGTGGCGAGTTCCTTGGCGGTGCCCGATAGCACCACCTCGCCATTGGCAAGCACGATGGCGCGGTCGGCGACCTCCAGCGCCAGCGCCACGTTCTGCTCGACGAGAAGGATGGTCAGCCCGCTGCGGCGCAGTTCGGCGATCAGGTCGAAGACCGTGTCGATCAATTGCGGGGCAAGACCGAGCGACGGTTCGTCGAGCAGCACCATGCGCGGCTTGCCCATCAATGCGCGAGCGATCGCCAGCATCTGCTGCTCGCCGCCGGAGAGATTGCCGCCCTTGACGCGGTGGTAGCGCCGCAGGATCGGAAACAGCTCCAGCATCTCCTCTTCGCGCACCCTCGCCTCCACCGCCGGCAGGTGCATCGCACCGCCGAGACGCAGATTGTCGGCCACGGTCAGGCCGGCGAAAATGCGCCGGCCTTCCGGCACCAGCGACACCCCCTTGCGGGCGATCGCCTCAGGCGCCAGGCCGGTGATGTCGACGCCGTCGAAGACCACTTTCCCCGAGACGGCCGGCACCAGCCCGGCAATGGCGCCAAGCGTCGAGCTCTTGCCGGCGCCATTGGCGCCGACCAGCGCGATGATCTCGCCGCTGTCGACGGCGAGATCGACGCGGCGCACCGCCTCGACCTCGCCGTAGCGGATCCTCAGGGCTTCGACGCTCAGCATGATGTCACGGCGCCGGAACGTCGGCGGCGTCGGGAATCATGGTCTGGATATGCTTGCCCTCGCCGCCTTCATAACGCATCAGCGCCACCGGCCGCAGCGGCATGCGGTCGGTGCCGGCATAGGTGATCTTGCCGGTGATGCCATCAAAGTCCTTGAGGCCGGCAATGGCGTCGCGGATCGCCTTCGGATCGTCCGAGCCGGCCGTCTTGACCGCCTGGTCGAGGATCAGCCCGATCTCGTAGCCGTTCACCTCATAGGTCGATTCCGGCGCGCGGCCGGCATATTTGGCGAAGGCGGTGTTGAAAGCCTCCAGCTTGCTGCCCGGCTCGGCATAGCCGGCTGCCGTATAGACGACGCCGTCGACCAGCTTGCCCAACCCCTTGACGGTCGGCGTGCCGATGGCGTCGGCGCCATAGACCGGAACGGTGACGCCGGCACCGCGCAATTGCTGGATGAAGGCCGGAAAATCAGGCTCATAGGCGGCGGTCATGATCAGGTCCGGCTGGTCGGCAAGGCTCTTGATGTTGGTGATCTCGGCGGAAAAGTCCGGCTGGCCCATGGTGAAAGTACCGCGGCCAACGACGGCGCCGCCTTTCTTCTCAAACACCTTGCCGAAATACTCGGGCAGGTTGGCGGTGTAGGTGGAGTCCGGCGAGGTCAGGAGATAGACCTTCTTCTTGCCTTCGGCGATGGCGAAGTTGGCGACCGCGGTCGCCTGCACATTGTCGGCTGGATAGGTGCCGAACATGACGTCGCCGACCGCGGCGGTGAGCACCGGGGCGGAGCCGCAAAGCGTCAATGTCGGAATACCGAGCGGCTGGGTGAGCTGGCCGGCCGAGATCGAGGGATCGGCGTCGCAAGGCGTGATCATGATCTTGGCGCCGGCGTCGATCAATTCCTGGGCGACGGTGGCGGTCTGCGCCGTATCGGATCGGGTGTCCTTGATGATCAGCCTGGCGGTGTATTTGCCGCCAAGCCCACCCTTGGCGTTGAGTTCGTCGAGCGCCATGCGCAGGCCGGCGAGTGCCGGCTGGTCGTAGGGAGCAAGACCACCGGTCTGCGCCGTCGCGGCGCCAATGATGATCTCCTCGGCTGAAGCCTTGGAAACGAGGGCGAGGGTCATGCCGAACACCGCCGCATAGAGGGCGGCGCGGTGGAGGCGATAGAGCTTTGGCATGTCGGTTCTCCTTCTGGATTTGTTGTCGTTGGCTACACGGTTCATGCGGTTTCACTTGCGGGCGTTTCGCTGGCGGGCGTCTCTTGTCCTGTCTTGGCGCGGGCGGTGCGGCTGCCGAGATAGGCGGCGACGACGGCAGGGTTGTTCTGCACTTCGGCCGGCGTGCCGTCGGCGATGACGCGGCCATGGTCGATGACGACGATGCGTTCGCACAGGTTCATCACCAACCGCATGTCGTGCTCGATCAGGACGACGCCGATGCGGCGCTCGGCGCGGACGGCCGAGAGGATGGAAACCAGCTCGGCGGTCTCGACCGCGTTCATGCCGGCGGCGGGCTCGTCGAGCAGCAGGAAGCGCGGCTTCAGCGCCAGCGCCCGTGCCACCTCCAGCCGGCGGCGCTGGCCATAGGCGAGCCTGGCGGCGGGCTGATCGGCAAATTTCTCCAGCCCCATGCGCGAAAGCTCGCGCATCGCCGCCGCCTCGGCATTGGCAAGATCGGGCTCGACCGAGCGGGCGGCGACCACGACATTTTCCAGCACGGTCATTTGCGCGAAGACGCGGATGTTCTGGAAAGTGCGGGCAACGCCGGAGCGGGCGAAGCGAAAGGCCGAGGCCTGCCTCACCAAACCGCCGATAGACACCATGCCGGCGCTCGGCTCGACGTCGCCGGCCAGCATGTTGAGCAGTGTGGTCTTGCCGGCGCCGTTCGGGCCGATGATGCCGGTGATGCTGTCGGTGTCGAAGGCGAGCGTGACGTCGTCGACGGCGATGACACCGGCATAGCGCCGCGACAGATGGTCGGCCGCCAGCCGGTCGCGCTCGGCATGAACCAGCGGCGCAGCAGGAACCGTGGCGGCCTTGCGGCCGGGCCGGCGCAAAAGGTTCAGCTCGCGCTCGCCGAACAGGCCGGTTGGCCGCCGCCAGATGACCAGGATCATGGCAATGGCAAGCACACCCTGGGTCAGGCCGAACAGCACCGGCAGATGCAGGCCGAACACCTCGCCGCCGCCTTCGAAACGACGCACCACCTCGATCACCACGATGGTGACGACGACGCCGGCAAAGGCGCCGAGCGAGGAGTTCATGCCGCCGACGATGAGCATGGCCAACAAGGTGAAGCCGAGGTCGAAATAGAAATCGCGCGGCGAAAACGCGCCGAGGAACTGCGCCATCATGGCGCCGGCGGCCATCGCGGCGACCGCGCCCACCACCCAGGCGGCGAGCCGCGAGGTGCGCTGGTCGACGCCGACGGCAGCCGCACCACGCTCGTCGTTGGCGGCGGCGCGGGTGGCAAGGCCGAAGGTGGTTTCCCGAAAGAGCCTCGCCACCACCAGCGCCACCGAAGCGACGCCGATAGCGGTCCACAGACCGACCTCGCGCGGCACGCCGTAAAAGGGTTGGCTGCCGCGGGTGATCTCGCGCCCGGCAACCAGCAGCGTGTAGACGATGATCAACATGGCGAGCGTGGCGATAGATGCGCTCGATCCGGACAACCTGAGCAGCGGCGTACCGGTCAGCAGGCCGATGACGACCGCAAGGATCAGCACGACGGCCAGCGCCGCGAAGAAAGAGAGTTCATAACCAGCGAGGAACTGCGGCAGGTCGCGCAACGCAGTGCGCTGCAGCGCCGCCGGCATGGTCAAGATGCCGGTGGCATAGGCGCCGAGGCCGACAAAGGCGGCGTGGCCGAAGGAGACGATGCCGCTGTTGCCGGAAAAGATCTGCAGGCCGAGCACCGCCGTCAGCATGATCGCGGCATAGGTGACGACGCGCTGCATGGCGGCGCCACCGAAGAAGAAGACAATAAACGCCGCCAGCAGCAGCACCGTCACCATGCAAAGCGCATCGGCGCTGGCGTTGCGGAACGCGGCCGGCATGAACGACCGCGCGCTTGTCTCGGCCATCGCCGCCGACGCCATCAGGCGACCTTGAAGCGGCTGGGCGAAAACGGCGCCAGCGTCGGCTGGGCGCCTTCGGTGACCAGTCTGGCCACCGCTTCGCCGACCGCCGGACCGGTCTTGAAACCATGGCCGGAGGAGCCGGCAGAGACGAACAGACCATCGACGCCGGGCATGGCTCCGATTACCGGCAGGTCGTCGGGGCTCATGTCGTATAGCCCGGCATAGCCGGGACGGATGCCCAACTCGGCCATCGCCGGCACGCGCGCCGCGAAGGTCTCGAGGATCTCGACCGATTCTGATTCCTCGACGCCTTCCATGTAGTCGTCGGGATTGTCGACGAAACGCGGACGACCGGCCTGTTCGTGGCGCACGCCGGTGCCGCCGCCGGCCCAGCTGCCGGCAAGGATGACACCGTCACCGTCGGGCCGCGCATAATTGCAGGAGATGTCGTCACACCAGGCAAAAGGCATGACCTGGCGCGCCTTTCCGGCTGCGTCGAGCACGGCCATCGGATGACGCTCGATATGCAGCGGCAGGTCGAGGCCGACCGTCGCCAGCAGGCGGCGTGTCCACGGCCCGGCGGCGAGCACCACGGCGTCGGCCTTCAGCACCGTTCCATCGGCGAGCACGACGCCGCTGATGCGGTCGCCCTCTTTCACAAGCCGTTCGACGAGGGTGTCCTGCATGATCCTGGCACCACGTGCCTTGGCGGCGCGGGCAATTGCATTGGTTGCGCCGAAGGCGTCGGCATAGCCGTATTCGGGCTCCCATAGCGCCAGCGCGACATTAGCCAGTGCAAAGCCCGGCGCGGCGTTGGCGAAGGCTTGCGGCGACAGCGTCTCGATCAATGCGCCCTCGCCGCGAATCCGTTCGGCGGCGGCCTTCCAGCTCGCTTCATTGTCGTTGCCGCAGACCCACATCATGCCGATTTCGGTGACGAAAGGGCCCTCGCCCGATATCTCCGGCAATGATACGAGGATCTCGCGGCCACGAATGGCAAGCTGTGACAGTTCCGGCAGGAGATAGAAGGCGTGCAGCAGGGCCGAGGACTTGCCGGACGGCCCACCGGCGGGATGCGTCTGCTCGACAAGCGTCACCGTCACGCCGGACGCAGCCAGGTAATAGGTCGCGCTCGATCCAACGATACCCGCGCCGACGACAATGACGTCGCTTCCAGTCCGCATGGGCTGTTCCCCACAGTCTCTTGGCTGCTTTATGACAAAGCTAAGACCAGTCGTCCGGCTATGTCAATATCTCTTCATTGTTGACCGAAATTAAAATCTCTGTAATAAACTCGACACAACGAGGCAGAGCAAAGCCCAGCGCGGATTTGGGGAGGCCAATGGCGATACGCGATGTTCTGATGCGCGGGGACCTTGCGCTGACGCCGTCGGAGGAAAAGATCGTTCGGCTGCTTCTGACCGACTATCCGACCTCTGGCCTCGGCACCGCTTCGTCACTCGCCCGGCGCGCGGGCGTCAGTGACCCAACCGTGGTCAGGCTGGTGGTGAAGCTCGGCTATGACGGCTTTCCGGACTTCCAGGCCAAACTTCTGGCCGAAGTCGAGGCCAGACTGCATTCGCCGCTGCTGATGATGGAGGCCAAGCGGCCGACAGGCGCGGAAGACAGCGCCATCCTCGCCTATCTCGGCTCCGTCGGTTCTGCGCTCGAGAAATCCGTTAGCCTGACCCCGCTGCAGAGCTATGAGCGCGCCGCTCGTTTGCTGATGGAGACCAAGGGCGAGGTGGTCATGCTTGGCGGCCGTTTCAGCCGCCACATCGCCGGCATGCTCGCCGGCTACATGCTGCAATTCAGGCCGGGTGTGCGCGACCTCGGCGCGCTGGCGGCACAGGCCTTCGACACGCTGGCCGATCTTGGCCGACGCGACGTGCTCGTCGTTTTCGATTATCGCCGCTACCAGTTCGACGTCATTGACTACACCAGGCAGGCGGCGGCGCGCGACGTGCGTATCGTGCTGTTCACCGACCAATGGCTGTCGCCGATCGCCGATCTCGCCGAAGTCACCATCGTCAGCCCGCTGGAAGTCGCCTCCCCCTATGACACGCTGGCGCCGGCGATGGCGCAGATGGAGGCGCTGGTCGCGCAGATCGTCGCCACGCTGAGCGATGGCGCCCGCGAACGCATCGAAAAATTGGAGGAGGTGCGGCATGCCAATGCCGTGACCCTCGACAGTGCCGGCCCCGAAGAAAACGCGGCGCGCAGGATGCCCGGGCCCAAATCAGCCCAACCCAGATCACCCAAATCAGTGAGGCAGGACCAGAAAGCATGACGCAGGCATTGCCAAAACGAAACGAGCCGTTCCGGGCCGGCGAAACCGCGCTGCTGCTGGTCGACATGCAACGTGTCTGGCTGGAGCCCGGCGCCGATCCGGCGCATCCGGAGCGTGGCCCCGACCACTATTTCTACCGGCAGACGGCGTCGCAGACGATCCCCAACCAGGAGCGGCTGCTGGCGGCTGCCCGTGCCAATGGCGTCGAGGTGATCCACACCATCATACAGAGCCTGACCGAAGACGGCCGCGATCGCTCGCTCGACCACAAGCTGACGCCGATCCATATCGCGCCCAGCTGGCCGGCAGGCCTGCCGGTGCCATCGCTGGCGCCGGTCGGCGACGAGATCATGCTGCCGAAGACCTCGTCGGGCGTCTTCAACTCGACCAACATCGATTATGTCCTGAAAAACCTCGGCGTGCGTTATCTCATCGTTGCCGGCATCATGACCGACCAGTGCGTCGACATGGCGGTGCGCGACGCCGCCGATCGCGGCTATCTCGTCACCTGCGTGTCGGATGCTTGTGCCGCCGCCACGCAAGAGCGCCATGACGGTGCGCTGAAAGCCTTCGGCGGCTATTGCTGGATCACCGACACCGCTACCGTCGCCGCCCGCTTCGAAGCCTTGGGAAAAGCCGCATGACATCGACCGTCGAACCGCTCGTTGCCGTCGTCACCACCGATCTCTCAGCGATCACGCGCGGCCGCTCCGTCGTCGAAAGCAGGCTGCAGAAGATCGCTGCCACCGGCGTCGGCTGGCTGCAGGCCAATTTGTCGCTGACCCCGTTCAATTCCATCGTCGATCCCAATCCCTGGGGTTCGTCCGGCGATGTGCGACTGGTGCCTGACCTCAACGCACGTTTTCGCACGGCGCTGACCGGGTCGGTGACGCCGTTCGACATGGTCGCGGGAAACATTGTCGAACTCGACGGCAGCCCCTGGGTCGGCTGCACGCGAACCATGCTCAGCGATGCGCTGGCGGAGTTGAAGGCGGCAACCGGGCTTTCCGTCATCGCCGCCTTCGAACATGAATTCCACATCGCCGATGCCGGCTTCGTGCCGGGTCATTCACTGTCGTTCGCCGCATTGCGCCGCGCCGATCCCTTTGCGCCAAATCTGATGGCGGCGCTGGAGGAAGCGGGCGTCGCGCCCGAAGTGGTCATCGCCGAGTTCGGCAACGAGCAGTTCGAGGTGACGCACGAGCCAACCAATGCGCTTGCCGCAGCCGACCGCGCCGTCGCTATCCGCGAGATCACCCGCGAAGTCGCGCGCAATGCCGGGTGGCGCGCCAGCTTCACACCCAAACCCGCGCCCGATGCTGTCGGCAACGGCGTCCACATCCATTTCAGCTTCGCCGACGAGGCCGGCAAGCCGGTGACCTACGATCCGGCGCGACCGGGCGGTCTTTCCAGCCCGGCCGGCGCCTTCTGCGCCGGCGTGCTGCGCCATCTGCCTGGGATCACCGCCATGACGGCGGCGAGCGTGTCGTCCTATTACCGGCTGAAGCCGCATAGCTGGAGTTCGTCCTACACCTGGCTTGCCGATCGCGACCGCGAGGCTAGCCTGCGCATCTGCCCGACGGTGACGATCGGCGGGCGCGATCCGGCGCCGCAATACAACATCGAATATCGGGCCGCCGACGCCACCGGCAATCCCTATCTGTCGCTGGCCGCAATCGTGCGCGCGGGGCTGGAAGGGCTGAAGGCCAAGCTGCCGACGCCGCCGCTGGTCACCGGCGACCCGACGCTGATGAGCCAGGCGGAGCGCAAGAAGCTCGGTCTGGTGCGCCTGCCGGAAACCCTGCCGGCGGCGCTCGACGCGCTCACCGCCGATAGCACCGTCACCGGGTGGTTCGCGCCGGTGTTCGTCGAGACCTTCGTCGGGCTCAAGCGACACGAGACCGAGCGCCTTGCCGGCCTCGATCCGGTGGCTGTTTGCGACCTCTACCGGACGCTTTATTGATGGCTGCGAAGCTTGCGAATGAGTGGCCGGCTGCCGTCGACGTGCTCAACGAAAATGGACGCTCTGACATCGTGCTGTTGTGCGAGCATGCGTCCAACCACATTCCGGCGGAGTATGCAAAGCTGGGGCTCGATATCAGCCATCTGCAACGTCACATCGCCTGGGATATCGGCGCCGCCGAAGTGACGCGCCGTCTGTCGGTGCTGCTCGATGCACCTGCCTTCCTCGGCGGCTATTCGCGGCTGCTGATCGACCTCAACCGGCCGCTGGGCACGAGCGGCAGCATTCCTGACCTGTCCGAAGACACCGGTATTCCCGGCAATATCGGCCTCGATCCATCCGAGCGGGCACGGCGCGCCGAAATCATGTTCGCGCCTTTCCATGACCGGGTGGCCGCCCATCTCGACCGCCGGGCGAAGGACGGCAGGCCGACACGGATCGCGACGATCCACAGTTTTACGCCGGTCTTCCTCGGGGTTCCCAGGCCCTGGCATGCCGGCGTGCTTTACGATCGCGCCGGCGATTTCGGTGAAACGATCCTTGCCGGCCTGCGCCACGACGAAGCGCTCAATGTCGCGGCGAACGTGCCTTACGTGATCAGCCGCGACGCCGACTACGCCGTGCCCATCCACGGCGACGACCGCGGCATTGCCGCCGTCCTCATCGAGATCCGGCAGGATCTGTTGTCGAGCCGCTCCGGCATCGAGGCATGGGCGAACCGCCTGGCCGCCGTCTTGCCCGCGCAGCAGAAGGAGAAGGCGTCATGAGCAATCTGCGCGAGCGCGATGCAATAACCATCGCCCAGATCGGCAAGCTGCGTTTCTCGCCGCTGAGCGTCGTCGGCGGCCGGGGCAACCGGCTGATCGAGGAAGGCGGCCGCTCGCTGCTCGACCTGTCCGGCTCAGCCGGTCCGGCAATCCTCGGTTACGGCCATCCGGCCCTCGTTGCGGCGGTCGAGGCGGCGATCCGCGACATGGCCGGCGCCAGCCTCTTGCTCTACCCCAACGAACCAGCGGTTTCGCTGGCCGAGCGGCTGCTGGCGATCACGCCGGGCGACGGTGAGCGGCGTGTCTGGTTCGGCCATTCCGGATCGGACGCCAATGACTGCGCGGTGCGTGTGCTGCAGGCCGCCACAGGCCGCTCGCGCTTCATCTCCTTCATCGGCTCCTATCACGGCAATCTCTCCGGCTCGATGGGCATCAGCGGCCATACCGCCATGACCCACACGCTGCCAAGGCCGGGCGTGCTGCTGCTCCCCTACCCCGATCCGTTCCGGCCGCAGTTCAGTGCCGAGGCCGTACTTGCGCTGCTCGACTACCAGTTCGAGACCACCTGCCCGCCGCATCAGGTCGCGGCAGTGTTCATCGAGCCGCTGATGTCGGATGGCGGGCTGATCGTGCCGCCGCCCGGCTTCCTCAAGGCGTTGCAGGAACGTTGCCGCAGGCATGGCATCAAGATTGTCGTCGACGAGGTCAAGGTCGGGCTGGCCCGCAGCGGCATGATGCACTGTTTCCAGCACGAAGGATTGACGCCCGATCTCGTCGTCTTCGGTAAAGGTATCGGCGGCGGCCTGCCGCTTTCGGCCGTTGTCGGCCCAAAGGAGATCATGGACCACGCGCCGGCCTTCGCGCTGCAGACGACCGCCGGCAACCCGGTTGCGACGGCTGCCGGCAACGCCGTGCTGAAGACGATCGAGGCGGACGGACTGGTCGCACGCTCGGCGCGCGTCGGCACGCTGTTTTCAGACGCACTGCGGGCGCTCGCCGCAAAACATGAGATCATCGGCGACGTGCGCGGGCGTGGCCTAGCCGTCGGCGTCGACCTGGTCACGGACCGCAAGACACGCGAGCCGGTCGCGGCAACGACGACGGCCAAGACCATCTATCGCGGCTACGAACTGGGTGCTGCCTTCACCTATGTCGGACTGAAGGCCAATGTGCTCGAATTCATGCCGCCGCTGACGCTGACCGAGGACGAGGTTGCCGAGGGCGCGGCAATCGTCGACCAGGCGATCGCCGACGTGGCCGCGGGCAAGGTCTCCGACGCGGACGTCGCTTCGTTCATGATGTGGTAGGCGACCTCTCGCATCAGGAGAAGATCTCCGCCAGTTCGTCGACGCCGGTGCCTTCCTTGACTTGCCGCAGTTCGAGGTAGCTGACCGCGATGGCAACCGACATCAAAGTAGACACGACTGTCGAAACAAGCGCGCTTCCGATTGCGCCGACAACAAGGCCAACGGTCGAGAGGCTGCCGGTAATGGCGAAAGTAAATCCAAACAACAATGCAAACGCCATTTGGATGGCAATCGCCGCCAAGAACAGAACCAGCAAAAGACCGAATAATGACCAGCGGCTGCCCTTCGTCAGAGCACGGCTGCGCGACATCGAACCAAACACGCCAAGCCGCTCCTGGATCAGCACGGGCACGGAAACCGATATACCGAGGAACAACATGATGCCTGGAACCACCAACGCGATGAACGCGATGAACACAATGATGTTTCCAAAAACGGGGATAAGCATGCCAGCCACGAACATCGTCACCACTAACGCGAGGATCATGGTGAGGAAGACAACCAGGCCCATCCCGAGCGTCGGGAACATGCAACGCAAGGCGATCTGGATGCAGTCACCGATTGCCGGGCGCTTGCCGTTCAAGTCTTCTATCGTCGCCCTTACCAGGGACGACTGAAACAACAAAGCCAGCACAAAATAGATCAAGCCAAAAGCCATCGATATTAGCGAGTTGCCTAGAATCGCCGAGGGATCGGCAACCGCCATGCTTTCGGGATCGGCAAAATCGAGGTTGGCAAGATTTCTGTAATTCCAAAGGTTGAGCACCAGTGCCGGAAGGGCGGAAAAAAGAGCCGCCAGTCCGACCAACAGACCCGGATTGCGGCCGATGACCGCAAAACTATTGCTGAAAACCCTGCCGATGCGAAACTTGTCCGGTCGTTCCAGTGTCGTTGAAACCATGACGTCGATCCTGATGCGGCTTTGCCGTTATGAGAAGATCTCCGCCAGTTCGTCGACGCTGGTGCCTTCCTTGACCTGCCGCAACTCGACATAGCTGACCGCCGGCGCAACCGAGGTCACCACGGATACGACGGATGTCACCAGAGCATCCAGAATGAGAGCCGTTGTCACGCCAAAGACCATGACGACTTGGCTCAAGACAAGCTGGATGACGATCACCGCTATGATCAGGACAATCCAGAATCCGAACAGCGCCCAGCGGCTCCCTTTGGTCAGCTCGCGGCTGCGCTTCATGCTGCCGAACACCCCCCGCCGTTCCTGAACCAGAACCGGCACGGCGACCGACCAGCGG
Source organism: Mesorhizobium sp. WSM4815 (assembly GCF_055811575.1). Classification (NCBI taxonomy): domain Bacteria; kingdom Pseudomonadati; phylum Pseudomonadota; class Alphaproteobacteria; order Hyphomicrobiales; family Phyllobacteriaceae; genus Mesorhizobium; species Mesorhizobium sp. WSM4815. The sequence goes on along the minus strand of NZ_JBVVQS010000098.1, from coordinate 39,938 downwards.
AGCCATAAGATGATGCCGGGGACGATGAGCAGCATGAAGCCCAATCCCGCGCCAAGAGAGACCAGTACTGCGATGCCTATCACCGGCAGCAGGAGGGAGATTGCCATCTTGAGGCTGTCGCCCATTGATGGCCGCTTGCCGTTCAGATCCTCGATGGCCGCGCGCACCAGCGTCGCCTGCAAGATCGCTGCCAACACCATGGAAGCCAGCACGACAAGGATTGTAACGATAACGCGTTGGGCCGAGAACTCCGGAGTGCCTGTCTCGGTGCCGCTTGCCCATTTCCAGAGCCAAAGCTGGTAGAGCAACGTTGGCAAGCCTGAAAACAGCACTGCCAGCCCGAGGCAAAGCACGATATTGCGGCTGATGACAGCAAAGCTGTCGTTGAAAACCCTGCCGATGCGAAACTTGTCCGGTCGTTCCAGTGTCGTTGAAACCATGATGCGTCCCCTCGCTCAATCGCCGCATATCGGCTGGTGATCCCCGCATCAAATGTGCCAACATTGGAGATCGACGTCTAGCCCACTTGCAATTGCCGCTGTGCATTGCCAGTGTCGACTGGGGACCACAGGTTGCAGGGGACGGTTGGCAGTGGCACAGCCAGGCACAGCGGAAGCCGAATGGCTGGCAAAAGCGCATCAGCAGTTGATCTCGGATAAGTCGATCCAGTTCGGCCTGCCGGCCTATGTGCCGCCGCAGCCGCCTGACTGGCTGAAGCCGCTGCTGGACCTGTTGTCGTCGCTCGGTCCCTACATGATCTATCTGTTCTGGGGGGCGGTGATATCAGGTGCCGCGATCATCCTGCTCCTGGTCTTTCTCGAGATGAAAGGTATCGCCTGGCGCCTGCCATGGCAGCGCGCGCGGCGCGAAACCGAGGCGGAGGAAGCATGGCGTCCCGACGCCGGCGACGCGCAGATCCTGCTGTCGGAAGCCGACTCGCTGGCCGCGCGAGGCGACTATGACGAAGCGGTTCATCTCCTGCTTCGGCGCAGCGTCGCCGATATTGCCGGCCGGCTGCCGGATTTTTTGCGCCCGTCGCTCACGGCGCGCGACATCGCCGCGGCTGCTTCGGTTCCCGCCAAGGCCCGCGCGGCGTTTACCGAGATCGCACGCATCGTCGAAGCCGCATTGTTCGCGCGCAGGCCGGTCGGGGCCGAAGGCTGGCGGCAAGCACGCGGCGCCTATGAGCGGTTCGTCTTCCGGGATGCCTGGATATGAGCGCTGCGACGGTCGAACCAGCGGCGCAGCAGCCGTTCAATCGAAGAACGCTGTTTTGGGGCATTTTCGCCAGCCTGCTTGCGGCAGCGGGTTTCTTCCTGCTGTCCACCTATGCGCCCGACTTCCGGCAACCCGGCAATGGCGGCGCCACGCCGCTGTCGAAAAGCGGCGTTGGCTATGCCGGCCTGGCCGAATGGTTGCGGCTCACCGGCAGGCCGACTTACATGGCTCGGACTGAAGATGATCTCGGCACCTATCTCTTGCTGATCGTCACCATTTCCCCCGACAGCGACCCGGAAGCGCTCGACCATATTCTTGAGCTTCGGCGGGACAGGGATACCCTCTTCGTCCTGCCCAAATGGCAGAGCCTTCCGCTGGAGGAGCACGAAGGATGGAAGATGAAATTCGGGCGATTGCCCGATCCCGTGGTGAACCAATGGCTCGGCCGGATCGCCGAGGAAAAGATCGGTGTTGGGAAAAGCACGATCGAGCAACTCGACATCGAGGGCCGGCTCATTGATGCCCCTGATGAATTGCAATGGGTAGCGGATGACCACCCATTGATAGTGGCGGGCACCAGCCGCGCCGTCCTCACCAAACTCGACGACAAGCCTTTTTATATCCTGATCGACCCCGACCTGATCAACAACGCCGCGCTTGCGGATTCCGCCAAGGCGGCAGCTGCGCTCGACCTGATTGCATTGCTGCAACCCGAGAAGGGCAAGGTCATGTTCGATCTCACGCTCCATGGCGCGGGGCGAAAATACGACCTTGCCAAGCTCCTGGTCGAACCGCCGTTTCTGGCGCTGACGCTGACGATCCTGGCCGCGGCGGCGCTGGCTTTCCTGCACGGCCTCGGCCGGTTCGGCCCACCGCGCGCCGAGCAGCGCGCCATTGCCTTCGGCAAGCGTGCGCTGGTGGATACGACGGCAATGCTGCTGCGACGCGCCGGGCGGCTCGAAGAACTTGGAGGCCGCTATGCGGCCTTGATGCGGGTGCGCGCCGGCGCACTGCTGGGAGCGCCGCAGGGGCTGCATGGCGAAGCGCTCGACCGCTGGCTCGATTCTCGCGATAAGGACGAAGTCAGCGGATTCACCGCGCGGGCGCAAGCCGCCGGCGAGGCGAAAAACCTGACGCAAATGCACGAGGCAGCCGAGCGGCTGCACGATTGGACGGCAAGGAGGCTCGGTGAACGTCGATAATGTGAAGGCCCTGGCGACACGGATCAGGGAAGAAGTGGCCAAGGCGATCACCGGACAGCACGACACGGTCGACCTGATGCTGACCGCCCTGTTCGCCGGCGGGCATATCCTGCTGGAAGGCCCTCCGGGCACGGCCAAGACAATGACCGCGCGCTGCTTCGCGCAGGCTCTGGGTGTCGCCTATGGGCGCATCCAGTTCACGCCGGACCTGATGCCTGGCGATATCGTCGGATCGAACATCTACAATTTCCAGACTGGACAGTTCACGCTGACGCGCGGCCCGATCTTCTGCGATCTTTTGCTTGCCGACGAGATCAACCGCACGCCGCCCAAGACACAGGCAGCACTTCTGGAGGCGATGCAGGAGCATGCGGTCACTTTCGACGGCACCACGCATTCGCTGGGCCGCAACTTCATGGTGGTCGCGACCCAGAACCCGATCGAGCATCAGGGTGTCTATCCCCTGCCCGAAGCACAGCTCGACCGCTTCCTGTTCAAGCATCGGGTCAGCTATCCCGGTCCCGAGGAGGAACGGGCCATCATCATCCATCACGGCGGCGGCTCCGCCTCGCACGACATCGCGCAATACGGCATCAAGGCCCAGACGGATCGCAAGACGCTGGAGAAGGCACTCGAAACCGTCGGCTCCGTCACCCTCGTCGACGACGTCGTCGGCTACATCGCGGCGCTGGTGCGCGCCACACGCGACACCGCCGATTTGGAGGTTGGCGCCAGTCCACGCGCGGGCGCCATGCTGGCCAGGGCGGCGCGGGCGCGGGCAGCGCTCGACGGCCGCGCCTATGTGATCCCAGACGACGTCAAGGCGCTGGCGGTGCCGGCGCTGCGCCATCGCGTCATCCTGTCGCCGGCCGCGCAGATCGACGGCCGGCTGGTTGAGCAGATCGTCTCCGACCTGGTCGACCAGACGGAAGCGCCGCGTTGATCTATCCCAGCGGCCGAGCGGTGTGGGCGGCAGCGGCGGGCGCGGTGCCGGCCTTCCTGGTCGCACTGGCGCTGCCGTCATTGTGGTATCTCGGATTGCTGTGGATCTGCCTGGTGCTCGCCTTCCTGGCGGTGGACACCGCGGCCGGACGCGGGCGGAAATCGCTGGCCGCCAGCCTCCACGCGCCGCCGCAGGTCGGCGTCGGCGGCCAGTTCACCGTCCACGTCGCCGCCCGTTTTTCAGGCCGGATGCCAACCCTGGAGGCGCGCGTCGGTCATGATGAGCGCCTGGCGCCGATCGGCGGTACCGGCGGTCCCCTGGCTGCCACCGGGGATGGCGGATCGCTCGACCTGCGGTTCCAGGCGCTGCGGCGCGGCATCGCCAGCTTCGATCGTCTGTGGCTGCGCTGGCGCGGGCCGTTCGGATTGGTCTGGAACCAGGTCGTCCTGCCGATGCAAAGCAAGGTGGCAGTATTGCCCGACGTCCGCAGCGCCCGCGACCAGGCGATCACGCTGCTGCAGCGCAACGCCCTGCCCGACGGGCATGCGCAGCGCCGGGCCGGCCAGGGTCGGGAATTCGAGGCGCTCAAGGATTATCAGCCCGGCATGGGCCGGCGGATGATCGACTGGAAGCGCAGCGCCCGCCACGGCAGGCTTCTGGCGCGCGAGTTCCGTATCGAGGAGAACAACAACATCGTGCTGGCCATCGACAGCGGACGCCTGATGTGCGAGCCGGTCGACGGCCTGCCGAAGGTGGACCGGGCGGTGGCGGCAGCCTTGCTGTCTGCGTTCATTGCGCTCAAGGGCGGCGACATGGTCAGCCTGTTCAGCTTCGATGCGCGGCCGCGCGTCGCCAGCGGCGCGGTGCGCGGCTCGGCCAGCTTTGCAATGATCCAGAAGCGGGCGGTTGAGATCGACTATTCCAACGAGGAGACCAATTTCACCCTGGCGCTGACCACGCTTGCGGCACGGCTCGACCGGCGCTCTCTGGTGATCATCTTCACCGACTTCGTCGATCCGATCAGCGCGGAATTGATGCTGCGCACCGTCGGCCGGCTCACCGAACGGCATCTGGTGCTGTTCATGATGATCAGGGATGTCGAATTGGAGAGCTTGGCCGACATGCCACCTTCATCAGGCGAGGATGTCGCCCGCGCCGTCGTCGCCGGCGGGCTTTTGCGCGAAAGGCAGGTCGTCATCGGCCGGTTGCGGCTGCTCGGCGCGCATGTGATCGAAGCCGACCATCAAAGGCTGGGGCCGGCGCTGGTCGAGCGCTACCTGCAGTTCAAGCGCGAGGATTTGTTGTGACTGCGCCAGTGCCCGGCGATGCTCGACGCGGCGATGCCGTACGCCAGTCGCTGGCCAGCTTCCGTCGGGAGCGCGAGGCCGACTGGCAGGCGTTCGAGGCGCTACTCGCCCGCGTCGAGAAACGCGCGCCGCGGACGCTGTCGGAAGAAGAGCTGCTGTCGCTGCCGCTGCTCTACCGGTCGGCATTGTCTTCGCTTTCGGTGGCGCGAGCGACATCCCTCGACAGCGCACTGATCGCCTATCTCGAATCCCTGTCGCTGCGGGGATATTTTTATCTCTATGGGGCACGCCGCGGACTACCGCAGCGTGTTGGCGATTTCTTCCTGCATGACTGGCCCGGTGCCATCCGCGATTTGTGGCGCGAGACGCTGGTGTCGGTGGCGCTGATGTTTATCGGCATCGGCGCCGGCGCCTGGCTGGTAGCGTCCGACAAGGGCTGGTTCGACGCGATCATCCCGTCGGGCCTGGCTGCCGGCCGTGGTCCCGACGCTTCGGCCGAGATGCTGCGCAGCATGCTTTATGATGGCGACAATGGCTTTCTCTCAGGCTTTGCCGCTTATCTTTTCACCCACAACGTCCAGGTCGCAATCCTCGCCTTCGCGCTTGGATTTGCTTTCGCGGTGCCGACGGTGCTGCTGATGCTGTTCAACGGCTGCATGCTGGGTGCGCTGTTCCAGGTCTATTGGGCAAAGGGGCTCGGCATGGAACTTGGCGGCTGGCTGGCCATTCACGGCACCACCGAATTGTTCGCCATAGCACTGGCCGGCGCTGCCGGCATGCGGATCGGCACGCGCATCGCCTTTCCCGGCGAGTTGACCCGCATGACGGCAGCCGCCCATGCCGGACGCATCGCAGCGACCGCGATGGTCGGCGTTTCGGTCATGCTGCTGTTTGCCGGACTGCTCGAGGGCATCGGCAGGCAGACGATCACCAGCGATGTCATCCGCTATGCCATTGGCAGCGGCATGCTCGCACTGTGGATCGGCTACTTCTACCTGTTCCAGGTGGTGCGCAATGGCGACCGCTAGACGCGCTGCGCTGGCGACAATGCGCTCGCTGATCACGCCTGAAGGTGTCGACCTTCAGATAAAGCTGGCCGACGCCGGCACACGGGCTGCCGCTTTCCTGCTCGATGTCGTGTTTATCGCCACGGCTGCAATCGCCGTCACGATTGTTGCGATCTTTGGAGTAACCGGTTTCGGCACTGATAAATTGCAGCCGCTTTTCATCGTCTGGATCATCGCGATCTTTTTTCTGCGAAACGTCTATTTCATCGCCTTCGAGGCGGGCCGGCGCGCGTCGACCCCCGGCAAGCGGATCATCGGCATCAGGGTGGCGTCACGCAACGGAGCCGGCCTGTCGGTCGATCAGGTCATCGCCCGCAATCTGATGCGCGAGATCGAGGTCTTTCTGCCGCTGTCGATTATCGCCGGACGCAGTGGGATGGGCGTCGCCGATACGCTGACGACAGTTTTTGGGCTGGTATGGGCGCTGCTGTTCGCCTTGTTCCCGCTTTTCAATCGTGACCGGTTGCGGATCGGCGACCTCCTGGCGGGAACATGGGTCGTCGAGGCGCCTAAGCGCACGCTGATGGAGGATTTGTCGGCACGAAAAGATCCGGTCGCCAGGACTTTTCAGTTCAGCCACGCGCAGCTCGATGCCTATGGCATCGCCGAACTGCACAAGCTGGAAGAAGTGCTGCGCCGCGACGACTATTTCGCGCTGCGGGCGGTGGCTGAGACGATCGGACGCAAGATCGGTTCAACGCCGCAGGCGCATGATGCCCGCCCGTTCCTGACCGCGTATTACGGCGACCTGCGGGCCCATCTCGAGCGAAAGCTGCTGCTGGGCAAGCGAAAGGAAGACAAGCATCAGCGTTAGGAACGAAAGGCCGTCTTACCCCACCCACTTCTCATAGTCCGACACCAGGAGGTGCAGCGGCGCGACGTCCTCGTCGATGTCCGCGAAGCGGCCGATCGGCTCGCGGAAGACATTGTCGGTGAGATCGTCGTTGACGGTCGAAACCTCGCCGATCAGCACGTCCTTGCCCTCGGCCCAGAACGCGTGCCAGACGCCCGGCAGCAGCGTCACGCTCTCGCCCGGATCGAGCTTCAAGAGTCCGCCCGCCGGCAGCCGGTGGATGGTCCCGTCGACCGGCACCGATACTTCCGCCTTCGGATCGATGCCGCCATCGCGATCGTGCATGAACAGCTCCAGCACCAGCTTGCCGCCGCCGCGGTTGATGATGTCCTCGGCCTTGATGTTATGGCGATGCATCGGCGACAGCTGATTCTTGCGCGAGATCATGATCTTCTCGGCATAGAGCATGCCCATGCCCTTCTTCATGTCCTCGTAGCGACCGTTGCGAACGGTGAACAGGAAGAGGCCGAGCTCGTCGAACTTGCCCTGGCCGTAATCGGTGATGTCCCAGCCGAGCCGCGAGGAGAAGATGGCCGACGAATCCTGCCGGCGCGCCTTCATCTGTTCCGGGGTCCAATAGGCGAAGGGCGGCATGATGTAGCCGAACGAACGGATGAAGGCATCGGCGTCGCGGATGATGTCATTGATAGCGGAGCGTTTCATGGTTGTGGTTCCTTCCCATTGGCCTGGGTGACCTCCAAACCGAATAGCCGAACACCGATCCGGTGTCGACGTAAACCGCGTGCTGGCCTCATGACATCCGGGCCGATCAAGGCCATAAGTCCAGGCAAATCCCAGGGTGAAAATCCATGCTGAGCATAGACGACCTCGACACGCCGGCGATCCTGATCGATGTCGACCGCGCCGAAGCCAACATCGCGCGTGCGCAGGCCCACGCCGACCGCCACGGGCTGAAGCTCAGGCCGCACATCAAGACCCACAAACTGCCCTACTGGGCCAAGAAGCAGATCGCATGCGGTGCAGTCGGCATCACCTGCCAGAAGATCGGTGAAGCCGAGGTGATGGCCGATGCCGGCCTCACCGACATTTTTCTGCCTTACAACATTGTTGGCCGCGCCAAGCTGGAGCGTCTCAAGGCGCTGCACGGCCGGGTGACACTGTCGGTGACATCAGACAGCATGGAGACGCTTGCGGGTCTCGGCGCCACCTTCACCGATCCAGGCCGGCCGCTACAGGTGCTGGTGGAGTGCGATACCGGTATGGGCCGCTGCGGCGTCCAGTCGGCCAGCGAGGCTGTCGCGCTGGCCAGGGAGATCGACAAGGCCAGGGGGCTCGCCTTCGGCGGGCTGATGACCTATCCGGCGGCAGGCCGCGCCGCCGAGGCCGAGGCGTGGCTCGCCGATGCGCGCCAGGCGCTCGCCGCATCCGGCCTCGCCTGCCAACGCATCTCCAGCGGCGGCACGCCGGATATGTGGCGCGCAGGCGAGGCTTCCGTCGTCACCGAGTACCGCCCCGGCACCTACATCTACCTCGACCGCTACCAGGTCGCCAAGGGCGTCGGAAGCCTCGACGATTGCGCGCTGACGGTGCTGTCGACGGTGGTCAGCCATCCGACGCCGACACGGGCCATCCTTGATGCCGGCAGCAAGGCCTTGTCCAGCGACACGCTGGGGCTGCCCGATTTCGGCGAATTGCTGGGTATTCCGGGCGCCACCGTCACCAGCCTCAGCGAGGAGCACGGCAACGTCACGCTTTCCGGCGACGCCAGGCTGCGTATCGGCGAGCGCGTGCGCATCGTGCCCGACCATTGCTGCGTCGTCACCAATCTATTCGACGAAGTTCACTTGATCGCCGGAGAACGGGTGCTGGAGACGCTGCCGGTGGCGGCGCGCGGCCGCATGGGGTGAGAAGCGGTCCGCGGAGCGGACGGAAAGCCAATTGCTTGGCTTTCGAGCTTTGACCCCCTGAGCCTGCGAGGGGGCAAAGCTGAACGGAGTCAGGCTGATTGCCGTTCGGCCTGCCGTGCCGCGACGCGGCGCATGGCAATGACCCGGCGACGCAGGATTTCCGTGCGCATCGCCATCAGATGCAGCGCGAAGAACAGCACGGTAAAGCCCAGAGCCATCACCAGCAACGGCCGCAACAGGCTGGGATCGATGGTCGGCCCGCCGAGCCGGATCACCGAAGCCGGCTGATGCAGCGTGTTCCACCAGTCGACCGAGAATTTGATGATCGGGATGTTGATGAAGCCGACCAGGGTGATGACTGCAGCGGCCCAGGCAGCGCGCGCTGCATCGTCGAGGGCCCGCGTCAGCGCAATGATACCGAGATACATCAGGAACAGCACGAACACCGAGGTCAGCCGCGCATCCCACACCCACCAGGTGCCCCACATCGGCTTGCCCCAGATCGAACCGGTGATCAGCGCGAGCGCTGTAAAGACGGCGCCGATGGGTGCCGCCGATTTCAGCGCGACGTCAGCCAGCGGATGGCGCCACACCAGCGTGCCCAATGCGGAAACCGCCATCAGCGTGAAACACATCATGGCCAGCCAGGCGAACGGCACATGGATGTACATGATACGTACGGTGATGCCTTGCTGGAAATCCTCCGGCGCCGTGAAGCTCATGTAGAGCCCGGCGGCCAGGAGGAGTGTGGCGATGGTTGCCAGCCACGGCACCACCTTGTCGGCCAACCCGACAAACCGCGTCGGGTTGGCGAAATCCATCCAGCCGCTGAGGCGTGAAGTCAGGTCACTCATGCGGCTTTACATAAACCGGCGACAGGCTGGGGGCAACTACAGCAGGCGCGGTCTTGCCTTCTCCCCTTGTGGGAGAAGGTGGATCGGCGCGCGCAGCGCCGAGACGGATGAGGGGTGTTGGACGGAGTGAGGCGCTAACGAACCTGATCTGCCGTGCGCCTGACTCTCGATTCTGGATGGAGGGTTTGCGCCAAGCTGGAACACCCCTCATCCGGCCGCTTCGCGGCCACCTTCTCCCACAGGGGGAGAAGGAGGCGCTAGTTCAGGCGGCCGCGTCCGTGATGGTTCGGCTGAGGCGGCGGACTTCCTCGTCGTTGAGCAGGCCGCCGGCGCGCAGCAGGCTGGCGAAGCGGCCATTGCGCATCGACAATTCGGCAAAGCCACCCATTTCGACCACCTTGCCCTTGTCCATGAAGACGACCAGATCGGCATCGCGAACAGTGGTCAGGCGGTGCGCGATGATGAAGGTGGTGCGGCCGCGCCGCAATTCGTCGATCGCTTCCTTGACGCGGTCTTCCGTCTCGACGTCAAGCGCGCTGGTCGCTTCGTCGAGCACCAGGATGGGTGAATCCTTCAGCACGGCGCGCGCGATTGCGATGCGCTGGCGCTCGCCGCCCGAAAGTTGTCCACCGCGTTCGCCGACGACCGTATCGTAGCCGTTGCTCTTCGACAGGATGAAATCCTGCGCGGCAGCGGCATTGGCGGCGGCGTGGACCTCATCATAGGTCGCCTCGGCGCGCCCGACACGGATATTGTCCTCGATCGAGCGGTTGAGCAGGCCCGCATCCTGGAACACGGTGGCGATCGAGTGGCGCAGCGACTTGCGGGTCACCGTGCGGGTATCGATGCCATCGATCAGGATACGGCCGCTGGACGGCGAAAAGACCCGCTGCAGGAGATTGATCAGCGTGGTCTTGCCTGCGCCGGTCGGGCCGACGATGGCCACGGTCTGGCCGGCATGGACCTCGAACGACACGTCGTTCACGCCCTGCCCCGAATTGGCGAATTCGAAGTTGACGTTTTCGAAACGCACGTGACCAGTGACGTTGACCAGGTCACGCAACCCGTCCGGCTCGGCGGCCTCGGCCGCGGAGTCCTCAAGGCGATAAAATTCCTCGAGCTTGGCCCTGGCTTCCGAAATCTGGTTGGCGAAGGCCGACATCTGGTCGAGCCGGGCGATCAGCAGCGTGGCAAAGCCGGTAAACGCGATGACGTCACCGATACGCAATTGGCCATGCATGACCAGATAGGAGCCGATCAACAGCACGACCATCATCGAAATGGTCGACGACAGACGGTGCAGGGCGTTGGCCAACGCCCACCAGTCGAGCACCGGATACTGGGCATCAAGCAGATTCTTGACATAGCGCTTCAAGGCGTCGGTCTCGTGGCCGATGCGATTGTAGCTCTGCAGCACGGCGACATTGCTGACCGAGTCGCTCACATGCGCGAACACCTGGTGAAAATGCCGCTCCACGGACGCCTGGCCTTCCCTGGTGCGACGCATCACCAGCCGGCCAATTCCGACGTAGAGCGCGCCCAGCGCCAGCAGGACCATCGACATGCGAATGTCCATGCTGAGCGCCGTCGGCACCAGCAGAACCAGCGCGACAACCGTGGACAAATGCTGCCTCATGAACTCGAGCCAGAGGCTGAACAAGGTCTCGACCGCGCGCAGCAGCGTATGCAGGGAATTGGAGGTGCCGCGCTGATGATGCCAGGCAAGCGGCATGGTGATCACGCGCTCGAATGATTGGCAAAGAACCTCGCTGCGCCGCGCATGGGCAAAACGGTCCGCGCCGCGCGCCACCAGAACGAAGGCGATGACGTTGAAGACGCCGATACCGGCCCATAGGCCGAGCGTCGAAAAGACCGAGCCGCTATCCGAAATGGCATCGATCACCCGTCCGAACATGATCGGCTCAAGGATGGCGATAATCGCAAGCGCGACATTCGCCCCACAGATAAACGCGACGCGTTTTCTGTCGGCAGCGAGATAACCGAGCGCTCTCCAGTAGATTTGCAGAAGGGACACTTCAGCTACTCCGGCAAATTGTTATTGTGCACTGCATCATTTTCTGACTCGTACTCGTTGACGTGTCGCGAAACAATGCCCTCGTACCCCTTCAGTTCCCAATTCGCGAACAAAAGATGGCGACGCTGCGAAATCTGTCGTGATCACCTAACGGTTTGAGAAGAAAGGTAAAATGTCAGCCTTGCGGCAAAATCGTGGCAGGCCGGAAGCACTGCCGAAATTTTAATCAGCAACTTGGCATGTACGAATCCCAAAAGCCTGCATCGGCTTTTGGGATATCTCATGCGCAATAGAATTGCTCGAGCAACTTTAAATAACGCACATCCTCAAGATGTACAAAGACGCTCCAAATCCTTGAAGCTACGCCGGTATCCTGACGACCAGATCGGCCTTGTCGCCGGCTTTCGGTTCGAAAGACGAAGCCTTCGTCTTTTTACCATTTACCTCGAGCGAGACGGCTTTGGCCTTCTTGTCGCGGACAACCTGAACCCTGAGCTCGGCCCCCAGCACCTTGAGCGTTGCCGCATAGCCATCCCAATGGCTGGGCAGTTTCGGCCTGAACTGGATGCGCTCGCCCCTGCGCTCGATGCCGAGGATGCCTTCGACCGCTGCGCGATAAAGCCAGCCGGCCGAGCCGGTATACCAGGTCCAGCCGCCGCGGCCGCCCTTGCCTTGCCCTGCGTAGACGTCTGCCGCGACGACATAAGGCTCGACGCGGTAGTGCTCGGCAGCGGCTTCGTCGGGTGCATGGTTGACCGGGTTGAGCATCGAGAAGCAGCGGTAGGCGTCGTCGACGCGCCCCATTTCGGCGAGCGCAATGACGAACCATGTCGCCGCGTGGGTGTACTGGCCGCCGTTTTCACGGACACCCGGCGGGTAGCTCTTGATGTAGCCTGGGTTCTGTTCCGTCCTGGAGAAGGGCGGCGTGAAAAGCTTGACGATGTTGAGCTCGTCGTCGACGAGCATTTTCATCGCCTGCTGCATCGCCGTCGTCGATCGCGCCGGATCGCCCTCGCCCGACAGCACGCTCCACGACTGGGCAATCGAGTCGATCTTGCATTCCTGCGAGCTGCGCGACCCCAGCGGCGTGCCGTCGTCGAAGCTGCCGCGACGGTACCATTCACCGTCCCAGGCCGTGCTTTCCAGCGCCCGCTTCAGCACGCCCGCGTGTTTTGTCCAGGCTTGCGCGCGCTTGGCGTCGCCTTCCGCCTTGGCGACAGCTGCAAAGTCGCCCAGCGTCTTCAGCAGGAACCAACCCAGCCAGACGCTCTCGCCCTTACCTTGCTCGCCGACACGGTTCATGCCGTCATTCCAGTCACCGCCGAGGATCAGCGGCAGTCCGGCGGAGCTGCTGCGCTTGATGGCAAGGTCAAGTGCGCGCGCACAATGATCATAGAGTGAAGCGGTCTTCTTCGATATCTCCGGCGTGAAAAAGGCGTCGTGCTCGCCTTCTTCCAGCGACGGCCCTTCGATGAAGGGCAATTGTTCCCTGAGGATCGCGGTATCGCCGGTCACCAGCAAGTAGTGTGCCGTGGCGTGGGCGAGCCAGACCACGTCGTCGGAAATCATGGTGCGGACGCCTGCCTCGGTTCGCGGCAGCCACCAATGCTGCACGTCGCCTTCGGGGAATTGCCGCCGCGCCGCGTTGAGGATCTGGTCGCGCGCCAGTTTCGGATCATGGAGAAGCAGGGCCAGCGTGTCCTGCAACTGGTCGCGGAAGCCAAAGGCGCCGCTCGCCTGGTAAAACGCCGAGCGGGCGCGGATGCGGCAGGCAAGGCTCTGATAGGGCAGCCAGTGGTTGACCATCGCGTTGAGCGCCCTGTCCGGCGTCTCGACCTGGATGGTGTCGAGAAACCCTCGCCAGGTGCGTTCATTGTCAGTCAGCCGCTGATCGAAATCCTTGCTGCAGTGATGCTGTACCAGCGCGCTGGCTTCCTCGGCAGAGGTTGCATCGCCGAGCAGCCAGAGCAGCGTCACGTCGCCGCCGGCAGGAATGTCGACGTCGCGTGCAATTGCCGCACAAGGATCGTCGCCCGCCTCGACGCGGCCCGACAGGCTTGCGCCGCTGAGCACGGCTTGCGGGAGTTCGCTGGTGCCGTGGCGGCCAATGAACTCGCCGCGGTCGGCCGTCACCGAGTGTGGAGCGCCGTCGGCGGCCAGGAAGGCGACCCGCTCGCTGAAATCGAGCCCGTAGGGATTTTGCGCCAGCAACGCGCCCGTCGCGGCATCCCTGGACGGAACGATGGTCGCCGCCGTGCGCGAACGATGGCTGCCAAGAACCCATTCCGCATAGGCATAGACGCGCAGGCGCGCCGGCGCCGAACCGGAATTCTGGATGCGCAACCGGGAGATTTTCACCGGATCGACGGAATCCACCACATGGGTAAGGTCCATCGACAGCGGCCCGCGCTTCGAACGGAAGGTCGAAAACCCCTGCCCGTGCCATGTTTCGTAGGTCATGGCGGGATCGCGGAAGACGGCGGCCAGCGGCGAGAATGCCCGGCCGCTGGCATGATCGTAGATATAGATGCCCTCGCCTGGCCGGTTGGTGACCGGGTCGTTCGCCCACGGCGTCAGTTGATAGTCGCGGCTGTTTCGGCTCCAGCTGAAGGCGGCGCCTTCAGCCGAAACGTGGAAACCGAACGAGGCGTTGGAGACGACATTGATCCAGGGCTGCGGCGTCGTGCGGCGGCCAGCAAGGCGCACGACATAGTGGCGTCCGTCGCCCTCGAAACCGCCAAAACCGTTCCACTGGTTGAGCCCGCTGCCGTCGGCACTGCCGTCGAACGAGGCTTGGGCCCACGTCTGTGGCGCCGGCGGAGACGGTTCACGAAGCGCTGCTGCACCCGCCGGCTGCAAGGCGTCCCGCGCTTGCAGCGCAGCGGCCTCGGCGCGCTCGATCTGATCGAAGATGGTGCCGTTGCGCGTGTGCAGAACGACGCGAGCAGTGGCCAGCAGCGTCCTGTAGGTCGCCTCGTCCATGAGGTCGCGGCGCACCGCAAAGATGTGCTGGCGGGGTCCTAGCTCCTTGCCGCGCAGGCGGCTGTTTTCGCACAGCGTCTCGACCGCCCGTTGCAGGTCCTGCACGTAGGACGAAGCCTGCTCGTTGATGACGACAAAGTCGATCATCATGCCTCGGGCGCGCATGTATTCCTGGAAGCGGAGCGCCTGGGCAACGATTTCGAGATCGGCGACATCGCCGATCCTGACCAGGAAAATCGGAAAGTCGCCGGATATGCTGGTCGGCCATAGGCCCGATTGCCTACCGAGCCCGGAAGCGATCGATTCGGCCGGAAGCCGCAGGAACGGATCCGGATAGATCAGGTAGCGCGCCAGATTCTGCACATTGGCGGCATCGGCAAGGCTGAGACCGAGATGCCGGGTCTGCACCTGTGAGCGGGTCCAGGCGAGCATCGCCTGGCGCGCGAAGGCTTCCGGATGATCAAGCCGCGCAATGGCTTCTTCGAGTTCGGCACGGTTGGCGCCGACGGCAGTCCAGAAGGTCAGCGCTATCTTCTTGTTGGCCGGCACGCGCACCTGTCGGCGAAGTGCCGCGACCGGATCCAGCGTGAAGCCGGAATGGCCGCCAAGCTTGGCGCCGGGATCGAAGGCGGCGGCCTCGGTAATGGTGCGGCCGCGGCCTATGAAGGCGCGCCGGTCGGTTTCGGCCTCGGCGTCGCGCGTCGACCCAGACGGGTCGGTGACGAAATGCACCATGGCGACATCAGGCTCGTCCGTTTCCCGCTTTCGTCTGGTGGCGAAGATCGCTGCGTTATTCGCAGCGATTTCGGTTTCCACGAACATTTTCGAGAACGCCGGATGCGCGTTGTCGGATGCTTCGGAGCCCAGCACCAGTTCAGCGAACGAGGTCACTTCGATATGCCGGTCGACCGGGCCGTCATTGTAGAGCGTCACCCGCCGGCCTTCGCCATTTCCTTCCGAAATGACGATGCATTCGACCTCCGAACGCAGTGATCCCACTGACTTGACGAAGCTCGCCTTGTCGTCGGAGAACAGCGTCCGCACCTCTTCGTGGGTGGCACGCTTCGGCTCGGCGGTGGCCGACCACCAGTCGCCGGTGCCGGAGTCGCGCAGGAAGATGTAGGAGCCAAGCCGATCCTCGGTCGGGTCCGGCTGCCAGCGCGTGACGGCAAGCTCGCCCCAGCGACTATAGCCGGAGCCGGTCGCGGTAACCATGACCGAGTAGCGGCCATTGGACATGACGCTGGTCGAACGCAGCGCCTTGAGCGGGTTGAGCACGATGCGCGTATCGGGGCTCTCGGCTTCCGTTTCGTCCTTCGACCGTTCGTCGGCCTCGGTCCTGACGGTGGCGGTCGGGATGTCGCGCGGCGCTCTTTCCTGCAGCAGCAACTCGGCCGACTCGATCACCGGATCGCTGTGGAAGCGGTCGCGCAGGCGTCCTTCGAAGATGGCGTCGGCGACGGCGGCGATCGACATGCCGGAATGGTGGGCCATGTAGTTCAGCACGACGACATGGTCGGTGCCCTCCGGCACGCGTTGCGGCGTGAAATCGACCGCATCGTAGAAGCCGTGCCGGCCAAGGGCGCCGAGCCGCCGCAGCCTAGCCAGGTTCTGCACCGATTCACGCGGGGTGAACTGCGCCGCCAGCACGGTCGCATAGGGGGCAATCACCGTGTTCTGGCCAAGACCTCGCTTCAGGCCCAGCCCAGGCACGCCGAAATTGGTGTACTGGTAGGTCAGTTCGCGATCGCGGGCGTTGTAGGCCGCTTCCGAAATCCCCCAGGGCACGTCCTTCGAGCGGCCGTACTGGATCTGGCGCTTGATGATGAGCTTGCTGGTCTGGTTGAGGATGCTGCCTTGCGGCTCCTTCATCACCAGCGGCGGCATCAAATACTCGAACATCGAGCCGGACCAGGACATCAGCGCGCCCTTGAACCCGATCTCGACGATCGGCCGGCCGAGGTGGAACCAGTGCTCTGTCGGCAGATCGCCCTTGGCTATGGCGAACAGGCTGGTCAGCCGCGCCTCGGAAGCCAAGAGGTCGTAGCAGCTCTCGTCGAGCTGATGCTCCTCGACCCGGTAGCCGATCGACAGAAGCTTGCGTTCCTTGCGCATGAGGAAGGAGAAATCCATCTCGAAGGCAAAGCGGCGCGTGCGCTCGCGCAACGACAGAAGCTTGGCCCGCAGCGCCTCGACGGCAGTGTCGTCGCTATGCGCGTCATGGACATGCGCTTCGCAGGTGGCTTCCAGTCTCGCCGCCCAGTCGGCGATGGTGTCGCTCTGCGTCGATGCGGCCTCAGTATGGATGGCGATGGCGAGCTTGCGGATCTCGCCGGCCAGAACGGCCAGGTTGATGGTGCGGATCGACGCCATCTCGGGCTGTGCCTTGATCGATTCGACCGCGCGTCGCATGCCATCGAGGCGATCGGCAAGTCGCTGGCGCAACGGCCGCAACTGACGGCGGTCGTCAGGCAACTCGGCCAGGCTTTCGTCGAGGATCGTCACCGTATCGAGGATACCCTCGAAGTCGCCCTGAAGGTGGACTGCAGGCGCTTCCGCCCATTCGGCACAGGCTGCCGCCACCGCGACCAGATGGCCGGCGAGATTGCCGCTATCGACGGCGGAAATGTACAGCGGATAGAGCGGCTTCAGCGTCGTCGTGTCATACCAGTTGAAGAGATGGCCGCGCTCACGCGGCATGCTCTCGATAGTCGACATCGTCGCGTCGATGCGGGTGGTGGCGTCGGACAGGCTGATCCAGCCGAAATCGCGCGCCGAAACAACTGACAGGAGATAGACGCCGATATTGGTCGGCGAGGTGCGGGGGGCCACGACAGGCGCCGGGCTTTCCTGGAAATTGTCGGGTGGCAGATTGTGATGCTCGGCCGTCACGAAGGTCTCGAAATAATGCCATGTGCGCCGCGCAATCGTGCGCAGCACATGGATGTCCGCCGCCGATATGCGCAAACGGTCTTCGGTTTCGGCCGAGCGGCTGATAAAGAAGGCGAAGGCCGGCGAGCCGATCCAGAACAGCGCGAAGAAGAAGGCGACGAAAGCTCCGGTGGAATCGGCCACAACAGGGATGGCGAGGCCGACGACGCCGACGATCACCGCGCCGTACATCATGCCGTAATAGGAGCCGAGATCGTTGTCGCCAATCTTGTGAGCCTGCGAGGCAGTGCGCCATTCGAGCATGTTCTTCCGGCTGACGAACAGGCGGTAGAGCGTGCGAATGATGGCATCGCCCATCATCCAGGCGAGATGCGCCATCAGCACGATCTTCAGAGCCACCAGGGCGGTGCCGAAGACGACGTCGCGCGCCAGCGCCGAGAAATGACCGCGCGGCGTCTGGTCGCCGCTTTTCGGCAGGATGGCGTGGACGATGTCGAACGTGGGCGCCATGAAAAGTGTGAGGATCAGCAGCGCCTGCCATTGCGCGGCCTGGGTGAAGGGCAGCAGCGTCCAGCCGGCGATCGCGGCCATCACCCAGAAGATCGGCGTCAGCGACCGGCGCAGATTGTCGACCATCTTCCAGCGCGACAGCGCCGGCACGCCGGAACGCGGATTGAGAATGAAGCCCAGAAGCTGCCAGTCGCCGCGCGCCCAGCGATGGTGGCGCGACGCGTCGACCGAATAGCGGGTCGGATAGTCCTCGACCAGTTCGACGTCGGTGACCAGTGCCGCGCGCGCCAACGCGCCTTCGAGCAGATCGTGGCTGAGGACGGTGTTTTCTTCGATGCGGCCCTTCAGCGCCGCCTCGAAGGAGTCGACGTGATAGAGCCCCTTGCCGGTGAAGGAGCCGTCGCCGAAGACGTCCTGGTAGATGTCCGAGACGGCAAATACGTAGGGATCGAGGCCGCGATTGGCAGAAAAGACCCGCTGGAAGAAGGATGCGTCGTCGCCGCTGGTCAGCGACGCGGTGATGCGCGGCTGCAGGATGGTATAGCCGGCGGTGACGACGCGCTTTGCCGCATCGTAATGCGGACGGTTGAGCGGATGGCAAAGCTTTCCAGCCAAACTGGCGACGGCATCGCGGGTGGTGCGCGTATCGGCATCCAGCGTCATCACATGGATGACGTTTTCCGGCAACGGCACGTCCAGCGGCAGAAAGGTGGTGTCGCTGTCGCCACGCAGCAGAAGATTCAGTTCGTGGAGCTTGCCGCGCTTGCGCTCCCAGCCCATCCAGGCGCCCTGGGATTCATTGTAGAGCCGCCGGCGGTGCAGGACGTAGAAACGCGGCGCGCCTTCGCTGGGATAGCGGGCGTTCAGCCGCGCGATCTCGTCGCGAGCATATTGGAGGATCTCGATATCCGCCGCATCGATTTCGGTTTTGCTGTCCGGCCAGTCCGAAAGCAGAGCGAAATGGATTTCGTCCGCCGTGTTGGCCAGGTGGTGCACTTCGATGTTGCGGATGTTCTCCTCGACGTCGTCGCGCGAGCCGATCAGCGACGGCACCACCACCAGCGTGCGCGCCTCGGGCGGCATGCCGCGTTTATAGTCGTAGCCGACGAGGCGCGTCGGCTTCAGGAACAACGTTACAACGGTGTTGAAGAAGGCAAGCGCGCCTTCGCTGGCCGGCACGGCAAACAGCGCCAGCATCAGGACGATCGACGGTATGGACAGGCCGAGACTGGCAAGGGCGTTGCCGGAGAGGACAAGAAGCAGGACCGTCAGCGCGAACACCGGCACGACAATGCCCAGCCATCCGGTCTTGCAGAACGCCCGTTTGATCGTGACGCTGACCGTCGGCCGATAGCCGATCGCCTTTTCCAGTTCCAGCCGGCGCGGGCCGACCAGAAAGAACCCGACGTCGGTGTGAGCGTTCGGACCGGTGACGGTGGTATCGGCGATGGCGGCATGGCCGGCGAGTTCGATCGCCTTTTCAGCAACACGGAATTCGGAACGATCGGAGCGGCGCGCCATTTCCTCGATCGCGGTCCGGTACTGGTCGCGCGAGAAGAAATCGAGTGCGGCGAAATCGGTGCGCTCGCGCAGCAAGGTGTCGATGCGGCTGACATCTTCGAACCAAACCGTCCAGTCGATATCGTTGATGAGCCTGAGGCCGCGGATGATGTTGCCGGTGGTTACGTTGCCGCTGGACAACGTGCGATGCTCGCTGATGATGATTTCCTCGGCGTCGGAGCCGGACCTTTCAAGCTCGCCCTCCAGCCATTCCAGCGCCCTGCCGGCATTTTGCGACCCGTCGCGCAGACGGTAGAGCAATTGAGTGGCAAAGGTGGTGTCTTGTGCATGGGCGACGTAGTTCGACAGGATCGCCTGACGGTCGGCGGTTTCATCGAGTGCCAGCACGCGGTCTGCGACCTCGTTGGCAATCTGGCGCATCTGCCGGGTACGACTGACCCGAACCGCGATCCGGCGAAGATTTTCGATCAGAACGAAGCGCAGCAGCGATGGCAGCGCCCAGAGCTCGCCGATCTTCAGCGGCTCGACGGCCTGAAAGCCTTCGACGATCGCCTTGAACATGGTCGCCGAGACCGAACTGTCCGAATGGGCGACATAGGTCCAGGCCAGCGCAAGGGCCCGCGGCACGCTGGCGCCGTCGGACAGTTTCAGGGTCGGCAACTGACGATAGAAGCGGCGTGGCAGGTCGCGCTTGACCTGGAAGATGGTTTCCTCGACCAGATAATTGTTGTCGAGCAGCCATTGCGCCGCCGGCGTGATCGTCTCGCCTCTCGCCTGCGCGGCATTGGTCGAACGGTAGACTTCGAGGATCTTGCTGGCGCTGTCGCGGACGCGTGGCTGGAAATCGAACGGCTCCAGCCCGAACAGATCCTTGACGTCACCCTTGGCGAGGCTTGCACCCAGTGTGCGCAGGCGCTCTTCCGGCAGGAAATTGGAGCGTATCGGCTCTTCCGTGATGGCCGGAAAGCTCGCGCTCGTCTTTTCCATTTGGGTGGGGTCTGTCTGTATATTCATTGAAAATTCCGCATGGGGGACGCGTTAGCGGCGTCACCGCCACGGCAATGTCCTAGAACCGGTTGAAATGGAATTGGTTGCATCGAAACAAGGGCCGAAATATTTTCGCACCAAGACCTGCAGACGAACCACCTCCCTCCCGCCGGGAGTTGATCGACGGAAGGATTCAGGCTTTTTCGTGATCTGGGCTTGATCTTACGGCATATTTTGCCGGTGTTGTGATCATGTTTCGAAACAGGCGTTAATCGTTTGCTGCAACGCGATCGATGCGGATCACGAACAGCGTCGCTGGTCGCGCAGGCTCCAGGCGCTGTGACAGAGCGCCCGGTCCGAGCAACAGCGTGTCGCGCGGTCCGATGCGGACAGGCGTCGCGCCGGCCATCGTGATCTCGCCGTCAAAACACAGGATGAGGGTCGCATCAGCGGCCGACTGGATGTCCGTCGGGGCTGAAATCACCAGGCGTTCGACGGCATGGGTCATCCGTCCACGCCGTGTCATGACGTTGAGATCGGTGATCGGACCGGCGATCAGCGCCGCTTGCGTCGGCACATCGGCCGCAAACGAAAGCGGGGCGGATGTTTTGGTCAGCGTAGTCGTCGGGCCGCCGGCGATATCGAGGACAATCCCCTCACCTTCCAATACGGCCAAGCTTCGGTCCACTCCGGCAAAGTCGGAGAATGGCCCGCCGCTTTCGACGCGCGCCATGGAGACGCGCCAGTCGAAATCGTCGAGCGCAGCACGTGTAGGCGAGACGGCGATTTCCGTCGTCATTCCGCCGCCGTTCTTCCACGGCATGGACCGGTATTCGGCTGCCCGCAGGATGCGCAAGGCGCGGTTCAGCCGAGGATGCCTGGCAGGTTGAGCTGGTGCTCCCTGGCGCAGTCGATGGCGAGGTCATAGCCGGCATCGGCGTGGCGCATGACGCCGGTTGCGGGGTCATTCCATAGCACCCGCTCCAGGCGTTTGGCCGCTTCGCGTGTGCCGTCGGCAACGATGACCATGCCGGCATGTTGCGAAAACCCCATGCCGACGCCACCGCCATGATGCAGCGATACCCAGGTTGCGCCGGAGGCGGTGTTGAGCAGCGCATTGAGCAGCGGCCAGTCGGACACGGCGTCCGAGCCGTCCTTCATCGATTCCGTCTCGCGGTTCGGCGAGGCAACCGAGCCTGAATCGAGATGATCGCGGCCGATGACCACCGGCGCCTTGAGCTCGCCTTTCGCCACCATCTCGTTGAAGGCGAGGCCGAGCCGGTGGCGGTCGCCGAGACCGACCCAGCAGATGCGCGCCGGCAGACCCTGGAAGGCGATGCGGTCACGCGCCATGTCGAGCCAGTTGTGCAGGTGGGTGTTGCCTGGCGTCAGCTCGCGCACCTTGGCGTCGGTCTTGTAGATGTCCTCGGCATCGCCGGAGAGGGCTGCCCAGCGAAACGGACCGATGCCGCGACAAAACAGTGGCCGGATATAGGCCGGCACGAAACCCGGGAAGGCAAAGGCATTGTCGAGCCCTTCCTCCTTCGCCACCTGGCGGATGTTGTTGCCATAGTCGAGCGTCGGCACGCCGGCGTTCCAGAACGCCACCATCGCCTCGACATGTTCGCGCATCGACGCGCGCGCCGCCTTTTCGACCGCCTTCGGGTCGCTGGTGCGCTTCTCGCGCCATTCGGCGAGCGACCAGCCCTTGGGGAGATAGCCGTTGAGCGGATCATGCGCCGACGTCTGGTCGGTGACCAGGTCGGGACGCACGCCACGCCGCACCAGTTCCGGCACGATGTCTGCGGTGTTGCCAACCAGGCCGACCGATTTCGCCTCGCCGGCCCTGGTCCAGCGCTCGATCTTTTCCAGTGCCTCGTCGAGCGTGTCGGCGCGTTCGTCGACATAGCGGGTGCGCAGCCGGAAATCGATGCGGTCGGGATCGCATTCGATCGCCAGGCAGCAGGCGCCGGCCATGACCGCGGCCAACGGCTGGGCGCCGCCCATGCCGCCGAGGCCGCCGGTCAGGAGCCATTTGCCCCTGAGGTTGCCGTCGTAATGCTGGCGGCCAGCCTCGACGAAGGTCTCGTAGGTGCCCTGCACGATGCCTTGGGTGCCGATGTAGATCCACGAGCCGGCCGTCATCTGGCCGTACATCATCAGGCCCTTCTTATCGAGCTCGTTGAATTTCTCCCATGTCGCCCAGTGCGGCACGAGGTTGGAATTGGCGATCAGCACGCGCGGCGCATCGGTGTGGGTACGAAACACGCCGACCGGCTTGCCCGACTGCACCAGCAGCGTCTCGTCGTCTCCAAGCGTCTTCAGAGAGGCGACGATGCGATCAAAGTCGTTCCAGGTGCGCGCCGCGCGGCCGATGCCGCCATAGACGACCAGTTCGTTGGGATTTTCAGCGACGTCGGGATCGAGATTGTTCATCAGCATGCGCAACGGCGCTTCAGTCAGCCATGTGCGGGCATTGAGCTCGCTGCCGCGCGGGCTGCGGACTTCGCGGATGTTGTGGCGAGGATCGGTCATGGCGTCACTTTTCCTTTCGAATGAGCTGCGCGGCGATGCGTCAGCGCCCGGTCCAGGCAATCGCGCTTTCCAGGATCCGCTTCAGCGTGGCGCGGATCGGCGCGGCGAATGCCGGGTCGTAAGGCACCGGCCAATTGTCGGGCGTACCTTTGCCCTCGGGCTCGCGCATATAGCCGCGGTTGGACAGTTCCATCTGCAGCGCATGGACGTTGTTGTGCGGCTGGCCGAAATGGCGCGTGATCCAGCCGCCTTTGAAGCGGCCGTTGACGACAAAACTCTCGCCGGTCTCGGCGAGGATCTGGCCAACCATTGCCTGCAAGCCCGGGTCGGCGCTTTTGCCGTCATTGGTGCCGAGGTTGAACACCGGCAGCGTGCCTTCGAACAGCCGCGGCAGCATCGAGCGGATCGAATGGCAGTCATAGAGGACGATCTTCCGGTGCACGGCGCGCAGCCTGTCGATCTCGGCCTGCATGGCGGCATGGTAAGGCCCAAAGTACTTTTCGCGGCGCTCGTCGACCTCCGAGGCATCAGGCTCTTCCCCGACACGATATAGCGGATCGCCGTCGAAGGTCTCGGTCGGGCACAGGCCGGTGGTTGCCTGGCCGGGATAGAGCGAGACTCCAGACGGATCGCGATTGACGTCGATGACGGTGCGCGAGATCGCGGTATGCACCACCGTCGCGCCGAGGTCTTCGGCAAAGTCATACAGCTTGTCGATCCACCAGTCGGCGTCGCGGCGGCCGAGCCAAGGCGACACCAGCCGGTTCTCAAGGCCGACGAGATCGATGCCGGTGTGCGGGATCGAGACCAGCAGCGGGGCGGTGCCGGGCGTTACAGTGAGCCAGGAGGGTAAAGTCATGAATGGTCTCCCTGCGCCGGCGCTCTACGGCGCGAAGGATCGCGACCTATCGAGGTGTGCGCCCTCACGACGCGATTCCCGGCAGCGCCACCGCGCCCGCTGCCTTCACGGCAGCGCCGCTGCGCACCATGGCGATGGCCTTTTCCATGTCCGGGTGGAAATGCCGGTCATTGTCGAGATGCGGCACTTCGGCCCTGACCAGCCTGCGTACCGCTTCGAGCGGCGCACTCGATGCCAGCGGCGCATGGAAATCGCAGCCCTGCGTGGCGGCCAACAATTCGATGCCGATGACGGCCGTCGCATTCTCGGTCATGCCGATCAGCCGGCGCGCGCCATGTGCCGCCATCGAGACGTGGTCTTCCTGATTGGCCGAGGTCGGGATCGAATCGACACTGGCCGGATAGGCCTTTTGCTTGTTTTCCGAGACGAGTGCCGCCGCCGTCACTTGCGGGATCATGAAGCCGGAATTCAAGCCTGGCTTCGGGGTCAGGAAGGCCGGCATGCCCGACAGCGCCGGATCGACCAGCATGGCGATGCGCCGTTCCGACAGCGAGCCGATCTCGCAGACGGCGAGCGCGATCATGTCGGCGGCGAAGGCGACTGGCTCGGCGTGGAAATTGCCACCGGAAAGTGCTGTGTCGTCCTCGGCGAAGATCAGCGGATTGTCGGTGACGCCGTTGGCCTCGGTGCCCAGCGTGCCGGCGGCCTGGCGCAGCACGCTGAGCGCTGCACCCATCACCTGCGGCTGGCAGCGCAAGCAGTACGGGTCCTGCACGCGTTCGTCTCCGACCCGGTGCGATTCACGGATGGCACTGCCGGCCATCAGGTTGCGCAGCGCCTCTGCCGTCTCGATCTGGCCAGGATGCCTCCTGAGCAGGTGGATGCGCGGATCGAAGGGGGCGTCGGAACCCTTGGCGGCATCGGTCGAAAGCGCACCGGCGACCAGCGCCGACTGGTAGAGCACTTCGGCGTCGAACAAGGCGGCCAACGCATAGGCGGTCGAAAACTGTGTGCCGTTGAGCAGCGCCAACCCTTCCTTGGCGCCAAGCGTGACCGGCTCCAGCCCGTGAGAGACAAAGGCGACCTTGGCCGGGAACCGACCATGCGGGGTAAAACATTCGCCGACGCCGATCATCGCCGCTGTCATGTGCGACAGTGGCGCAAGGTCGCCGGATGCGCCGACCGAGCCTTGCGCCGGCACCACCGGAATGACGTCGTTGGCGAGCATCGCTTCGAGCAGCTCAATGGTCTGCGGCCGCACGCCGGAGGCGCCCTGCGCCAAGCTGGCCAGCTTCAGTGCCATCATCAGCCGGCAAACAGCGACCGGCATCGGTTCGCCGACACCGGCGGCATGCGACAGCACGATGTTGCGTTGCAGCGTCTCGAGATCGGCGGCGGGGATACGGACGCTGGCCAATTTGCCGAAACCGGTGTTGATGCCATAGACTGGCTCACCCTTGGCGACGATGCGGGCAACGGCCTCGGCGCTGGCCTTGATCTTTGGCCAGCAGGCCGCGTCCAGCTTCGGCATGGCGCCACGATAGATTTCGCGCCAGTCGGCCA
Source organism: Mesorhizobium sp. WSM4815 (assembly GCF_055811575.1). Lineage (NCBI taxonomy): Bacteria > Pseudomonadati > Pseudomonadota > Alphaproteobacteria > Hyphomicrobiales > Phyllobacteriaceae > Mesorhizobium > Mesorhizobium sp. WSM4815. Next base: position 14,742 of record NZ_JBVVQS010000098.1, on the reverse strand, counting down.
GCGTCGTGTTGCCCGGCTTGAGTTTGAGTTTACTCATTGTCCCCTCCAGATGCGGGCATGCAGCGGGTTGAAGCCCATGCGGTAGACGAGCTCGGCAGGGCGCTCGATGTCCCAGATCGCCAGGTCGGCCGATTTTCCAGCCTCCAGCGTGCCGGTTCGTCCGAGCAGTCCGAGCGCGCGGGCGGCCTCGCGGGTGACACCGGCAAGGCATTCGTCAACAGTCAGACCAAACAAAGTCGCCGCCATGTTCATGGTCAGCAGCAGCGAGGTCAGCGGCGAGGTGCCGGGATTGCAGTCGGTGGCGACCGCCATTTTGACGCCGTGCTGGCGAAACAGGCCGATCGGCGGCTTCTTGGTCTCACGGATGAAATAGTAGGCGCCGGGCAGGATCGTCGCCACGGTCCCGGCCCTCGCCATCGCCGCCGCACCCGCCTCGTCAGTGTATTCGAGATGGTCGGCCGACAGGGCGCCATAGCGCGCTGCAAGTTCTGCGCCGTGCAGGTTGGACAATTGGTCAGCGTGGAGTTTTACCGGCAGGCCCGCTGCTTTCGCCGCGTCGAACACGCGAGAAATCTGCTCGGGCGAAAAGGCGAGGCCCTCGCAAAAACCATCGACCGCGTCGGCCAGGCCCTCGGCGGTGACGGCCGGCAAAATCTCGTTTGCGACCAGATCGATAAACGCGTCCTTGTCGCCTTTCGCTTCAGGCGGCAGGGCATGCGCGCCGAGGAAGCTCGTTGTTACCGTTACTGGACGGTTTTCGCCCAAGAGCCGCGCGGAGCGCAGCGATTTCTTCTCGTTTTCGAGATCGAGCCCGTAGCCCGACTTGACCTCGATGGTGGTGAGGCCTTCAGCGATCAGCGCGTCGAGGCGCGGCAGCGACTGCGCAACCAATTCCTGCTGGCTGGCAGCGCGCAGCGCCTTGACCGACGAGACGATGCCGCCGCCGGCCCTGGTGACCTCTTCATAGGTGGCGCCGGCCAGCCGCATCTCGAATTCGTTGGCGCGATTGCCGGCGTGGATCAGATGAGTATGGCAGTCGATCAGGCCGGGTGTGATCCAGCGGCCTTCGCAATCGACATTCTCGGCGTTCTGGCTGAACGCTGCCGGCATGTCGGCTTCCGGGCCGGCATAGACGATCAGGCCATCGCGCGCGGCGATCGCGCCGTCTTCGACGATACCCAGTCCGGCGGCGCTGTCGGCCATGGTCGCCAGACGCGCATTGCGCCAGAGGCGGATCTCCCCTGCCCGGCTTTTGCTCTCTCCAGCCATCATCTTTTCCGTTTCAATCGGCGGTGGTTATGTATATACATATTGAAACGCACTGCAAGTGGTATCATTGCACGGGACAAAGGGAATCGGAGAGAAAAACGTGACTGCGATCTTTGCGGAACAGGCGCTTCTGCCCGACGGCTGGCATTCCAATGCCCGGATCGTCGTCAGTGATGGCCACATCGCCACGGTCGAGCCGAACACCGCATCCCAGCCCGGCGACGAACGCCATGCCATTCTGCTGCCAGGCATGCCGAACCTGCACAGCCACGCCTTCCAGCGCGGCATGGCCGGTCTAGCCGAGCTGCGCGGCCCTTCAGCCGACAGTTTCTGGAGCTGGCGCGAGGTGATGTATCGCTTCGCGCTGTCGATGACGCCGGATCAGGTCGAGGCGGTCGCCGCGCAGCTCTATGTCGAGATGCTGGAGGCTGGGTTCTCACGCGTCGGCGAGTTTCACTATCTGCATCACGACCGCGACGGCCAGCCCTACGCCAACGTCGCCGAAATGGCCGACCGCATCACCGCCGCGGCTGCCGACACCGGCATCGGGCTGACGCTGCTGCCGGTCTTCTATGCACATTCCTCTTTCGGCGGCGCAGCGCCGAATGAAGGCCAGCGGCGATTCATCAACGATATTAATCGGTTCTCGCGGCTTGTTGAGAAATGTCACGAAACCGTTCCCACCTTGAATCACGCTGTCGTCGGCATCGCCCCGCACAGTCTGCGCGCCGTGACACCGGAGCAGTTGGAAAACATCGCGACAATGGCACCCGGCGGACCGATCCACATCCACATCGCCGAGCAAGTGAAGGAGGTCGAGGACTGCCTTGCCTGGTCCGGGGCGCGGCCGGTCGAATGGCTGCTCGCCAATGCCAGGGTCGATAGTCGCTGGTGCCTGATCCACGCCACCCACATGACCGAGACCGAGACGGCGGCCATGGCGAAAAGCGGAGCAATCGCCGGCCTCTGCCCGATCACCGAGGCCAATCTCGGCGACGGCACCTTTGCAGCACCTTTGTTCAAACAGCATGGCGGCCGCTTCGGCGTCGGCTCCGACTCCAACGTGCTGATCGGCCTGCCGGACGAATTGCGGCAGCTCGAATATTCGCAGCGCCTCGCCCACCGTGCCCGCAACCTGCTGGCGGTCGCCGGCGGTTCGACCGGGCGCGCACTGTTCGATGCCGCGCTCGACGGCGGCAGCGCGGCGCTCGGCGCAAGCCCCTCGCGGATCGCCGCTGGCGCCCCAGCTGATTTCATCTCGCTCGATGGCAAGCACCCGTCGCTTGCCGGCAAGACGGGCGATGCAGTGCTCGACACCTGGATCTTCGCCAACGGTTCCAAGGTCGATTGTGTCTGGGTGCATGGCAAGAAACTGGTCAGCAGTGGCAGGCATGCAAGGCGCGATTTTATTGCCGAGCGTTTTCGCAAGGTGATGACGGCGCTTTCGCCATGAGCATGATCCAGACAATGGATGCGGACGGCGGCGAGCCCCTCTCGCTGCATCAACGCATCCTGTCCGACATCAGCGAACGAATCCTGTCCGGCGCCTGGGCGCCCGGCCACCGCATCCCGTTCGAGCACGAGCTGACGGCCGAGTACAAATGTTCGCGCATGACGGTGAACAAGGCGCTGTCGCAGCTTGCCAAGGCGGGGCTGATAGAGCGCCGCCGCCGCTCTGGCAGCTTTGTCCGGCGGCCGCAGTCGCAAGCCGCGGTGTTGGAAATCCATGACATCAGGATCGAGGTCGAGGCGCTCGGCCTGCCCTATCGCTACGAGCGTGTGGCGCGACATAAAAGGCGCAGCAGCGCCGAGGATCGCGCCTTGCTGGAACTCGACTCCAACGGGCCGGTGCTGGCGCTGGAATGCCGGCATTTTGCCGGCAAGCGGCCGTTCGCCCACGAACAGCGGCTGATCAACCTGGCCGCTGTGGCCGAGGCTGCCAACGAGGAATTTTTTGCCGTCGCGCCTGGGCCGTGGCTGATCGCCCGCGTGCCATGGAGTGCCGCCGAGCACCGCATCCGCGCCGTCGCCGCCGACAGACACATTGCGACCGCACTCGAAATCGAGTCCGGCGCCCCCTGCCTGGTGGTCGAGCGACGGACATGGAGCGCCGAGCACCCGGTCACCCATGTCCGTTTCACCTATGCGGCCGACAGCCACACGCTGGTCGCGCGGTTCACGCCGTCGCAGGGGTAATTTTTGCGATATTGAAGATTGGCGAAACCCAGCGTGACATCCAATCTCCCCCTCGTGGACCCTCGTGGGGGAGATCGGCAGCTTCACCGCATCTCAAATCGCTGCAGTAATAATAATCTCGACCAGATATTCCGGCCCGGCAAGCTTGGCCTCGCCGGTGGCGCGGGCCGGGGTATGGCTCTGTGGCACCCACTTGTCCCATTCCGCGTTCATCTCGGCAAAGGTGCTCATGTCGGCCAGCCAGATGATCGCCTGCAGGATCTTGGTCTTGTCGGTGCCGGCCTTGGCCAGCAATTCGTCGATGGCCGCCAGGATGTCCCTGGTCTGGGTGCCGACGTTTCCGCCCGGTTCGCCGACCTGACCAGCCAGATAGACGGTGTTGCCGTGGATGACGATCTGGCTCATGCGTGGGCCAACATCGATGCGACGAATGCTCATTGGACGTTTCCTTCCTTTGTGGGTCGCGCCTCTTTAGAGTCGCGGTTCGCTGGGGGCAAGGTTGCATGAGCCAATCCTCTTGAGCCAGCAGGCGTGGGGCGAAAATAGGCACACGCAAATTGCTCCGGTCGCCGCAATTCCGCCGGATTGACTTGTTGACTAATGTAATAACATCACATATCCACCGCCGCTGCCGTATTAGTCGTGTCCCACGGATCGTCACATGACCAAAACCTGCCTGACATTCCGCGACCTGACGCTGGGCTACAACAGCCATCCGGCGATCCATCATCTCGATGGCACGATCCGCCGCGGGTCGCTGACTGCCGTCGTCGGCGCCAATGGCTCGGGCAAGTCGACCCTGATGAAGGGTATCGTCGGCGTGTTGAAGCCGATGGCCGGCACGGTTGTCCGGGCGCCCGGCGTGCGCGCTGCTTATCTGCCGCAACAGTCGGAGCTCGACCGCTCCTTTCCCGCTCGGGTCGTTGATCTGGTTTCGCTCGGCCTGTGGCCACGGCGCGGGCTGCTCGGCCGCTACACCAGGGAAGATCGCGATTCGGTCAGCCAGGCGCTGATGGCCGTCGGCCTCGGCGGCTTCGAGAAGCGCCCGATCGACACGCTGTCGGGCGGCCAGCTGCAGCGCACGCTGTTCGCCCGCGTGCTGCTGCAGGACGCCGATCTCATTCTGCTCGACGAACCGTTCAACGCCGTCGATACCAAGACCGTCGGCGACCTGATCGCACTGATCAAGCGCTGGCATGGCGAGGAACGCACGATCCTGGTTGTCGTCCACGATCTGGAACTGGTACGCCAGAACTTCCCCGAGACGCTGCTGCTGGCGCGCCAGCCAATCGCCTGGGGCGAAACCAGGGAAACACTGCGGCCGGAAAACCTGTTGCGCGCGCGCCGCTTCCACGAAGCCTGGGAGGAGAACGCGCCCTGGTGCGAGCCCGACAAGCACGGTGATCACGGTCACGGCCCCGGGCACAACCATGCGCACGACCATCATCACGGCTCCGGGCCGCGGGCCGCATGATGGACACGCTCTACGGTCTTCTCGTTGCTCCGTTCGCCGAATTCGCCTTCATGCAGCGGGCGCTTGCCGGCTCGCTGATGCTGTCGCTCGGCGCCTGCCCGGTCGGCGTGTTCCTGATGTTGCGGCGCATGAGCCTTTCCGGCGACGCCATGGCCCACGCCATCCTGCCAGGTGCTGCCGCCGGTTTCCTGTTTTATGGGCTGGAAATCCTGCCGATGACCATCGGCGGGCTGATTGCCGGCATCATCGTCGCGCTCGGCGCAGGCGCCGTCTCGCGCTTCACCATCCAGCGCGAGGACGCTTCGATGGCGGCCTTCTACCTGATTTCGCTGGCGATCGGCGTGCTGATGGTGTCGATCCGCGGCTCCAGCGTCGATCTCATGCATGTGCTGTTCGGCACCGTGCTTGCGCTCAACAATGAAGCGCTGACACTGATCGGCGGCATCGTGCTGGTCACGCTGGTCAGCCTCGCCATCTTCTGGCGGGCGCTCGTCGCCGAATGTCTCGACCCGCTGTTCCTGCGTTCGGTCAGCCGGCTGGGCAGCCCGGTGCATTTCATCTTCCTCGGCCTCGTTGTGCTCAACCTGGTCGGCGGCTTCCAGGCGCTCGGCACGCTGCTATCCGTCGGGCTGATGATGCTGCCTGCGGCTGCCGCCCGCTTCTGGACCATGCGCGTCGAGCCGATGTGCGTGCTGGCGGTGCTGATCGGCTTTGCCTCTTGCGTCGCCGGGCTGCTTTTGTCCTACCACGTGTCGCTGCCTTCTGGCCCGGCCATCATCCTGTCGGCCGGCGTTGTCTATTTTGCCTCGATCCTGTTCGGCACGCGCGGCATCCTGCGCGCCCGCATTATCCATCACCGCCACAGAACCGCCTGATCCCAAAGGAGTGCTGTCCATGCTGAAATCGATCCGCGCCGCCTTGGCAGTGGGCGTTATGACATTGTCAGCCTTTGGCGCGTCGTCGGCCCTCGCGGAGCCGTTGAAAGTGGTCGCCAGCTTCACGATCATTGCCGATTTCGCCAAAAATGTCGGCGGCGACCGGATCAATCTGACCACCATCGTCGGGCCGGATGGCGATGCCCATGTCTACGAACCGAGCCCGGCTGACGCGGTGGCGATGGCGGGTGCGGATGTGGTGCTGGTCAACGGCCTGCATTTCGAAGGCTTTTTGCAGCGCCTGGTCGACGCCAGTGCCACCAAGGCGACGATCGCCGTTTTGACCAAGGGCGTCACGCCGATCAACTTCAAACCCGAATTCGCCGATGCCGACGCCGCTGAAGGCGAAGATACCGATCCACATGCCTTCCAGTCGATCGCCAACGCCAAGATCTATGTGAAGAACATCGCCGACGCCTTCTGCACCGCCGACGCTGGGGGTTGCGACGGCTACAAGGCCAATGCCGCCGCCTATACTGAGAAACTCGACGCGCTTGAGGGCGAAGTGCAGACGGCGATCCAGTCGATCCCGGAAGAGAAACGCGTCGTCATCACCTCGCATGACGCCTTCGGCTATTTCGAGAAGGCCTATGGCCTCACCTTCCTGGCGCCCGAAGGGGTATCGACCGAGGCGGAGCCGTCCGCTGCCGACGTCGCCAAGCTGGTCGGCCAGGTGAAGCAGGACAAGGCGGCGGCTGTCTTCATCGAGAACATCAGCAACGCCCGGCTGATCGAGCAGATCGCCAGCGAGACCGGCACCAAGGTTGGCGGCACGCTTTATTCGGATGCGCTGTCGCAACCCGACGGCCCGGCCTCGACCTATATCGACCTGATGCACAACAACATCGCCCAGATCAAAGGCGCGATCCTCGGAAGCTGATGCCTTCCTAGCCAGCCGGGCCGCGTCGGCTCGGTTGGATTCTCCGTCGAGAATAACTATCTGCGCAGTGGGATTTCATTCTGCGCGGATTGCCGATCTCGTCGGGGAGTCTTAAGACTGCGGTCAAACCAGTTTTGCGAGGAAACATGGAATATCGTCAGATCACCGAGGACTATTCGGTCTCCGGCCAGATCCAGCCCGAAGAAGTCGCCGCCATCAAGGCCGCGGGCTTCAAGAGCGTCATCTGCAACCGGCCTGATGACGAGCAGCCCGGCCAGCCTTCGGCGGACACGGTCAAAGCGGCAGTCGAAGCCGCCGGGCTTACCTTCCGCTACATCCCGGTCATCAGCGGCCAGATCACGGCCCAAAATGTCGAGGACCAGGCTGAGGCGCTCGATGAGCTCGAAGGCCCGGTGTTCGCCTATTGCCGTTCCGGCGCACGCTGCACCAACCTTTTTGGGCTGATCCAGCAGTCGAAGGGCTAAATCGGCAGCGCGCCGGTTTCCTTCAGCGTTTCCAGCACGATCGCCGTCTTCACATGCTGCACGGATTCGTGCGGCAGAAGCACGCCGTTGACGAATTCCGACAGCGATTTCAGGTCGGGCGTCACCACTTTCAGGATGTAATCCATCTCGCCGGTCAGCGCGTGCGCCTCCTGCACCTCCGGCAGCCGCGCCACCAACTCGCCGAAGCGCCGCGCATTGTCGCGGTTGTGGGTGGCGAGCGTCACCGAGATGACGTTGACCAGTGAGAAGCCGAGCTTGTCGCGGTCGAGCACCGCGCGATAGCCCCTGATATAGCCGTCCTCCTCCAGCCTCTGGCGGCGACGCGAACATTGCGACGCCGACAGGTTCACCCGTTCCGACAAATCGTTGTTGGTCAGCCGTGCGTCGCCCTGCAAGAGAGCCATTATCTTGCGGTCAAACTGGTCTATGCGCGCCTCATCCATGATTTTTTCATCCACCATGCACAATTCCCGCATGATCTATTCGTTTAAAGCGTTTGAATGCAAGCACCATGCACCTGCTCCGCGCTATAGTAGCGTCAAAATGGCCCTTTGCGGCCAAGCAGCTTTAGGAGGACAACACCATGGGTCCCTTCCCGCACGATGCACCGCCCGCAACGATCAGCAAGGCCAATCCCGCCGGCACCGACGGCTTCGAATTCGTCGAGTTCGCGCATCCCGAACCGGAAAAGCTCGCCGACCTTTTTACCCGCATGGGCTATGTACCGGTAGCCAAGCACCGCACCAAGAACATCACCGTCTGGCGGCAGGGCGACATCAACTATGTCGTCAATGCCGAACCCGGCTCGCATGCGATGAAATTCGTCGACAAGCACGGCCCCTGCGCTTCCTCGATGGCCTGGCGGGTGGTCGATGCCAAGCACGCGTTCGACCATGCTGTCGCCAAGGGCGCCACACCCTATGAAGGCGTCGACAAGGCGCTCGATGTGCCGGCGATATCAGGCATTGGCGGCTCGCTGCTTTATTTCATCGAGGTCTACGGCGACAAAGGCTCGGCCTACGAAGCCGAATTCGACTGGCTGGGCGAGCCCGACCCGAAGCCGGAAGGCGTCGGCTTCTATTATCTCGACCACCTCACCCACAATGTCTATCGCGGCAATATGGACAAATGGTGGGATTTCTATCGTGACCTGTTCGGCTTCAAGCAGATCCATTTCTTCGACATCGACGGCAAGATCACCGGCCTGGTCAGCCGCGCCATCACCTCGCCCTGCGGCAAGATCCGCATCCCGCTCAACGAGTCCAAGGACGACACCAGCCAGATCGCCGAATATCTGAAGAAGTACAATGGCGAAGGCATCCAGCACATCGCCGTCGGCACGGACGAGATCTACGGCGCCACCGACAGGCTGGCAGCCAACGGGCTGAAGTTCATGCCCGGCCCGCCGGAAACCTATTATGAGATGTCTCATGCCCGCGTGCACGGCCATGACGAGCCGATCGAGCGGATGAAAAAGCACGGCATCCTGATCGACGGCGAAGGCGTGGTTGACGGCGGCACGACCAAGATCCTGCTGCAGATCTTCTCGAAAACCGTAATCGGCCCGATCTTCTTCGAATTCATCCAGAGGAAGGGCGACGAGGGTTTTGGCGAGGGCAATTTCCGCGCGCTGTTCGAATCGATCGAGCAGGACCAGATCAAGCGCGGGGTGCTGAAGGTACAGGCGGCGGAGTAGGCGACGCCTATTTGGCCAAGCCGGCGGCCTTGCGCAGAATGTCGTTGATCCGGCTCTGCCAGCCGGGACCGCCGGCGCGAAAGCGAGCGACCACATCGCTGTCGAGGCGCAGCGTCACCTGTTTCTTCGGATTGTCGAGCGCCGGCCGCCCGCGCGAACGGCGAATGCTTTCGGCGAGGTCCGGAAATACTTCAGCGAAGGGACGAGCGTTTCGAAAATCCTCCTCTGTCCATTCCGGATTGTCCGAAACGGCATCCCAATCTTCCTTGCTGTAGCCGCGCCCCGGTTCGAATTTTGTCTGCAGCTTAGGTTTTGTCATTGTACAATCTTCTTTCAGCCGGGGTGACGTAAGGAAAAATTCCTCATCCAGCGTGGCAAAATCCAACCCGTGCTTTTCGATGTTGGCCAACCGTTTCGGTTCGTCCCAGACGATCTTCATCGAAATTTATGTACCTACAATAATTAAGTCACGAATTTTCGTAACTACAATTAATTGCCGCCATCAATCGCCAACCGCTCGACCTCCGCTCTCCTCAGCTTCAGATCATAGTCGAGGAAGAATTCGTCGAGCTGCGGCGGCTTTACCGAGGTGCCGGACAGCATGGCGTGCACCTGGCCGCGATGATGGATGTCGTGGATGAAGAGGTGGGCAAGCAGGTCGCCGATGCGCTCCGGTATTTTTCCGTCCTCGCGCCGGTCGGTGATGACACGGCGGTCGAGATCGGCCGCCGACAAATGATCGCAAAAGGCGATCAATCGCCGGTCGGATGCGCCTTGGGCGTCAAACAGCGCTTGTGGTTCATCGAACGGCACGAAATCGTCATGGGCCGCGGCGCCAACGCCGCCCTCTTCGAGAAAATCGAGATAGAGATGATCGACCGCGAGGATATGGTTGAGCGTCGCCTTGATCGACGGAAAGAAGCTGGTTCGCTCGGCCTCGAATTCACCCGACTCAAGCTGCAGCACAGCGCTATACAGCCGGTCGTTCGACCAGAGGTTGTTGCGCGCCATGCGGCGCAGATGGTCGAGCAGGTCCACGTCACACACCGGTCCAGGCAATCAAATTCACGGCGATACCGATAGCCCCTATGGCTAGCAGACGAGCGATCATACCACGGCGTAGCGCTTGCGTTTCAACATCGCTCGCAACGTCCCGATTTATAGCGACGTTAACAAGCTTCGGCAGACGCGCCACGCTACTGAAGTTACGCAGTCTTTCAGATCGATCCTCGATCTGACGGCAGAGCCGGATCGCCGAAATCAAAAGCCAGGCGGTGGCGATGCTACAAATTCCCACGAACCAAAGGTAAGTAGCGGTGTAAGGCATCTTGGGTCCCCCCGCGTTTGGAGCGATTAAGCTAGATCACTCCGCTGACTGGACCAAGGACACGCCCGCCCAGAGAAGTGCGAATCCGGCGAGAACGATCAGCAGCAGCCGGTTCATGCGCCGGCGCATGGCTTGCGTCTCCTCGTCCCGCGCGACGTTCGTGTTGGTCACCGTGTGGAAAATCATCGCGTTGCGCGGAAAGCCGCTGCGGTTGGTAAGCCCGGGCGAGCGCGCCTCGATGCGATAGCTCAGCCGGACCGCCTGGATGAAGATCGCCAGCATGAGAAGAGCCCAGACACCGCAAAGAAGATAGACAGTCTCGCCTGTCATTCTCCGTATTTCTCGACCTTCTGCTCGATCGCACCAAAAATCGAATGTCCGATCCTGTCCTTCATCTCGATGCGCACAATGTCGCCAAGGCCCAGGAACGGGGTTGTCGGTTCGCCGGCCTCGATGGTCTCGATCATGCGCAACTCGGCTATGCAGGAATAGCCGGCGCCGCCCGCCGAGACAGGCTTGCCAGGCCCGCCGTCAAGCTTGTTTGAAACCGTGCCCGAACCGATGATGGTGCCGGCGGCCAGCGGCCGGGTTTTCGCGGCATGCACAATCAGCGCCGGAAAATCGAAGGTCATGTCCACGCCGGCGTTGGCGCGGCCGAACGGCTTGCCGTTGAGATCGACCAGCAGCGGCAGGTTGACCTTGCCGCCATCCCAGGCCTCGCCAAGTTCGTCAGGCGTCACCGCGACGGGCGAAAACGCCGAGGACGGCTTTGATTGGAAGAAGCCGAAGCCCTTGGCAAGCTCTGGCGCGGTGAGGGAGCGCAGCGTGACGTCATTGACCAGCATGACCAGCCGGATCGCGGCTCTTGCCGCATCGAGGCTTGCGCCTATCGGCACATCGTCGACGACGACAGCGACTTCCCCTTCCATGTCGACGCCAAGAGCCTCGTCGAGCGTGCGGATCGGATCACGCGGCGCGATGAAACTGTCCGAACCACCCTGGTAGATCAGCGGATCGGTCCAGAAGCTTGCCGGCATCTCGGCGCCGCGCGCCTTCCGCACCAGTTCGACATGATTCACATAGGCAGAGCCATCGGCCCACTGGTAGGCGCGCGGCAACGGCGAATGGGCATCATGCTCGTGAAAGCGCGCTGACGGCACCGCATTGTTCTCCAGCGATTCCGCTATTGTCGCCAGATGCGGCGCGATCCGATTCCAGTCGTCGAGCGCCGACTGCAGCGTCGGCACCAGAAACGAGGCATCGGTGAACCGCGTCAGGTCGCGCGAGACGACGACCAGCTTTCCGTCGCGCGTCCCGTCCTTCAATGTGGCAAGCTTCATGCGGTTTCCTCTCCTGATGCGGCTTTGGTGCCGCTTTGAATTTTGTTCTTATGATCTCTTCCGAAAACCGGTTCTCACTTTTCGCTAATGCGGTCCTTCGGTTCGGGATCATGCTCCAGTCCCACAACAAGGCCGTCGCGGGCAATCGTCAAGTCTCCGGCCCATGTTTTCCTGACGGCGGCGATCCAGTCGGCCTCGCCGATCTCGGGATCATCGGCCGGGATGAGGTGGTTGAGCACCAGTCTTTTGGCTCCTGCGTCACTGGCGATGCGCCCCGCCTCCTCAGCAAAACTATGGCTGGCGAGCAGATGCTCCCTCAGCCGCGCGCCATTGCCGGTTTTCGCGACGAGCCGCTCGATGCCGTCTTCCAGCATGGCTTCATGGACGAGAATGTCGGCGCCTTTGGCGAAATCCGCCAATGGCGGAAAGAACGCCGTATCGGCGGAAAACACCACGCTCTGTCCGGCATGCTCGAAGCGCAGCGCAAAGCAGTCGTTCACCGGCGGATGGTCGACGCGTAGCGCCAAAACCTTCAGGCCGCGCTCCTCCATCACCCGGCCTTCGCCGAACTCGATGATCGAAACCAAATCTGCGATATCAGGCCGGCCTTCGTCGACTATGCGTATCTCGATGTCGAATTCCATCGCCTGGCAAAAGCGCTGCCAGTAATGGCCGGTGCCGGGCGGGCCGAACACGGTGACCGGTGTCGCCAGACCCGCCGTCCAGGCGGTGTGGATCAGCGGACCGAGTTCCAGTACATGGTCGGAATGCAGATGCGTGATGAAGGCCAGGTCGAGCGACTTCAGGCTGATGCCGGTCTCGGCCAGCCCGTGCGTCACGCCAAGCCCGCAATCCACGACGATGGTACGTCCGCCGAATTTCAGCAGCGACGAACTCGGCCACGGACCGCCCGGCCGGAGCGCCGGGCCGCCCTTCGAGCCCAGCAGCACCAGCCGATCCCGCATTGGATCAGCGCTCAAGACCAGTCGCCCTCGGGCGTGCCGTTGAAGCGCTTCTTCAGATCGGTCCAGCAGTCGATGTAATTGTCCTGCCGGGTTTCAACCTCGGCGGCGTAGCGGGTCAGCATCTGCGGGAATCGCGTCTCGAACATGAAGGCCATGGTGTTGTCGAGCTTGACCGGTTTCAGATCCGCGTGGAAGGCTTTTTCAAAACCTGTTGCGTCAGGCCCGTGGGCCAGCATCAGATTGTGCAGGCTGATGCCACCGGGAACGAAACCCTCTTCCTTGGCGTCGTACTGGCCGTGGATCAGGCCCATGAACTCGCTCATGATGTTGCGGTGATACCAGGGCGGGCGAAACGTGTTTTCGGCCACCAGCCAGCGCGGCGGGAAGATGACGAAGTCGATGTTGGCGGTGCCTTCTTCGCCACTCGGCGCGGTCAGCACCGTGAAGATCGACGGATCGGGATGGTCGAACAGGATGGCGCCGACCGGCGAAAACGTTGCAAGATCATATTTGTAAGGCGAGTAGTTGCCGTGCCAGGCCACCACATCCAGCGGCGAATGATCGAGTTTGGTGACATGAAACTGGCCGCACCATTTCACGATCAGCCGGCACGGCGTCTCCTTGTCCTCGAACCAGGCGCAAGGTGTCTTGAAATCGCGCGAATTGGCCAGGCAATTGGCGCCGATCGGGCCACGATCCGGCAGCGTCAGCTTGGCGCCGTAGTTCTCGCAGACATAGCCGCGCACTGTTTCATCGACCAGTTCGACCTTGAACACGAGGCCGCGCGGCAGCACGGCGATCTCGCCCGGTCGCAATTCGATGACGCCCATCTCGGTGACGAAGCGCAGCGCCCCCACTTGCGGCACGATAAGCAACTCGCCGTCGGCGTTGAAGAAATGGTCGTCGGCCATCGAGCGGTTGGCGACATAGACATGGGCGGCCATGCCGGTCTGGCCGAGCACGTCGCCGGCGGTGGTGATCGAGCGCATGCCGGCAATGAAGTCGGTCGGTTCCTTCGGCATCGGCACCGGGTTCCAGCGGTACTGGCCAAGCGCCAGTTCGTGATCGCCGACATTCGGCGCGCTTTTCCACAGCGGATAATTCGCCGCCTTGAAGCGGCCGGTGTGCCTGACGCTCGGCCTGATGCGATAAAGCCAGGAACGCTCGTTGGTGCCACGCGGCGCGGTGAAGGGCGAGCCCGAAAGCTGCTCGGCATAAAGGCCGTAGGCCGGCCGCTGCGGCGAATTCCGCCCTTGCGGCAGCGAACCGGGCAAAGTCTCGGTTTCGAAGTCGTTGCCGAACCCCGGCATGTAGGAAAAGGCCATGGCATCCTCCCTGGATTGACCAAATTGGTTTCATTTGTAACCATCGAAAATGTAACTATCAATCGTGATGGAGCAGACCATGGAGGCTGACACCCTCGAACTTGAAAGCTTCCTGCCCTACCGGCTCTATCGCCTTGCCGATGCTGTCAGCCGCGAATTTTCCAGGGTTTACAAGGACCGCCACGGCCTGACGCGGCCCGAATGGCGCACGCTGGCCGGTCTCGGCCAGCACGGCACGATGACGGCAACAGCGCTCGGCGAACAGTCGGCTATGCACAAGACCAAGGTTTCGCGCGCCGTCGCCGAACTCGAACAACGCCGCTGGCTGACGCGAAAACCTGATGAAAAAGACCGCCGTGTCGAGCACCTGATGCTGACCAACGCGGGCCTAACCGCCTATCGCGAGATGGTGCCGCTGGCAAAAGCGTTCGAGCGGGACTTGCTGGGAAGGCTGACCGCGAGCGAGCGAGCGGCGGTCACGGAAGGGGTGGCGGCACTTAAGGGGGCATTGGATAGATCAACGACGCAGCTATGAAACTGCTACGCAGCGATCATTCCCACCCCTCCAACGTTTCCGGAACGGCACCCGGCCAACATCTCACCAGTCCATCACCACCTTGCCGGAATTGCCGCTCTTCATCGCCTCGAAGCCGGAAATGTAGTCGTCCACGCCGATGCGGTGGGTGATCAGCCCAGTGACGTCGAGCGGCCCCTGCACCAGCGCGATCATCTTGTACCAGGTCTCGAACATTTCGCGGCCATAGATGCCCTTGAGATGCAGCATCTTGAAGATGACCTTGTTCCAGTCGATCTCGAAGCCGGTCGGCGC